>NZ_JBJMIE010000655.1:0-17765 GCF_045807065.1 Actinophytocola sp. | reverse complement strand
GGTTGATCCGGCCGCTTTCACTCGCCGCGTGGAGCCTTGTCGCGGGTTGGCCATGGCGGCGCGAGTTGGCCAACGGGATTAGGTTGATCCGGCCGCTTTCACTCGCCGCGTGGAGCCTTGTCGCGGGTTGGCCGTGGGGGCCAGACCAATCCAACGGGGTTGGATTGGTCTGGCCGCTTTCGCTCACCGCATGGAGCCTTGCCGGCGGTTGGCCCTGGCGGCGCAAGTTGGCCAACGGGGTTAGGTTGATCCGGCCGCTTTCACTCGCCGCATGGGGCCTTGTTGCCGGTTGGCCGTGGGGGCGCGGGTTGGCCAACGGGGCTGGGTTCATCCGGCCGCTTTCGCTCACCGCATGGAGCGATCGCGTTTCGCTGGGCCGGGGGCCGGAATTGCCAACGAGTTGGGTTGGCCGAGCCGTTTCAGCCCGCCGCGTGGCGGCGGCCCTTCTTAGCCGTGGGGGCGCGGAGTGGCCGACGGAGTCGACTTTGATCTGGCCGTTTCGGCCCGCCCCCGTGGGGTGGCGGCGCGCTTGGTTGATGGCGGGCTTGGGTTGGTCGGTCCAGCGACTTGCTCTTTGCCGGTGCGTCGTTCGTGGTGGGGTTTTGGATGTTGGTGTTTGGGCCGCCCTTGCGGTCGGGGCCGCGTAGCGTGCGGGTATGAGTGAGGGGTTGCGGTTGCGGCGGGTGGTTGAGTCCGATCTTGAGGCGTTGGACGCGATGTTCGCTGATCCGGCTGCCATTGGGGAGTTCAACTGGGGTGGGTTCGTGGGTGGGAAGCAGTGGCGGCAGCGGTTCGCGGACAACGGGCTTCTCGCTGATGACAAGAGTGTGTTGATGGTGGAGTTGGGCGGGGAGACGCTCGGGTTCGTGTCGTGGTTTCGGGTGCCTACCGGGAACACCGTGTACTGCGTCGAGTTCGGAATCAGCCTGCGGCCGGATGCGCGGGGGAACGGGCATGGGTCGGCCGCTCAGCTGCTGCTTGCCCGCTACCTGTTCGCGCACGCTCCTATCAACCGGATCCAGGCCGTTACCGAGGGGGAGAACGTCGCTGAGCAGCGGGCGTTGGAGAAGGCGGGGTTCGTTCGGGAAGGGGTGATGAAGGGGCGGACCTTCCGGGATGGTGCCTGGCGGGACGAGGTGCTCTACCGGATGTTGCGGTCGGAGTTGCCGTCCGCCGAGGGGTGACCTGAACGGTCCCACCACCTGGGCCGGGTGAAAATCGGCGCGACACTTCGGGTCTCCTGCTCCAGGATGCGGGCGTGGAGCTCTCGATCGTGTTGGCGTTCGTTGTCGCCTGTGTTGTGATCAGTGTGGTGCCTGGGCCTGATATGGCGTTCATCATGGCCAATGGGATCGCGCGGGGGCGGGCCGCTGGGGTGGTTGCCGCCGCGGGGATGTCCAGTGGGATCGTCGGGCATACGGTGGCCGCCGCGTTGGGGCTTGGGACGCTTCTGCAGGCGGCGCCTGTCGCGCTCGAGGTTGTGCGGGTTGCCGGGGCCGTCTTTCTTCTCTATCTCGCGGTCAAGACGTTGCGGTCGGCCAAGGACGTGGTCAGGGCCGCGCCTGTCCGGTTCGAGCGGCGATCGCTGCGGCGTACCTACGTGATGGCTACGCTCGTCAACCTCTCCAACCCCAAGGTCGTGCTGTTCTACGTCGCGTTCCTGCCGCAGTTCGTCACTCCGGGTGGGTGGCCCGTGCCGGTGCAGTTCCTCGTCATGGGGGCGATCCTCATCGTCATCGGGTTCTGCGTCGACGCGAGCGTGGGGCTCGCCTCCGGGGCGCTGTCCGCGGTGCTGTCGCGGCGGCCCGGGATCCAGCGGTGGTTGAACCGGGTGTCGGCCGCCGTCTTCGGTGGGCTCGCCGTGCGGCTGGTCGCGGATCGGTAGACTTCCCGCCGGTCCAGCTAGGGGGGAAGCGTGACGCGGCGAACCAGTCTCGTCGTCGCGGGTGGGCTGGTGGTCGTGGCGGGGGCGCTGCTCCTGCTCGTCGATCTCGAGAATCCCCTCGACCTGCGGGTGTACCGCGCTGGTGGGCAAGCCTGGCTGGACGGGTTCCCGCTCTACTCGGACGCGTTCGGCAGGCGGTACGGGACCGGGTTGCCGTTCACCTACCCACCGGTCTCGGCGTTGCTGTTCACCGCGCTCGCGGTGCTGCCCTGGGTGCTGGCCATCGTGGTGGTGGTCGTGCTCTCGCTGCTCGCGCTCGTCGGGGTGGGGGTGCTGGTCCTCCGGCACCGGACCGTCGCCGGGGTCGTCGCGGTGGTCGCCGGCGGCGTGTTGCTCGAACCCGTTCGGCTGACCTTCAGCTTCGGGCAGATCAACCTGGTGCTGATGGTCCTCGTCGTCGCCGACTGCCTGTCCCCGCGCACCTGGTGGCCGCGGGGGACGCTGACCGGGCTCGCGGCGGCGGTGAAGCTGACACCCTTCGCGTTCCTGCTGTTCTTCGCGGCTCGGCGGCAGTGGCGGCAGGCTCTCACCGCGGTCGGTGCGTTCGCCGTGGCGTCGCTGCTCGCCTGGGCGTTGGCGCCCAGCGAGACACCCGCCTACCTGTCCACGGTCCTCGGCGACCCGGAACGGATCGGCGGCCTCACCTACACCGCCAACCAGTCGCTCAACGGCTTCTGGCACCGGCTCGGCCTCGACGGCGACCTCACCACCCTGCTGTGGTTCGTGTCCGCGCTGGTCGTGGCCGTGCTCGGATGGTTCGCCGTGCGCCGGGCCACCGCCGCCGGCGACCACCTGGGCGCGCTGCTCGCGGCCGCGATCGCCGGGTTGCTGGCCTCGCCGGTGTCCTGGTCGCACCACTGGGTGTGGGCGGTCCTCGCCGGGGTCTGGCTGGCGCCGCGGCTGCGCACCTGGCGCTGGCCGGGACGGGTCGCGGCCGCGGTCGGCATGGCGCTGTTCGTGGCGCCGCCGCACTGGGTGCTGCCCAACCGGTACGACCGGGAGCTGTCCTGGTCGTGGTGGCAGCACATCGTCGGCAACGAGTTCACCTGGTGCGGGCTCGCGTTGCTGGTGGTGCTCGCTAGGCCGTCAGCAGCTCGCTGGTCTCGCCGTCGTACACCAGCAGCCGTCCCGGTGCCGGAGCCGCGGTCATAGTGGTGCCCACCGCCGGTTCCTCGTGTTCCGGCACGGTCAGGCCGACCAGGACCTCGCCAGGGCACTCCAGGGTCACCAGCGACGTCACGCCCAGGTTCTCCACGATGGACACCGTGCCGGTGATGCCGTCCGCGGCCGGCTGGAGGTACTCGGGGCGGATGCCGGCCACGACCGGGGCACCGTCGGTCAGGGCCAGGTCACCCGGTGGGGTCAGGAGCGCACCCGCGACCTCGACGAGGCCGTCACGGACGGTGCCGGTCAGCAGGTTCATCGGGGTCGAACCGATGAAGTTCGCCACGAACGTGTCCGCGGGGCGCTGGAAGACCTCCTTCGGCGTGCCCACCTGGCGGATCCGGCCCTCGGCCATCACCGCGATGCGGTCGGCCAGCGCCAGCGCCTCCGCCTGGTCGTGGGTCACGAACACCGTGGTCACGCCCAGGTCCCGTTGCAGCCGCTTGAGGAACGTCCTCGCCTCCAGCCGCAGCCGGGCGTCCAGGTTGGACAGCGGCTCGTCCAGCAGCAGCACGTCCGCGGACATGGCGATCGCGCGGGCCAACGCCACCCGCTGCTGCTGCCCGCCGGACAGCTGGCCGGGCCGGCGCTCCAGCAGCGCCGACAGGCCCAGGCCGGCCGAGGTCGACACGGCCGCGTCCTGCTGCGCCTGCTTCGACGCGCGCCGCACACGCAGCGGGTAGGCGATGTTCTGGGCGACCGTCATGTGCGGGAACAGAGCGTAGTCCTGGAACACCATGGCCACGCCGCGCTTGCCGGCGTCGAGGCGGGTGACGTCGCGACCGCCCAGCTGGATCGTGCCGGACGACGACTGCTCCAGGCCCGCGATCGTGCGCAGCAGGGTCGTCTTGCCGCAGCCGGACGGGCCGAGCAACGCGAAGAACTCACCGTCCGTGATGGACAGCTCGAGGCCGTCCACCGCGCGCACCCCGTTCGGGTACACCGTGGACAGCGCGGTCAGGTCGATTCCCGCCATCAGGACGCCTCCTCACCCGCTGCGTGGCGCCGGAACGCTCCGCAGGCTCCACTACTCCGGCGCCCTCCACGGGATCGGCGACGTCCTGAGTGCTCATGACTCGCTCCGCAAGCTCCGCTCATGCCTTGATCCCTCCGTGGAAGCGGAACCCGTACCGCTTGCTGACGAACAGGTAGAGCGCCACCACCGGGATCGCGTAGAGCAGCGAGAACACCGGGATCACCGTGAGGTTCGCGCTGCCGCCCTCGTCCTTGAGCGTGCGCAGAAGGACCGCCGCCGGTTGTTTCTCGACGTCGCGCAGCAGCAGGAACGGCAGCAGGAAGTTGCCCCACGCCTGCACGAACGCCCACACCAGGATGGTCGCGATGCCCGGCCGGGCGACGGGCAGGACCACGTGCCGTAGTACCTGACCGGGTGAGGCGCCGAACACCCGTGCCGACTCCTCGTAGGAGCGGGGCACGCTGTCGATGAAGTCCTTCAGGATGAAGATCGCGGCCGGGAGCATGCCGCCCGCGATGACCAGGCCGGTGGCGTACTGGGAGTTGATCAGCCCGAGCTGCAGCATCATCACGAAGATCGGCACCATGGCCGCGGTGCCGGTGACCACGCTGGACAGCAGCAACAGCACGTACAGCAGGGCGTCGCGGCCGGGGATGCGGACGCGGGACAGGGCGTAGGCCGCGAGCGTGCCCAGGGCGGTGGTGACGACCGTCGCGACCACGCACAGCACGATCGAGTTCAGCAGTGACCCGATCGCGTACGGGTGGGAGAACGTGACGCGCCAGTTGTCGAGCGTCCAGTCCGGCCACCGCAGGCCCACGCCGGGGTCGCTGTCGAACGGCGCGGACGCGAGCCAGAGCATGGGGATCGCGAAGAACGCCAGCAGGACGGCGATCAGCACGGTGTACAGGGAACGGCGGAGCATCGCTCTGAAGGTCACGCGCGCCTCCTGAGCAGGAGCAGGTAGAGCATGGACACCAGCAGGTTCACGATCAGCAGCAGGAACGAGATGGCCGCCGAGTAGCCGAGCTCGCCGTTCGCGATGGCCTGCTGGTAGATGAACACCGGCAGCGTCTCCGACTCGTGGTCCGGGCCGCCCGCGGTGAGCAGGAACGCCGTGAAGTCGTTGGCGGTCCACAGGGAGATGAGCAGTGTGTTGGTGAGGACGTGCCCGCGGATGTGCGGGAACACGACGTCCCGGACCGTCTGCCAGCCGCTCGCGCCGACCGTCTTCGCCGTCTCCAGCTGGGACGGCGGCACGGCGGCCAGTGCCGAGCTGTAGAGCATCATGGAGAACGCCGTGCCGCGCCAGGTGTTGAACACGATCAGCGACGCCATCGGGTACTCGACCAGCCACGCCGTGGAACCGTTGCCCAGCAGGGTGTTCAGTGTGCCGCCGTCCCGGTCGAGCACGGCCGTCCACAGGTAGGCGACGACCACGCTCGGCAGGATCCACGCGAGCAGGACCAACGCCTCCGTCAGCCGCCGGACCCAGGGGCGGGCCGAGCGCAGGACCCAGGCCAGCGCGAAGCCGAGCAGGTTCTGGCCCAGCACCGCGGAGCCGATGACGAACACCAGCGTCAGCCAGACGGCGTTGCCGAACAACGTGTCGTTCAGGGCGTCCATGAAGTTGGTGAGCCCGACGAACGACGGCGCGACCGACGCCGGGCCGGTCAACGTGTAGTCGGTGAGTCCGATGTAGATGGTCCAGAGCGCGGGGAAGACCAGGAACAGGCCGATGAGCAGCAGCGCGGGCGACACGAACGCGACCGCCCGCGCCACGCCCAGGCCCGCGGAGTCTCTAACCGCGCGCAACGTGGTCCTCGCCCACCGCCTTGACCAGCGCGTCCTGGTAGGCGGCGGCCGCCTCGTCCGCGCTCTTGCCGGCGATGATGTCGGCCGTGGCCTGCTGGAGCGCGGTCGACACCTTCGGGTACTCCGCGAGCCCCGGCCGGTAGCGGGTGATCGGGAGGACCTCCTTGGCGATGTAGCCGAGCATCGGGTCGTTCTTGAGGACCTCCTCGTTGACGTCCTTGCGCTGCGTGACCTGCGCGGTGTCGCCCAGCCGCGCCTTCGTGGCCTTGGCGGAGTTCATGAACTGGAGCAGCTCCCACGCCTGCTGCGGGTACTTCGTCTTCGGGTTGATCACCCGGATCGAGCCGCCGGACATGCTCACGAAGTCCTGGCCGCCGACCCCGGCGCCGGGTGCCCTGGCGGGGATCTTCGCCCAGCCGACGGCGCTGTTCCGGTCGGCCATCTTCGCGACGCCGACCGTCGGGTCGACGACCGAGCGCCAGAAGTAGTCGCTCTCGAACAGGATGCCGATCTTGTTCTGGGCGAACTCCTCGAACGACTTGTCGCGGCCCTTGGCCTCCTGCGCGAGCACCGGGTCACCGAGGTTGCCGCGGTACACCTGCTGGTAGAAGTCCAGGACGTCCTTGATCTCCTTGGTGGCGCCCTGCCACTTGCCGTCCTGGTAGATCTCCTTGCCGGTGCCGACGAGGAGCGGGAGCACGCCCTGCATGGTGGTCGCCTCGGTCATGGCGGTGCCGGCGTTGAGCTGGATCGGGGTGACGCCGGGGAGCCGCTTGAGGCTCACGGCGGCCGCGGTGATGTCGTCCCAGCTCTTCGGCTGCCAGTCGGCGGGCAGGCCGACCTGCTGGAACAGCTTCTTGTTGAAGAAGATCACCCGGCCGTCGGTGCCGACGGGGACGCCGTACCGCTTGCCGTCGAACTGGCCGAGCTTCTGCACGGCGTCCGGGATCTGCTGCCAGCCGTCCCAGGCGTCGACCTTGTCCTTGCCGACCATGTCGTTGAGGGGTTTGACCTGGCCGCCCTGCGCGAACTCGCCGAGCCAGATGCCGTCGATCTCGACGACGTCGCCGCCGATGTCGGTGTTGAAGTCGAGGGCGATCTTGGCCTTGTAGTCGGCGTCGTCCACGCCGGTGCCGTCGTACTTGACGGTGACGTTGACGCCTTTGGCCTTCTGCTGCTTGGTGAACTCGGGGATCACCCAGTCGGTGACCCACCGCGCGCCGAGGTCGTTCTTGCCGCCGGCCACCGAGTTGGAGGTGATGGTGAGGGTCACGTCCTTGGCGTCCGCGTTGCGCGCGGAGTCCGAGTCCTGCTGCTGCCCGAGGCAGCCGGCCAGCGCCATCGCCGTGACGGCGGTCGCGGCCAGCGCCAGTGTGCGGCGTGCTCGCATCTTCGGCACCTCTCGTCGTCGAGTTCGTTGGTCTTTCACCAACTGCGGTCCGAACAGGACGGAGATTAGTGCGGGAGGCGCGGGAACGCGAGCATGGCGACGGAGCGCGACCAAGATCGGCACGAAACCGCAACCAGGCGTGGTACGGGCACCGAGGCGGTTGGTGGCCGGGTGCCGTCACGTTCGACCTCGCACGAAGACCAGGGGCAGGCCGCTAGTGCGGGGTGCCGGCCAGGGACAGGACCGTGCCGTTGTGGTCGCACAGGGCGTGGCCGTGGGCGCCGGGCGGGTCGAAGGTGTCGCGGTCGAAGCGGACCTTGTGCGTGGCCTCCGGGCCGACGACCAGCGTGCCCGGGGCGTCCAGCGCGATGACCTTGCCGTCCATCGGGAGCAGGACCGGGCCCGTGCGGTCCGCCGACACCGCCGTGCGGCCGGCACGCAGACCCTCCAGCACGGCCGGGACCAGCTCGTCGGCGTTGCGGGCGTGGGCGTCGACGGCCACCCAGGTGGTGGGTGCGCCCAGCCGGACACCCTCGTCGGGGCCGTGCCAGTCGCTGCCGCCGATGGGGGTGGCCGCCGTCCCCCAGGCCTGCCACCACGCGACCGGACCGCCCCACTCCCGGGCCGCCCAGCTGGAGTGCCAGACCTCGACGAGCGGCGGGTGCTCGGGCAGCGGGTGCCGCCAGGCGCAGTCCCCGGCGAGCGGGTGGTTGATCGACAGGAGGCCGCCGCGTTCGCGGACCGCCTTCACCCAGTTCGCGGCCGGCTCGCGGAAGTCGACCCAGCCGATGTCGCCGAACGCGTTGGCGTGGCCGAACTCGGTGGTGACCTCCTGGCCGGGGATGAGCGCGATGCCGTACTTCCTGCCGACCTGGGCCAGCTCGGCGTGGTGGCTGACCGTGTTGTGGTCGGTGACCGCGAGCGCGTCCAACCCGGCGGCGACGGCCTCGGCCGCCAGTTCGGCGACGGTCAGGGTGCCGTCGGAGTGCACGGTGTGGGCGTGCAGGTCGGTGGCGACCCAGCGCAGTCCGGCGCCGGCGGGCAGGCCGCGGGGGCGGGGCTTGGCCGGGACGGGCGGGTCCGGGCGCTTCGCCGGCAGCTCGACGTCGACATCGGTGCGGATGGTGACGGTCACCTCGACACCGCTGGCGGGCAGGCGGTGCAGGCCGAGCACCACGTGCCACTCCCCCGGCTCCAGGTCGCCGGGCACGTAACCGGGAGTGGCCGCCTCCGGGGTGATCACATAGCTCCGGCGGGCACCGCCCGACCAGCCGCGCCACCCGTGCGCACCGTCACAGCCGAGATCGATCACCGCACCCGAGGCCTGGTCGAACTCCAGGTCGACGGCGATGGACCGGCAGCCGGCCGGCACGTCGAACGGGAGGAGGGGCCAGTGCTTGTCCGCTCTCAGATCGCGGGTCCAGAAGCCTCGGTGAATGGTGGGGGCGCCCATGGGTAGATCCTGCCAGTAACGCGGTGGGCGGCAGGAGGAGAATCGACCGGGAGTGGGCGCGGCATCCGCCGCGATGATCGAGTGAACGGGGTAGCGTGCGAGCCGTGACGGATCCGGTAGACGCCCGTCTCCTCGGCGTGGTCGCCGAGATGGGCAGAGCAGCGGTGCACGAGGTGGCCGCCCGTCTGGGCATGGACCCGCGGGAGGTCGCGTCGCGGCTGGTCGCGCTCTCGGCGACCGGGCTGCCGCTGCTCGTGGGCGTCGAGTGCGACCCTGGACGCCTTCGCCAGGCCGCGGCCGCCGCGATGGCCGCCACCTCGCCGCCCTACGGGATGCCGTACCCGGTGCAGGGCACGCCGACCGGGCCGTACCCACCGTCCGGACCGATGCCCGTGTCGGGACCCATGCCTGGTCCCTATGCTCAGTCGCAGCCCGGACACGGGCCGTCGGGTCCGCACACGGTCATGCCGCGCACCGGGCCGCCCAGCTCACCCTTCCCCGCGCAGACGCAGACCGGGCCGCCGAGCCAGCCGTTCCCGGCGCCGATCCAGCAGCCCATGCCGCAGGTCGAGCCGCCGATCAGCACGTGGGGGCCGCCGCAGACCTCGACCTGGGCCCGGGGGGACGCGCCACCGCAGGACGTGACACAGCCCACGATCCGAGCGGAGAAGCCGGATGTCCGCCAGGGCAAGGTGGGCAGCGCACTGCAGACCGAGGGCCTCGAGGGCGAGCGGCTGTCGATCACCCTGGTCGAGGTCGTGGATCCGGCCGACTACCTGTTCACCGCGGCGGGCTACCGGCTCCAGGAAGGTGAGCGGTCGGTGGTCGTGCACACGGAGCTGACCAACCGGGGCCACGTGGCGTTCCAGTCGCTGCCGGACCTGTACCTGGTGCTGGTGACCCCGGACGGGAAGACCATCTCGAAGGCGCCGGTGTCGCTGTCGTCCCGGCCGCCCCACCGGATCGGGGTGCCGCCGGGCGAGACGCAGGGCGGGCACACGGTGTACGTGGTGCCGGAGAACACCGAGGTCACCTCGGTCCGGTGGAGCCCGCGACCGGACGAGGAGTCCCGCGCCCTCACCTGGATCATCGAGAACTAGCCGCCGGACGACCGGAACACCCTGGCCACCCAGGACTTCCGCTTCTCGGGTGCTTGCGGCGCGAGAGCCGGGATCGGCGTGGTGGGTGGCTCCTGCCGCTCGGCGTGTCCACTGTCGGGATCACGGCGTGGTGGACCGGTCGGCGGCACGGGGATGCGGTGGCGGCCCTCCGGTACCGGCTCAGGGTCCGGTTCCAGGTCGAACGGTGACTCCGGCGGACCGACCCCGATCACCGGCGGCGCCACCCCGTCCACCAGGAAGTGCTCGACCTGGTCGCCGTCGCGTGCCACTGGGCACCACCACCCCTCGCTGGGTTGTGGCCCAAAATACGCGAAACACCAGGGATTGTGGGCGGTCCTCAGGATTCCGCGCTGAGGCGGTCCAGCGCGGTCTGCAGGTCCGCCGGGTAGGTGCTGGTGAACTCGACCCAGCGGCCGTCCGCCGGGTGGTGGAAGGCCAGGCGGCGGGCGTGGAGCCACTGGCGGGCGAGGCCCAGGCGTTTGGCCAGGACCGGGTCCGCGCCGTAGGTCAGGTCGCCGACGCAGGGGTGGCGCAGCGCCGCGAAGTGCACGCGGATCTGGTGCGTCCGGCCGGTCTCCAGGCGAATGTCCACCAGCGACGCCGCGCGGAAGGCCTCCACGGTCTCGTAGTGGGTGACGCTCGGCCGCCCACCCGCGACGACCGCGAACTTGTAGTCGTGCTTGGGGTGCCGGTCGATCGGGGCGTCGATCGTGCCCGCTGACGGGTCCGGGTGGCCCTGCACCAGCGCGTGGTAGCCCTTGTCGACGGTTCGTTCCTTGAACGCGCGCTTCAGCACGGTGTACGCATGCTCGCTCTTGGCCACCACCATGACTCCGGTCGTGCCGACGTCCAGGCGGTGCACCACGCCCTGCCGCTCGGCGGCGCCGGACGTCGACACCCGCAGCCCGGCCGCCGCCAGGCCGCCGATGACCGTCGGGCCCGTCCAGCCGGGGCTGGGGTGCGCGGCGACGCCGACCGGCTTGTCCACCACCACGATGTCGTCGTCCTCGTAAACGACGGCCAGGCCCGGAACCTCGATCGCGGGCACCTCCGTGGCGGGGCGCTCCGGTTCGGGCAGCGTGATCTCCAGCCACGCGCCCGCGGTGAGGCGGTCGGACTTGCCGGCCGGGCGCCCGTCCAGGCTCACGTCGCCCGACTCGGCGATCGCGGCGACCGTGGTGCGGGACAGGCCGAGCAGCTTGGCGAAGCCGGCGTCCACGCGCATGCCGTCGAGCCCGTCGGGTACGGGCAGGGTGCGTGAGGTCATTTCTTGTCCGCCGTCCGCCGGCCGTCGTAGTCGCGGCCCAGCAACGCCATCAGCACGATCAGCGCGCCGCCGCAGACGATCGACGAGTCGGCCACGTTGAACACCGGGAACACGTCACCGTTCGGCGCGAACGGCGACAGGAAGTCGACGACGTGCCCGTGCAGCGCCCCCGGGGCACGGAAGAACCGGTCGACCAGGTTGCCGATGGCGCCGGCGAGCACGAGCGACAGGCCGAGGGCCCAACCCACGGACCGCAGCTTCGGCATCACCCAGCTGATCCCGACGACCACGGCCAGCGCGATCAGCGTGAGCACCCACGTCATGCCGGTGGCCATGCCGAACGCGGCACCCGGGTTGCGCACGATCTGCAGGTAGAACAGCCCCCCGAGGACGCGGACGGGCTGCTCGCCCTCGAGGTTGGACAGCGCGAGCTGCTTGGTGATCAGGTCTGCGGCCAGCACGATCGGTGCGACGATCGCGACGAGCCACGCGCGCCGGGGCGGCAGAGGCACCACCGGTGTCTCCGCGTGGGTTGTCTCCCCGTCGGTTGTATCCGTGTCAGTCGTCTCCGTGTCGGCGCTGGTCTCCTCGGGCGAGGACGATGGATCGCTCGCAAGCTCGCTCACGTCACCCATTGTCCACGGTCGGTTCAGTTGCTCAGGAAGGCGGGCAGCTCACGCGGGTCGTCCACCGGCGCGTAGCGGCCGTCGACCAGCTCGTAGTCCCACGTCGTGCCCTGCTCGACCAGGCGGTGGAGCGCGGTGAGCAGGCGGTCCACGTGCTCCGCGGTGCTGCCGAGGCCGAGGCTCGCTCGCAGCGCGCGGTCGCCGGTCAGCCGCCTGACCAGGATGTGCGCGCAGAACGCGCCGTCCCGCACGCCGATGCCGTGCTCGGCGGACAGGTAGGCGGCGACCAGGTTCGGGTCGTGGCCCTCGACGGTGAAGCTGACGACGCCGACGCGTGGCGCCGAGTCGCCGAAGATCGACAGCTGTCGCACGCCGGGAATCGCGGCGAGGCCCGTGCGCAGCCGGTCGAGCAGCGCCTCCTCGTGCGCGATCACGGCGTCCCAGTGCTGGCGCAACGTCCGGCAGGCCACGGCGAGCGCGTGCGCGCCGACGACGTTCGGCGAGCCGGCCTCGTGCCGCTCCGGGCCGTAGTTCCAGGACACGGCCCGCGCGGTGACCTGCCGGGTCGCGCCGCCACCGGCGAGGTACGGGTTCGCCGCACGCAGCCAGTCCGCCCGGCCGACCAGCGCGCCGGCACCGAACGGTGCGTACAGCTTGTGCCCGGACAGCACCACGTAGTCGACGTCGAGGGCCGTGATGTCGACCGGGCGGTGCGGGGCGAGCTGGGCGGCGTCGAGCACGATGCGGGCGCCGTGCCGGCGGGCCACGGCGGCCAGGCGGGCGACCGGCCACAGCTCGCCGGTGACGTTCGCGGCGCCGGTGACCACGACGAGCCGCGGGCCGGTCGGCGTCCGCGCGAGGGCCTCGTCGAGGTCCTGCTCCACGTTCGCGGTCGGGGTGACGCGGTGCACGTTCGGGCCGCGCCACGGCAGGATCGCGGCGTGGTGGTCGGTGTCGAACACGATCACCGACGTGCCCGCCGGCACCGCCCTGGCCAGCAGGTTCAGCGCGTCGGTGGTGTTGCGGGTGAAGATCACCTCGGCGGTGGCGCGGGCGCCGACGAAGTCGCGGACGACCTCCCTGGCCCGCTCGTACACCTTCGTGGACACCTGCGAGGCGAACCCGGCGCCGCGGTGCACGCTGGCGTACCAGGGCAGCAGCTCGTCGACCGCCTCCCGCACCGCGTCGAGGCAGGGCGCGCTGGCCGCGTGGTCGAGGTTGGCGTACTGGACGTGCCGGCCGTCGACCAGCGGCACGGTCAGCCGGGCGCCGGCGACGGACGGCACGCCGGCAGGATGCGTCGAACTCGCGGGTCCGGCGAGTTGGACACGCGTGTCCGCGGCGTTGGACACGCGGGCGTGGGGGATTGCGAGCGTCATGACGGCGCCTCCAGGAATACGCGCTTGCCTACCCGCCCTGCGCGGGAGACCTGGTCCTCACCCGGGGCACCCCACCGCGGTTGGAGGGTTGCCGGCCAGCGAGCCGGGGCTTGGTGCTGGCACTCATGACCTTCGTGAAGAAAAGGTAGCCGATGTCCGTCGAAACTGTCCAATGGCTGTGCCGCTTGCCAGACTGACGTCATGGCTGACTACGACCTGCTGGTGATGGGCTCCGGACCGGGCGGGCAGAAGGCGGCGATCGCGGCCGCGAAGCTCGGTGCGTCGGTGGCGCTGATCGAGCGCCGCAACATGATCGGCGGCGTGTGCATCCAGACGGGCACGATCCCGTCGAAGACCCTGCGCGAGGCGGTGCTGTACCTGACGGGCATGTCCCAGCGGGAGCTGTACGGGCAGAGCTACCGGGTCAAGGAGGACATCACGATCGGCGACCTGACCGCGCGCACGTCGCACGTGGTCGGCCGCGAGGTCGACGTGATCCGCAGCCAGCTCTCCCGCAACGGCGTCGCGCTGCTGCCCGGCGAGGGCACGTTCCTGGACCCGCACACCGTGCAGGTGTCCGACGGCAGCGGTCAGCAGCGCAAGGTCACGGCCGACAAGATCGTGATCGCGACCGGCACCCGGCCGGCGCGGCCGGCCAGCGTCGACTTCGACGAGCAGACGATCATCGACTCGGACGGCATCCTCGGCCTGTCGAAGATCCCGCGGTCGATGATCGTGGTCGGCGCCGGGGTGATCGGCATCGAGTACGCGTCGATCTTCGCCGCGCTCGGCACGAAGGTCACCGTGATCGAGCAGCGGATGCGGATGCTGGAGTTCTGCGACACCGAGGTGGTCGAGGCGCTCAAGTACCAGCTGCGGGACCTGGCGGTGACCTTCCGCTTCGGCGAGACGGTGACCGCGGTGGAGCGCCACACCCGGGGCACGGTCGTCATCCTGGAGAGCGGCAAGAAGATCCCCGCCGACACGGTCGTGTACTCGGCGGGCCGGCAGGGCATGACCGACGCGCTGAACCTGTCGGCGGCCGGCCTCGAGGCGGACAAGCGCGGACGGATCAGGGTCGACTCGTCGTTCCGCACGTCCGTGGAGCACATTTACGCGGTCGGCGACGTCATCGGCTTCCCGGCGCTGGCGGCCACGTCGATGGAGCAGGGCCGGCTGGCCGCGCACCACGCGTGCGGCGAACCCGTGCACGAGATGCACCAGCTGCAGCCGATCGGGATCTACACCATCCCGGAGATCAGCTACATCGGCCGGACCGAGGACGAGCTGACCGAGCAGCGGATCCCGTTCGAGGTCGGCGTGTCCCGGTACCGCGAGCTGGCACGCGGACAGATCATCGGCGACTCGTACGGCGTGCTGAAGCTGCTGGTGTCCCCGGAGGACCGGTCACTGCTGGGCGTGCACGTGTTCGGCACCAACGCGACCGAGCTGGTCCACATCGGACAGGCGGTGATGGGCTGCGGCGGCACGGTGGACTACCTGGTGGACACGGTGTTCAACTACCCGACACTCGCCGAGTCGTACAAGGTGGCAGCCCTCGACGCGACGAACAAGATGCGCCAGATCAGCCTGCTGACGGACTAGTCCCTGCCGGTTTCGCCGTGCCAGCGGGCGAAGCGGCCCGCGCGGTCGATGGCGCGGATGCGGTGCTCGGTCTCGGCGCGGGCCTGTTCGGTGGCCACGACCAGCAGTTGGTCCTGCTCCTGCAGGCGGGTGGTGGGCGCCGGGGTGTAGCTGACGTTGCGGCGGACCAGCAGGCTCACCGTCGCGCCGGTGGGGAGTCGGAGTTCTCGCAGGTAGACGCCGTGCATGCGGGAGTCGGGCGGCACGGTGAACGTCAGCAGGACGGCGCCGAGCTCGTCGAGCGGGGCGGCGTCGACGTCGACCTCGCGGGCCTCGCCGGTCTTCGCGAGGCCGAGCCACCTGGCGATGAGCGGCAGGGTGCTGCCCTGCACGATCGTCAGCACGATGACCAGCACGAACACGCCGTCGACGAGCTGGTGCGCGCCCGGCACGCCTTCGGTGATCGGGATCATCGCGAGCACGATCGGCACCGCGCCGCGCAGGCCGGCCCACGACAGGAACGCCTGTTCGCGCCACGGGACGCGGAACGGCGTGAGCGAGATCGCGACGGAGATCGGCCGCGCGAGGAGCGTGACGACGATGCCGGCGACCAGGCCCGGCACGATCGCGTCGAGGAGCCGGGCCGGTGACATGAACAGCCCGAGTAGGACGAACAGCCCGATCTGCGACAGCCAGCCCAGTCCTTCGGCGAAGGAGAGCGTGTCGTTGCGGTGCGGGAGTTTCGAGTTGCCGAGCACGAGCGACGCGACGTAGGCGGCGAGGAGCCCAGAGGCGTGCGCGAGGGAGCCGGCGGAGAACGCGAGGACCGAGACGGCGACCGTCGCGAGTGGATAGAGGCCGGTGGCCGGGAGAGCGGCGCGGCGCAGGGCGTGCACGCCGAGCCAGCCGAACGCGACGCCGATGAGGCCGCCGACCACCAGCTCGTAGAGCGCGAGGAGCGGGTCGACCCAGGTGGCGGTGCTGCCGCCGGCGAGGAGCACGACGACCAGGTAGGCGGCCGCGTCGTTCATGCCGGACTCGAGCTCGAGCGCGCCCACCAGCCGGCGGCTGACGGAGATGTTGCGCAGCACGCTGAACACGGCGGCGGCGTCCGTCGAGGCGAGGACCGCACCCCAGAGGAGGGCGAGGCGCCAGTCGAAGCCGAGGACGAGGTGGAGCGCGGCCCCGGTCACGCCGATGCTGACGACGACGGCCACAGTGGACAGCACGACACCCGGCCAGAAGGAGGGACGGACCTCGCGCCAGCGGGTGGTCAGCCCACCCTCGGTGAGGATGAGGACCAGGGCCGCCAGCCCGAGCGACTCCGTGAGCGAGGCGTTCTCGAACTCGATGCCGATGCCGGCCTCACCGAGCAGGATGCCGATGGCGAGGTAGAGCACGAGGGACGGGAAACCGAGGCGCACGGAGACCCGCACCGCGACCACCGAGACCAGCAGGACCCCGGCAACAGCCCCGAGCACGACCGACAACTCCTGGGCCACACCTTCCTCCTGATCAACTCTGCCGGATCGATTCGGAAATACCCGACGAAAGAACCTATCGTGCGAAGGGCGGTGAGATACAGGCCGGTCGGTGTCAGGGGCTCGATGCGGAAGAAAGCGTTGCGGGCAAGGGGGAACCCGCACCGCGCGCTGTGGTCGGCTGGCGCGCTGCGGTCGGCTGGCGCGCCAAGATCTTTCGGGTCGCGGGCGGTGTTCGACGTCCAGCCATGGCTTCGAGGCTCGGCCTGGTCACTCCCGTGACTCTCGACGTTGAGCTTGGCCTCCGGCCCCCGGTTTCCAGCCTACCGTGAGGCGCCGACAAAGATCGAGAGTCGCGGGGACGCCTGTGGATGGCGTCGTCCCTTGTGGACAAGTGCCGGGAACGGCCCCGCGCGCGCCGGGAACTGTCGGTGCCCCATGAGACCATGGAACCGGGGGCCGGAGGCAACCCGGCTGAAGCGAAAGCACCCGGCTGGACCAGAGGTCCCGGCGGGGTCCTTGGAGGCGTGGCGGTGCGGTTCGCGGTGCGGGTGAAGCCCGGGGCCAGGCGGGAGGTGGTCGGCGGGCGGCACGGGGACGCGCTGGTCGTCGCCGTGGTGGCGCCTGCTGTTGAGGGCAAGGCCAACGAGGCCGTGCGCAAGGCGCTCGCCAAGGCGTTCGGGATCCGCAGGCAGGACGTCACGATCATTGCCGGGCACCGTGGCCGGGACAAGGTGATCGAGGTGCCGGACGCGGCCGCCCGGCTCGACGAGCTGCTCAGATACTGAGCGCCGGCTTCAGCTTCGCCATGGTCCACTCGCGTTCGCGGTGCACGACCAGCGTCGTCAGTGCCAGTGCCACCACCAGGAAACCGGCCAGCACCAGCGCGTCGCGCACGAGGTGTCCGGTGTTCCCTCCGGTGATCGTCACGCGTAGGCCGTCCACGAAGTAGCTCATCGGCAGGAACCAGTGCAGCGCGCGGAAGAACCCCGGCAGTGTCTCGTACGGGTACGTGCCCGCCGACGTCGTCAGCTGCAGCAGCAACAACACCAGCACCACGGCACTCGCGACCCCGCCCAGCCACGTCCGGAACAGGTGCGCGATCGCCGTGAACGCGGCCGCCGCCAGGATCACCAGGCCGATCATGGCCCACGCCAGCACCGGGTCCAGCCCGAGGAACACGTCCAGCACCACGAACAGCACCAGGCCGCCCAGCGCGCAGCATGTCGCGGCGGGGAGCCAGCCCGCCAGTGCCACCGTCACGTCGCCGGCGCGGGAGGCGAGGGCGCGGGCGGACACCGGGCGCAGGACGAGGAACGCGGTGATGCCGAAGACCACCAGCGCGATCGCGAAGAAGAACGGCGTCAGTCCGCGCCCGTACGTCACCGCCGGGTGCAGGTTCTCCGTCGCCACGTCCACCGGGGACGCCAGGGTCTGCGCGTTGCTCTTCTTCTGGTCGTCCGACAGCACCGGGATCCGCGTCTGGGCGTCCGACAGGCCCGACGCCAGCTGAGAGGCGCCGGACGACAGGCGCGCGATGCCGTCGTGCAGAGTCGACGCGCCG
>NZ_JBJMIE010000654.1:0-5045 GCF_045807065.1 Actinophytocola sp. | reverse complement strand
CTGGTTCAACCCGTGGTACCCGTCGCCGATGGACGACGGCGGCTACGACGTGTCGGACTACCGGGACATCGAGCCGGTGTTCGGCACACTGGCGGAGGCCGAGCTGCTCATCAGCGAGGCGCACGACCTGGGCATCAGGATCATCATCGACATCGTGCCGAACCACTGCTCCGATGAGCACCCCTGGTTCAGGGCCGCGGTCGCCGCCGGGCGCGGCTCGAAGGAACGCGAGCGCTTCTGGTTCCGCGACGGGGTCGGCGACGGACCGCCCAACAACTGGCAGTCCCGCTTCGGCGGCTCGGCGTGGACGCGGGTCGAGGACGGCCAGTGGTACCTGCACCTGTACAGCTCGCGGCAGCCGGACCTGAACTGGACGAACCCGGCCGTGCACGCGGAGTTCGTCGACGTCCTGCGGTTCTGGTTCAACCGCGGCGTCGACGGCTTCCGCATCGACGTCGCCGACGGCCTGGTCAAGGAGGACGGGCTGCCGGACGTCGCCGACCCGAACGGCCGGCTGCCGTACTCCGACCTCGACGGCGTGCACGAGATCTACCGCGAGTGGCGCCGGATCGCCGACTCCTACCCGGACAAGCGGGTGTTCGTCGGCGAGATGTGGTTGCCCGACCCGCTGCGGTTCGCCATGTACCTGCGGCCCGACGAGCTGCACTCGGCGTTCAACTTCGACTTCCTGTCCTGCCCGTGGGACGCGGCGAGGCTCCGCGAGGTCGTGGACGCGACGCTCGCCGCGCACGCCCCGGTCAACGCGCCGGCCACCTGGGTCCTGTCGAACCACGACGTGACGCGGCACGTCACCCGCTACGGCCGCGCCGACACGTCGTTCTCCTTCGCCGACCGGCAGCACAAGGCGCCGACCGACCTCGAGCTGGGCACCCGGCGCGCCCGCGCGGCCGCCCTGCTGACCCTGGCCCTGCCCGGCGGCGTGTACATCTACCAGGGCGAGGAGCTGGGCCTGGCCGAGGTGGAGGACCTGCCGGACGAGGTGCGCCAGGACCCGGTCTTCACGCGCACCGGGGGCGCCGACATCGGCCGGGACGGGTGCCGGGTGCCGGTGCCGTGGTCGGGCACCGAGCCGCCGTACGGCTTCAACGCCACCGGCACGGCGCCGTGGCTCCCGCAGCCGGCGGGCTGGGCGGGGTCCACAGTGGAGGACCAGACCGGTGACCCGGGGTCGATGCTGGAGCTGTACCGCAGTGCCCTGACGCTGCGCCGGACCGAGCCCGCCCTGGGCGACGGTTCGCTGACCTGGCTTGCCGGTCAGCCGGACGGCGTGCTGGCGTTCGCCCGCGACGAGACCTTCGCGTGCCTGGTGAACCTGTCCACCACGCCGTCCGAACTACCCCCGCACACCGAGGTGCTGCTGGCGAGCGGGAACCTGGAGGGCACCACGCTGCCGCCGGACACGGCGGTGTGGCTGCGCACTCACCAGGCGACGGCGCCGTCGTCGTCGTAGAAGCCCGCGGTCGGGCCGTCGTCGCCCAGGGTCGCCATCGCCACGGCGATGCGCGCGCCCTGGGCGGGCGGGCGGTGGCCGTTGTGGTTGTTGAGATCGGTGTCGCAGTAGCCGGGGCACACCGCGTTGATCTTGAACGGGGTGTCCCGCAGCGCCTTGGCGTACTGCAGGGTGATGGCGTTGACCGCGGACTTCGAGGGCGGGTAGCCGAGGCCGATCGGCGTCTCGTCACCGAGCATGCGGGACAGTGACCCGACGCTGCTGGACACGTTGACGATCCGCGGGTGCGCCGACCGCCGCAGCAGCGGCAGGAAGGCGTCGGTCACGGTGATGACGCCGAACACGTTGGTCTCGAACGCCCGTCGTACCGCGTCGAGGTCGACGCTGCCCGGCGCCTGCCCCGGCCCGCCGATGATCCCCGCGTTGTTGACGAGCACGTCGAGCTGGTCGATGCTCTCGGCCGCCCGGCGGACCGACTCGGGGTCGGTCACGTCGAGCTGGACGAAACGGGCACCCGTGTCTGCGGCGGCCTTCTCACCGCGCTCGACGTCCCGCGCGCCGAGGTAGACGTCGATCCCCTCGGCGACGAGCTGTTTCACGATCTCGAGGCCGATTCCCTTGTTGCCCCCGGTCACCAGTGCTGTAGTCATGTACCCAGCCTGGTCGCGGCGCGGCACCGCGTCCAAGACCGGCTGGGTCGGCAGGGATACCCTGGAGGTATGGATTCGCGGGAGCTTCGTTACTTCGTCGCGGTGGCCGAGGAGCTGAACTTCGGCCGGGCCGCGGCCCGCCTCGGCATCGCCCAGCCGCCACTGTCCCGCACGATCCAGCAGCTGGAACGGCGGATGGGGGTGACGCTGCTGGACCGCACGAGCCGGTCCGTGCGGCTCACCGAGGCGGGCGCGGTGCTCCTGCACGAGGGCCGCAAGGCCCTGACGGCGCTGACCGCCGCCGAGCGCCGGGCGCAGCGGGTCGGTGGCGAGCGCCTCGTCCTGGCCATGAAGCCCGACAGCGACGGCGGCCTGCTGGAGAAGATCCTCGCCAGGTACGGCGCCGACGTGGACCTGCGGATCTGCGGGATCGGCGAGCAGAGCGTGCTCCTCCGCGAGGGCCACGCGGACGCCGCCCTGCTCCGCTTCCCGCACGACGACCCGGCCGGCTTCGCCTACGAGGAGCTGCTGACCGAGTCGGCCGTGGTGGTGCTCCCCCGCACGCACCGCCTGGCGGACCGCCCGTCTGTCACCATGGCCGACCTCGCGGACGAGCAGCTCCCCCACTGGCCGGGCTCGCCGCCGAACGGGGGCCCGCTGGTCACGGACACCGCCCAGCTCACGCAGCTGATCGCGCTGGGCCGCGCGGTCGCGGTGCTCCCCGCCTCCGCCGAACACCACCTCCGCCAGGGCCTGACCTGCGTCCCGGTCACCGATGGTCCACTGTCCACCCTGGCCATCGCGTGGCCGGAGGACGCCCGCTCACGCCCGCTCGCCGCACTGGTCCAGGCGGCGGTCGACTGCGCGGAACGTGCCCCGGCCGGCGTCAGTCGCTGACCGCCAGTTCCGGGACGGGTTCGAACTCCTTGATCTGGTCCAGGGACGGGCCCATCGCCGCGTTGGCCTCGCGTTCGACCATGATCTCGACGAGGACCGGCAGCGACTCCCGCTCCGACTCCGCGTCGGCCCACTCCAGGGCGGCACGGATGTCGCCGGGGTGCTCGACGCGGCGGGCCGGGCAGCCGAACGCCGCCATCAGCTTCACGTGGTCGACGCCGCCCTCGCCGTAGTGCAGGTCCACCGCGTAGTTCATGTCGTACGGCAGCTCGGCCTGGCGGATCAGGCCCAGGTACTCGTTGTTGACCATGACGATCACGAACGGGATGCGGTACTGCGCGGCGACCGCGATCTCCTCCATCAGGAACTGGAAGGAGTAGTCGCCGGCCACGGCCACGACCCGCCGCGACGGGAACGCGCACTTCACGCCCATCGCGGCCGGGACCTCCCAGCCGAGCGGGCCGGCCTGGCCGCACACCAGGTACCGGCGCGGCAGGTAGGTGTGCTGGAACTGCCCCGACCAGATCTGGTAGAGCCCGATGGCGGTGACGAACGTGGTGTCCTCGCCGTAGTGCTCGTTGATCTCCCGGTACACCCGCGGCGGCTTGATCGGCACGTCGTCGAAGTCGTCGCGGCGGGGCAGCGACGACCGCAGCGACGCGACCCGCGACGGCCACGCGTCCCCGTGCGGCGCGCGGGATCGGGCGGCCGAGGTCAGCGCGGCGAGGGTGGGCTTGGCGTGGCCGACGATGCCCAGGTCCGGCTCGAACACCCTGCCGAGCTGCGTCGGCTCGATGTCCACGTGGATGAACTTGCGGTCGCCCCGGTACACGTCCAGGTCGCCGGTGTGCCGGTCGCCGAAGCGCGCGCCGACCGCGAGGACCACGTCGCTCTCCAGGAACGCCTGGTTGCCCCAGCGCGTCTGCGTCTGGATGCCCGCCATGCCGGCGAACAGCTCGTGGTTCTCGGGAAACGCGCCCTTGCCCATCAGCGTCACCTGCACGGGAACGCGCATCGCCTCGGCCAGGGCCCGTAGCTCGACCGCCGCGTCCGCGATGATGACGCCACCGCCGGCCAGGATCAGGGGGCGCCGCGCGCCCGCCAGCAGCTCGACCGCGGCGCGGACACGCGCGGGATGCGGCTGGGGGACGTCGACGGGCAGGGGCGCGTCGAGCTCCGGGTCGTAGTTGCACAGTCCTCTCTGGACGTCCAGGGGCAGGTCGATCAGCACCGGTCCCGGGCGCCCGGACCGCGCGAGCCGGAACGCCTCCCGGAACACCCACGGCGCCTGGCCGGGTTCCTTCAGCTGCACGGCCCACTTGGTCACCGGCTTGGCGATCTCCACGATGTCGACCGCCTGGAAGGCCTCCTGGTGCAGCTTCGCCCTCGGCGCCTGCCCGGTGATGCAGATCATCGGGATGGAGTCGGCGAGCGCGGTGTACAGGCCGGTGATCATGTTGGTGCCGGCGGGACCCGAGGTGCCGATGCTCACGCCGACCTTGCCGGTGGCGCGGGACCAGCCGTCCGCCGCGTGCGTGCCGCCCTCCTCGTGGCGCACCGTGATGTGCCTGATGCCGCTCGTCCGCAACGCCGCGTACAGCGGCAGGATCGCGGCGCCGGGGATGCCGAAGACGGTGTCCACGCCCTCCGACTCCATCACGGCGACGGCCGCTTCCATGCAGGGGATCACGCCGCGCCCGCCTTTCCGGACAGGCCCTCGGCGACCTTCAGCAACGCCGAGTGGTCCAGCTGGCCGTAGCCCTGGGCACGCGCCGAGGCGATCAGTGCCGCGACCAGGTTGCCGACCGGCAGCGCCACCCCGGCGTCTCGCGCGGCGTCGAGGATGATGCCCATGTCCTTGTGGTGCAGGTCGATGCGGAAACCCGGCTGGAACTCCCGGGCCACCATCGTCTCGCGCTTCAGCTCGTGGATCCGGCTGCCGGCGAGCCCGCCCGCCAGCACGTCGAGGCCGACCGACGCGTCCAGGCCGGACGCCTCCAGCAGCACGATGGCCTCCGCCACCACCG
>NZ_JBJMIE010000653.1:0-26172 GCF_045807065.1 Actinophytocola sp. | reverse complement strand
GTGCCGGTGCAGTGCGGGTCGGTGTAGGAGTGCCATGTCCGTCCCTGTTCGACCCGGTCGACCCACACCGTGAACTCCAGGACATCGAGCGAATCGGCCATCCGCTGCAGCTCGGCCACGAGCGCGTGGTGCGGCAGCGCGGGCAAACTGTCGGTTCGATCCGCACGCGCCAGGTTCGCGCTCGCTGGACTTGGGGCTGGGCTGGTGTGGTCGGTGCCGCCGACGACGACCGTGACCATGCTGGAGATGCGTTGTGTGGTCATGAGCGTGCGCAGTTGCTCCACAACGGTCGCGGGGTTCGTCAGTTGAGTGAGGTCGATCCTGATCGTGGTACGCAGGGTGGGGTGGGGGGTGTCGGTGAACATGATGACCACGGCGGAGTCGGATGGGGTGAACCCCAGCAGGCCGGGGATGGCGGCGATGAGCTCGCCAGTCTCGCTGAATTGGATGGAACTGGCCACGTTATGTGCTCCTCACGCGTTGCAGGGCAATAAGAACATCACCATCCACACAGGACGGAAGAAATGAGAGATAGGGACCCACAGGTCACACGGCGGATCCAGCATGCTGATCAAACCGGTGCTGGTGTTCAGCCGGGGAAGGCACGGAACAGGTTGCGGCACACCATCACCATGATCTTGACGGTGAGTCGCACCGTGAAAATCACCGCTCCGACAGCGAAGACGACGATCATGCCGATAGCGAGGGCGATCAGCCAGAAGAAGATGGCGACCGCACCAACGGGAACGGGCAGCCGTGAACTGCGGTGAGTGATGGCCTGCACGGCAAGTCCTCTCATTTGTTCACAGTGGAGTCACGGGGATTCGGTGTGCCGGACGTGTTTGCGCGGTCTGGCACACCGAGCACGCCGGTGGGTGTGGAGTCGGTTAGCTAGCGAGGCTGCGTCCTCGCTCCGCGCCGGCTCGTAGGCCGTCCTCGATCGTGCGGATGTCTTTGCGGGACAGGCGACCGCGCCAGCGACTGGCGGCGGCGTGGAGGCAGTCGCGGGCCTCCTGCGCGTCGAGGTCACCTCCGCCGACGAGCCGGCCGAGCGTGTAGGCCGCACGAATCAGCACATGGTGGCGTTCCCCGGACGGGGTGGCGGCGACCTTGTCGTGAATCGTCTGCAGGTAGGCGTTCTTGCGGACCTCGCTCACCGCCCCCGCCTGATACCACCCCGTCGGCGCCTGGTCCACTGGGGGTTCCAGGAACGGTGGCGGGAGCAGGAGCGGCACGAGCCACGCGGGCAACGCCGCGATGGGCCGATCGGCCACTAGGTCGTAGCGTCCCTGCGGGCGCAGTGACCCGGCGGCGACGACGTAACCGCCGCTGCCGCGGCTGTCCACGCGCCACCCCAGCCGCGCCACGGTGTTGCGCAGTTCGACCAGCGGCGGGGCCCCGAAATACAGGTGGAACCCGCCGGAAGGCGTGCGTACCGCGTAGGTGTCGCCGGGGAACGGCTGGCCCGCGCGGCCGGCCACGCGGGCCAGCACATCCCAGCCGTCCCGCGCCCCGGCCCACTCCCGCGGAGGCATCGCGTCGTGCGCGGAGTCCAGGTCGAGCACGTGCAGACCCGACCGGCCGGCGGCGACCCCGATGTTCAACGGCCAGTTCCGCCACCAACGCCGGATCAGCTCCGGATCTCGGGTCGCCCGCGCTTCCCAGCCCTGATGCCCGTGCGCGCACACCCCGAGGCCAGAACACTGGTCCGCGCCGTGCAAGGCGGGCACCTTGGTCCGCGGCCACAACGGAAACACGAACATCCCTTGCTCGGCGGTGTGCAGCGCGACCCGCAACAGGAACCGACTATCCACTTCAGCCACGCGCCGGCTCACGAGTCGGCTTCCGGGCCGGCGTCTGGGCCGTGGTGGAGCATGGCGAGGTCGAACTGGGTCCCATTCCGGGTCCCGTCGCCAACCCTGTTACCTGCCCCGTCTCGGGCCTCGGCCAGTAGCCGGTCAGCGCGGCTGGTTCCCATGTTGAACATGGCCATCACGCGGCGGCGCGGGAGCGGATCGCCGTTCTGCGCGTGCTCGCGCAGCGCCGCGACCACGACATCGTCAGGCACGCTGGGCCTCGGCCCCTTCCTGGAGCCGCGTGCCTTCGACCCCTTCCTGCTACGGCGTGGACTCGGCCTGGGCACCGGTACCGGGTCCGGCGGTGGCTCCGGTACCGGCGAGCCGGCCACGTCCGTTGCTGACACAAGGTCAGGGTGTTCGGTGAAGGGAGACTGGTCGGTGGGGTGAGGCTGGTCGGGGCGCGCGGTCGGGTCCGACACTGGTACCGGTACCACTGTGTCGGCCACCGGTCCGCTCATCGTGTCCGTGTCCGTGTCCGGATGGTCCCGCGGGGCCTGCTCGGTGGTCGATATCGATGTCCGTGTCGGGGTGTGGGCGGTGTGGGCGCCGTGGCGGTGCAGGGTGAGCAGCAGGGCGGCCAGCATGAGCGGCGGGACGGCACCGAGGACCGCCGCGCCGGGACCGATGTAGAGCCAGTCGACCACGTTCGCGGCGAGCGAGAGCGCGACAGCGAACAGCGCGAGCCACTTCGCCGCGCGTTTGGCCGGCGAGTTCGACATCCACAGGTCCATGCCGACCGCGGCGACCGCGTCCAAACAGAGCGGGTAGAGCCACGACAGCGCACCGAACCCCCACCGCTCGGCGAGGTTGCGGGTACTGACGTAGGAGATCAGCCCAGTGTCGGCGATCGTAATGAAGGCCATGATCCGCAGCCGAGTCCGTTGACTGATATGCAAGACGAACCGTGAAGAAAACCTGCGCACACAAATCCCCCTGTTCGGAAGGACACAAAAGAATGGCCAGCTCAACCCGCGAGCAGCGCGCGTGTGCGCGTCTGCGGGAATACGGGGAGGTGTTACGGGAGGGCCGGCCAGCCGAAGACCATGTGGGCCGCGTATCGGACGGCGTGGCCGTGGCGGGCGTTGATGACGCTGGTCGCTGTCTCGGCGACCCACTCGTTGCCCTCGTAGTCGTAGTAGGCCGCCCGCACCTTGTCCTCGTAGACGCCGAACAGGTCATCCACGTACCGGTCGATACCGTCGAGATCGCCAGCGTCGTAGCGGCCGCCGTCGGGTGAACGGGCGTCGTCGGGAACAGCGATGTCCAGGTCACGCGCGAGTTGACGCAGCTCTGAGGGGAGATCGAGCCGGATCCAGGCGTCCCAGGCCGCCTCGGCCAGCTCGATCAGGTACTCGACGTGCGTGCTGTCGTCGATATACAGCTCCTCGAGCGTCGTGGTCATCGCGTCGACCACCTGGTCGAGCCGTCGGATCGCCTCGCTAGAGCGGTCCCGGCTGGTGTCCTCGGTGGTGATGAACGCGGACAGCTCACCGAGCCGCACCTGCGCCCGCGCACCGCGATCCCCGATGCTGCGGACAATCGTGACGCCGGGCAGGCGGGCCAGGGCGCGCAGGTTGGCCGCGTCCGCGTCCGTGCCGTGGATGTCGCTGTAGGACACCAGGACGATCTCGACCGGATCGATCACCTCGCGGTCCCCGTCCAGATCGGTGCGGCTCACCCGGGCACCATCGGCGAGGACCAGCGCGCGAACCTGGTCCTCACTGGGCATCGACTCACCGCCCGCGCGGATTCCCAGCGGTGTTCGGACATGTGGTCCGCGGGTACTCGCCGCCTCGATGCGCGGGTGGTCGAGCAGAATGCTGAACAGCTCGACCACCTGATCCAGCTGAGCCGAAGTAAGGTCCAAAGCAGACATAGATGTGTGCCTCCGTATAACCGAAAGGTTCGGGAAATGAGATGGTCACGGCGCCTGCGGCAGGCCGACAGTTCCGGTTCCACTGACGGTTGACACCGTGCGTGCGAGCTGCCGGAAACTGATGCTGGTAGTGCGGCCGTCTCGATAACGGATAAGATATCCGGTGGCGGTGGGCTGCACGTGCGCCAGCCGGCCGTCCTTGTCTCGGTAGATGCGGTCAGCCATGACACTGTTCCTTTGCGACAGAAGAGAAGTCCCCCACCGGCGACCGCAGCCAGGACTGAGAACAGGGGAAGTACCTGGGGTTGCGTGCCAAGGGGGTTGGGCCCCTGGTTGTGGGGCGCGAAGGGCGGCAGCCACGCAAGCCGCGGCGGGTCAAGCCGCCCTCTCCCCGGAACGCGACGGACACTCGGGTGGCGCGGCTTGACCCGCCGCGGTGGCGTGGCAGCATGCGCACGCCCCACACCCAGGGGCCAGCCCCAACCAGATCAGTCTCGCCGGGACCTGGAGTTGGTGACCTGGTCAGTGCCGTTCACGGTGCCCACAGGTGCTGCGGTGCGCGGCCAGCCACTGCTCGGCCGAAGTCAGATGCCCGCTGGCCGCGAGTAGCCCGGCGAGCACGTTGACCTCGTCGCAGGTGAGAGCTTCAGCGAGATCGCGGGCGAGGCCGGCATCGGCGAACACCTCAGTGAACACGGCCACCGGGTCGTACCGCGCCGGCGCGGGAGGAAGGAGGAAGAAGTCGTCGGACATCGGTCTGGTTCCACCGATCGACACGGAATCATCAAGGAAACCACCGCGACTATGCGGCGGTGATCGGGTCAGGCGGCGAGCAGAGCCAACTGCCCCTGCTCGTCCGGCGGCGGCAGCCGCAACTCGCGCGACGTGCGGCGCTCGGTGAAGTCGCACGTCACGATCTCGACCGTGGGACGGACACCGCGCCAGCCGGGGTAGATCGCGGTGTCGATGCCGCAGTTGAACTCCAGCACGATCCCGGTCTGCTGTGCGAACCGTAGGTACTCTGCGCTGCGGTCCCACCGGTGGTCCGGGGTTCCGCTGTAGCGGAACGGGGCGGAGGTCTGCGGCACCAGGAACACGCCGCGCCGGGCGAGATCCGCGGCCACGTCGATCACGTGGTACTCCGTGCACCGTCCCGTGTAGCGGGGGCCGCGACCGGACCGCGGGGTCCGACCAAACGGCGGATTGCTGACCGCGACATCGAAATCGCGGAGGTCATCGGGAAGGGCGAACAGGTCCGCGCAGATCCACTCGGCCTCGGGCAACACCCGACGGCCCACCGCCACGTACTCCGGATTCCGTTCCACACACACAATCTCAACGTGGGGCGGGCTCAGGTAACCGGCGACCATGTTGCGGTACGCGGCCCACGCCAGCGCACCGATCCCCGCACCGAGATCAATCAGCCGCACCGCGCCACTGACGTACAGGGCAAGGTCCTTGGCCAGATCCAGTGGCGTGAAGAACGCACCGGCGAGCGTGGTGACCGTCGTGCTGTTCTGCGACTCCTGCCAGTGCCGCAACACAAACTCGCGCTCCTGCACAGTCAGGGGACGCTGGGTCGCGAGGAGATCGCAGGCACGCTGGTGCGCCTTCGCAGCCGCCATAGTCAACTTCATGCCCAATGTGTCACTGTCCTCTCTGAATGTCCTCTCACGACGCTGAGCCGTCCCGTCCCGCGCGGGACGGGACGGCTCAGTGGGTCGGGGGCCTCGCGCTTTTGAGGGGTACATGCATGGAGCGAGCGCCTAGCAGAGTCCCCCGTTCAGGGATCGAGGATTTTCCGGATGCGGTTGACCGAGATGGTCTTGCGATCGGGTGGTTGGTCGAGCGTGTCCCGGAGAGCGGTCAGCCGCTCTGCGGCGTCGGCGCCGTCCGGGTCGAAGAAGTCCTCGCACTGGCCGAGAAACGAGTCGATCCAGTCGTCGAGGAGCATCCGCTGCCCCATGTCGCCGGTGACCCAGCCATGTACGCCGTGCTCGTCGAGGAACCTCGCCAGCTCACGCTTGGGGTGGAACAATCCACTACCTCCTTTCGGTACTGGTGGAAGCCGATCTGGCCGCTCGTGCCCGCCGGTGGGTTTGTCGGGCTCGTAGAATCCCCGGCGCGCGGATACGGGTGTTAGGTGGCGGGCGTCGTCGTGGATGGGCCGTTGAGGGACAGGCGAGCGACGGACTCGACGGTCACGGTGGCCGGACCGCAGTGAAGGTTGTCCAGCACCGCGCTTCCCTCTGCCCCACCGTGTTCGATCACGTGGTCGACCGCGTCGGCGGGGTTCCACGCATACAGCGTGGTCTTACGACGTTGTGTCTCCACGACCGTGACGCGATAGGTGCTCATGCCAGGCTGATAGGTCGCGCGATCAGCTGACATCACATGGTCTCCTTTCTGTGGCCGTCGACCGGTGTCATGCCGCCTGTCGACGGATAACGGGCTGTTTGCTGTGGCCATGGGTGGCGTCGTGCCAGGCGTGGAGGCGGGCGAGGTTGGCGTCCGGCGCGTAGGTGAGGAACGTGCCGTCGACGGAATCCACGCCCCGCTCAGCGGCTAGCACCCACCGTTGCCGCGAGTTCACTCGTCCCATATGGACTGTCTTCCCGCGAGCGTGGGCCTCGCCGATCAGATCCGTTGCGGCAGCGCCGAGTTTCCACCGCGTGCTGCCGCCGATGAACAAGGTGTCGAACGCATTCCAGGGCACCCGATTGCGTTCCAGACCGTCCTGGGCGACAAACGCGGCCGGCAACCCGAAGTCACGGATCCGCGGCAACCAGGGCCGCGACCGCGTCAGGGTGGCGGCCGCGTCGGCGACAACGTCCGGTGCGGTGACGAACAAGCACCGCGCCCCGCAGCCGAGATGGGATTGGACCCAGTCCCACCACCGCTGTGTGCCGGGCCAGCCCTGTCCGTAGCAGCCATTGTCCAGCGCAAACCACGCGCCCGGCACCGGGGCGCGCCCCTCGGCCGGCGTGCACATCTGCCCGAGCCAGCCCCCCGTCCCCATCACTGCCCGAATACCGGGTGAGCTCGCGTTGGCGAGATACCGAATCCGATCCCCGCCTGCACGCCCGGTCCCGGCAGCGAGCAGCCACCGCCGAGGGCGACATCGAGCTTTGTCACAACCGACGCCACCCGCACGGCGTGCTCGGTCCTGTTAGCCGGAACGAGCGCCCGTATGATGTGCGGGCGATCGTGGAAGTCCTTGGCATCCAAGGAAATAGATCCTTCCGTGGAGTACCCCCGACCTGAGTACCGCCGAAGTGGTGGTGAACAGATCGTGAGTGGCGTAGCGGACACGAGAAGAATCGGGCGGGGTGACACCGTGCCCGATGTGCTGGTGCGCGGCTATGCCGCTTCGGCCACCGTGGAGTACTGGCACTGCACGGGTTCGCCGTGGTGTCGACCGTGGCAGTCGATGGCGCCGAGTGTGCGGTCCTGGACGGCCAGTTTGCGGCGCATGGTGGCTTCCAGATCGTCGATGGTCGAGCCCTCCAGAACCTCGTGCGCCTGCTGGTGTTCCGCGAAGAAGTTGGGTTTGTCGGGAAACGCAGCCACCCACATCCGGTGGTACAAGCCGGCCGCCGGTGAGGTCAGCGGAGCGAGCTGGCTGGAATCACAGCACGCGCAGCAGATTTCGGCGGCCGTGCCGGGCCGGGTGTCCCTGCCGGCGGCCACCCGCTCCAACAGCTCGCGACAATGCGACCGGTACACGAACTCGGTGTCCATCAGCTCATGGGTCGGCTTGAGAAGCAGAAAACTGTGGTAGAGCGTGTCCGCCTCGGCGGGGTGGCCCCGACGGGCCTGGGCGATCTCGTCTTCGGCCCACTCCATCTGGCCGAACACACCTGCCAAGTCGTCGGTAATGCCCCGCAGGAGGTCAGTGATGCTCGCGACGGGCTTGTTCTGGGACATGCGAACTCCAGCGTGCAGAAGTCAGCGGGTGTCCGGCCGAGGACGGGACTCGGCCGGACACCCGCTGGGGTGAGTGATAGGCGTTCTTGCCCGGAAAGCCGGGCCGGCAAGGTCGGCGGTGTCAATCCGCCGTGTCGATGCGCCGTGCCGGTTGGTGGGCCAGGTCAGGCAGCGATCAGCTCGTGCTCGTCGAACTCGTTCTCGCCGTCACCGGGGTTCACCTCGGTCTCGAACTCGGTCGCTGGCTCGGCGTCGGTCTCACCATCCGAGTCGTGGTCGGGATCGGCGCCCTCGTCGAGGTCGTCGGAGGTGTCGTCGGGGTTGGCCGGGGAACCGTCCGGGCTGGCGCCTGGGGCGGCAGCGGCGGTCTGGAGGTGTGGCCAGTCCTTCGCGTCCGCGTCGGGGTCGAGAACGAGCCGTCCTGCCATGTTCGCTGAGTAGCCCCAGTCCTTGAGCAGCGCGAAGTACGCCTTGTCGTCAGTGTTGGGGCTGCGCCAGGTGTTGACTGTGTGCTTGAGGTCGTAGCGGATTTCGAACGCGGCCAGCATCATCGCGATCTCCAGCCGGAGGGCCTGGTCGGCGGTGGCGCGCTTGGCTTTGGCCACAATCGGGTGCGCACGTCCGTTACGGGCCTTCTTCAACCCGAGCAAGGTAGCGGCGAAGTCCTTGCTCGCACGGGTCTGCTCGACGCCACTCTCGACCTGGGCGATGATGAGGCGCTGGTGGGCACGCGCGGGCAGGTCCTTGCCGGCCAGCAGGTCCTTGATGAACTTGCGGCGCACCGGAATCGCGGCCCGCCACTTCTCGTTGTTCGCGCGCACCCGGCGCCCCTCCTGGAGCTCCGCCCAGGTGCGCTTGCCCTTCCGTGGCCGCGACCCGGAGCCACCGGAGACCGCCCAGGTATCGCGGTGACCGTGCTGAGCCCACTGGTAGCACACGACCTCGACCTCCGGGTCGTCCCCACCGTAGCCACGGGTCACCGTGACGGCGTGCCCAGGACAGCCGGCGTGCGCGTCCGTGGTGAGCACGGTGTTGTCGGTCGCGCTGACGCGTAGACGCGACAGCCGCAGCGCCTCCCGCGCCTGCTCAGCGTCGAGGACGGTGACCCCCTCGGCGCGCAACTCCTCAGCGCGCGCGTCGCGGGCCGCGAGTGCCTCGCGCGTGAGCAGCAGTTCGGACACGACGTGGTCGAACTGGTCGGGTTCCTCGTCCAGGACCTGGTTGAGCTGGTCGGTGGCCTCGGGGTCGTCCTCGAACTCGGTGAACGCGGCGAGCTGTTCCAGCGTGAGCTGCGGGTACCGCTCCAACGCCTCGGCCGCCTGCGCACTGGCGCGGACACGCCGTCCCGCCTTCACCGTCTCCTGCGACACGGTGAGCTGGGTCGCGATGTCCTCGTCAGTCAGTCCATCGAGGGCCATCTGCTCCAGGATCTGCGCTTTCTCCCCGGTGGTGAAGCCAGTCCGGATCTCGTTGGCGATCCACTGATCCCGCAACCGCACCCACAACCGTGGATCGGTGCAGTCGGTGACCAGGACGGGAACCTTCGGGTGCTTGTCGACGGCCAGCCGCGCGGCGAGAGTGCGCTTGTGGCCATCACGTACGCGCCTCTTCCCGTCCCCGGCCGGGTTAGCGATCACCGGCACCAGCACACCGTGCTCGTCGACACTGTCACACAAGACCGGGTCCTCGGCCTTGATGTCGGCGATGATGCGGGAGTTCTGATCAACCAGCAGCTCGGCGGGATCCATCAGTTCGAACCACGCGTTGTCCCACATGGACATAGAGATCGGCGTCCCTTCAAAAGCGGAATCACGGAGCCCGTCACCCACAACGAGAAGGCAATCCGATCACTCTGGTGCCTGTGCCACACCGCGACGTTCGTGCGGCGCTGGCCCCGTGTGGGAGGGGCGCATCCGCCAGGGCCGGCGCCGCAGCGGTTGTCAAACCCCCGCTTTTTGGGGGTTTGACAACCGCGAAGGGGTCGGCCAGGATGCGTCGCCCCCTCCCGCACGGGGTAGCGCCGCACGCCATCACCGATTCCCACTCCGCTGCGAGACCTCCGTCAGCGCAGCCGAGTAGTTCGCCTGAACATTCACTGTGGACAGTCGGTACGGTGCGATCCCATGGTGGGCACGCCAGTCACCGCGTGTGGGGTCGCCGACGTCAGTGACCTGTGGGAGGGCCGTCCATGTTGACTCGGGGACGCGCGCCGGTGCCGATGGCGGTGATGTAGATCGTTCCGGCGTGCACGGCGAGGGTGTGCTGGATCCCGTATACCGCGACGCAGCCACGCCGGGATGCCTCGCGGCCGAGGTTCTCCAGGACTTCTGACAGCAGGGTCTGCATCTGGTGGACATCGCCTTCAGCGCCGCTGGTGCACACGATGACCGGGTCGTGGCTGGCCTCGACGTCGTAGGGCATCGGAGTGGTCACGAGGGTGGCGTACTGGGCGATGTTGCGCGGCACGTACGAGTCTGGCATCGGAGCGGCGTGGTGCTCGCTTGTCGGTGGTGGTTGCCATCCCTGGGGCGGGGGCGTGGGCTCACCAGTCCGGTCTCGGCGGTCATCACGGTCGCCACGGCGGTGAAACATGATGCTCCTAAACGCTCCAGGGCTGCTGATCACGTGGGTGCGTGCAAGGCCGGTTGCGTCCTGCGCCTGCTCCCCTCGGGGGTGGAGGACGCGATGCGGTGAGGGGAGATGGCTAGTCGGGGTTGGACCGCCGCCGTTCCTGTTGTCGTGACAGGTGCTGAAGGAGGTTGACGACGAGGTCGGTGTCCTCCGGTTCGAGGTTGGCCAGTTTGCGCACGGAGATGCCTTTGGCCTCTAGTTGGTCGGCCAAGCTGGCGATCTCGCGTAGTTCGCGGAGAATCTTGACGTCGTCCTCGATGCCCAGCAGGTAGTCGCGGGTATGGCCGAAGAACCCGGCGACCGCGTCGAGTCGTGCGGGGTCAGGAGCGGAGATCGTCGCATCGCGGAGCTTGGCGATCCAGGTCCGGTGGACCTTCTGGCCAGTGACCGCGGTGACGTGCTCGGCGACTTCCTCGTTGGGGAGCTTGCGCCCGTGCGCACGCCGGTACTGGTCGAACAGCGCGTTGAGGTTGTGCGCGATCTCTTCCGACGGGGTCGGTGATGACCGCGCCGTCGTGCCGCGCTCGTCCACGGACTCGTCCATGGGGTCCCCCTTCAGCGACGGTAGGTGGGAGGAGGACACCAGCCAAAATGTCGCGACCCCTTGACATTCTGATGATGTCACCTATTCTCGTCTTGTCGGATGGTACACGGTCGCAACATCACAGGTAAAGCGGCCTGCGTGTACCCAAGCGCGTGGTTCGTCGGGGGAGGCGGCCGCGTGCCCGCGACGCGAACACTGGCACGCGAGATGGGGGAATGAGATGAACGTGGATGAGCTGCCCGCACTCGAGCAGGGCGCCAGCACGGTCCCCGGCGTGCCGGGTATGCGCGACGACCGGTACGCGCAGCGTCGGTCCGACACCCCCGGTGCCGGGTGGCAGGACGATGCCCCCTGTCCTGTCACCCGGCACGCACGCACACTCGAGCACTCGACATCCCGTCGAGAACAATCACCCGGCCGCACCCCTAGTTCCGGCGATGGACTCGGCGATGGATTCGGTGTGCCCGTACTGCGGCACGCCGCACCCTCTGGTCCTGACCACGAGCGTCCCCACCGAGACCGTCCACAGCGGGACCGTCCGGAACACGGTGAGCCCGGCCAGGGCGATGGGAGTGACGGGAACCGGGACCGTCCGCGCGCGTTGGGTGCGTCGGAGCGTCGGGATCAGCCGGGCGGACGGGCCGGTGGTGCGTGGGCGATGCCTCGGGGCTGGCCGGCCAAGCAAACCCGGGCGCTGTGGGCGTGGATGGCACAGTCCCGGCCGCCGGTGCGGGTGTTGCTCGGCGGCGCGGAGGGCGGGGTGGGCACCAGCACGGTGACCGCTCTGCTCGGCGAAATGGTCGCCGCGTCGTCGCCGGGGCCGACCGTGATCGCGGACCAGTGTGGCGCGGCGTGGAACGCGTTGGTGCGGCGGCTGGTGGGCGAGCAGGCGGGCATGCCCGCCGCCCAGGTCGCCGACATGCTCGGCTACGGCGCGAGCGCGGAACAGATCCGGGCAGTCGCGCCCACCACGTCCGCCGGCGCCGTACTGATCGACGACGGCCACGGCTATCACCGGCTGGGCGACATCGCCCGGCTCGCGCGCACCACGTGCGGCACCCTGGTGGTCGACGGCGGCCGGGTCGACGGCGTGTTCACCGCACGGCTGGATATCCGTCCGGTGGTCGTGGTGGTCGGCCGCGCCGATGTCATCGGCGCGGAAGCAGTGTGCGCCGCCGTCGAGTTGCTCCACCGAACAGCACCGGGAGTCGAGCCGGTGGTGGTGCTGTCCTCCGTAACCACAACAGGAGCCACACCATCCTCACTGCCCTCGGCCGCCGCGGCGCGGCGCCGAGTACAGGCCGCCACCACCTTGGTGACGGCCGCTGGAATCACCCATCTGGTACACCTCCCCCACGACGCACGGCTGGCCTCGGGGCAGCCCCTGCGTCTGAACCAGGTGGGCAAGTCAACCGCACTCGCGGGATTGCGCCTGCTGTCCCGCATCGTCACCGTGATGGGGGAGGCACATCGTGCTCACCGAGATACTCAACCAGGCCGTCCAGCTGCTACCACCACTGGACAACCTTCCACCTGAGGGCCACCTGCACGTTCATCAGCACGCCCACCACATGGGGGATGTGGTGCTGGGCCAGCAACCCACACCGACCCCACCCACACCGACACCCGGTGGGCCGGACTTCTCGAAAATCACCCCCGATGCGCGTGGTGTGCCGAAATCCGGCGTGATGTACACGATCGGCCAGGTGATCCTTTTCTTCGGTCTCGGGATTTCCTTTGTGGTGTTGCTGGCCGGGATCGTGACGTGGGTCGGCGGCCACCTGGCCGGCGGCATCCACCTGTCACAGAACGCCAAGTCAAACATGTTGCGGGCCGGGTTCGGCGGGATCCTGCTGACCACCGCCGGTGGCTTGTGGACGTGGATCACCTCCATATCCTGACCATCCCATAAAGAATCCATATTACCCCATATTTCTCGACATTTCTTCGATATCAGGGGGGAGATTTGTGGTGCGCAAAAACACCATCACCGTGGGCTACAGCCCACCCGGCTCACACCGGCGGCTGCGCTGGATCGCCGCGACAGTGGGCGTGATCGTCGCCGTCGGACTGCTGGCGGGAAGTTTCGTGGTCGGCCGTGCGACGGCACCGGGAGCCGAGTCGGTCCGCCCGGTGGCGGGATCGGCTCTGCGACACGGGATCCCGGTACCGGACCGCCACACGCCGGCCGGCGCGGCGACCGCCGCCGCCAACTTCCAGATCGCCGGCTTCCGGGTGAACGCCGGCACGCTCGACGCCAGCACCGCGGTCGCCGTCCTGTTGTCGGATGACGCGGACGAGAGTGCGCGGGCAGTGCTCGCCACCCCGACCACGGACGTCGAGCAGCTACGGCAGACGCGATCGTCCTTCGCACCATTGTCCACAGTGGTGACCGGGTACGACAGTTCGCGGGCGACCGTGCAGGTCTGGGGCGTGTCCACCACGTCATCCCGGGTGAGGCCACAGCCGGGCGGCACCGAGACCTGGGGACGGTCGACGGTCGAGCTGACGTGGGCGGGTTCCCAGTGGCGCGTGCGCACCCAGGACTACGAGCGGGGTCCGTGGCCGGTGCGCTCCGACGAGCGGCTCACCGACGCCGACGGTGATTTCAGCTTCCGGTTTCGCGAGTTGACCCAGCAGGGATGGAGCTATGTTCCCGAGCCGTGACCACACCCGACAGGCCAAGGCGCGCCGCCTGGCCGGTGCGGGCCGGAGCCGACAACGTCGCGTCCACCCGCGACCACTCATAGGTGACGTGGACTTAACGGCCGAATCGACGCGGCGCAGATTCTGGGTACGTCTGGCCACCACCCTCGTGCTGGTCGTGGCTGCGATGCTGCCCTCCGCACACGCCGTCGCGGATCCGGTCGATCCGGCGAGCGTGCCGGCGAACCTGCGGCAGTACGTGCCAGACAGCGCGGAGTGGCTGTCATCACCGTGGATGACCGCCGAGTCCTGTCGCGACCACGGCGGTGACTGGTCCACCTACGCCGCCTACCTGATCAAGGACTTCCCCGAACTGTTGCAGTTCTTCCAACCGGACTTCGCGGGCACGGACGCCAACGCCGGAGCACGCAAGGATCTCCTGCTCCGCGGCTACCGCGATCTCGCCGCGAACCTGACTGTGCCCAGTGGATACTGCGTTGACCAGGTGAAGGCGTGGGCGAAGCCGAACCCGCAGTTCCAGCCGTTCGGGTTCGAGTGGGGCAACGTCGACAACATGGGCGACCACGGCGTGCGCCCCTGGTCAGGCTGCAGCAGCACCGACACGTTCGACGCCGTAGCACCCTGCCGGGGCTTCTACCTGTCCTGCGACGGCGCGATCACCCAACAGGAAGACCAGACCTGCCAAGCCTGGAACGCCTTCTCCGACGACTACGTCCAGCGCATGAACACGGTGCTACGCAAGGCATTTACCCAGTACCAGGCGGTTGGCGACGGCAGTGGCATGGTCGAAACCTGTATTGGCTGCAAGAGCCCGGCCGAGTTGGCTCAGGAATTCTTGAACTGGGTGGCCAAGACGGGGATGGAGCAGGTGGTCAGCTTCATCGTCTCCGGCGTGACCAAACTGTGGGGCGTCTTTCTGCGCATCGCCACCGATTACAGCGCACCGCAGCTCACCGGCGTGGCGTTCGCCTCGGTCTACAACCTCGTCGCCGGCGTCGCACTCGCGTTGGCCTTCCTCGGTTGGCTGGTCACCCTCGCCGGCTCCTGGCGGCGCGGACAGCTCCAGTACTCGCTGTTCGGCGGCATCAAAGCCGCCGCCGGAGTCACCTTGGCCGGAGTCGGGGCGATCCTCATGCTCCAACTCGCCAACGACTGCACGAAGGCGCTGCTCTCGGCCGGCGGCGACATCATGAACCAGGCCGACTTCACCGGCAGCCTGGCCAAGGTCAACCCGCTCGTGGCGGTGGTCGCGGGCATCGCGATCGGCATCAGCCTGATCTTCGCCATCATCTTCCTGGTCATCAACCCCGCGCTCGTGCTGATGTGGGCGCTAGCGGGATCGCTCGCAGCCGCCGGTCAGGTCCATGCCGCCACATCCGGCTGGGTCTGGAAGTGGAGCGGCCGACTCACCGCCTTGGCCTGGGCACCGTTCGTCATGGTCGCCGAGATGCTGTTGTCGCAGGGCCTGCTGTTGCCCCTTGACCCGGGCGAGGACCCCGTCGAACAAGTCATCGACGTGGGCCAAGGCCTGACGTTGTGCGTGCTGTTGTTCCTGTGCCCGTGGCTGTTGTGGGAACTGGTCGATTTCGTCGGCGACCGCATCGGCGGCGCCGCCGCCAGTGGCGGTGTGGCAGGTCGCGTGGCCAGCAGCGGCAGCACCCGCGGCGCCGCCATGGCCGGCGGCGCCGTGGGCACCGCGGTACGCGCGATGGTCGCCGGCGCCCAGGCGATCGGCCGCGGCCGGTCCGGAGAAGACAGCAGCGCGAACACCGGTGCCGGGAGCAGTGGCGGACAAGGTCGGGGCCGCTCCTCCCCCGCAACACCACCCCCCGACAGCCAGAAGCCGCCGTCAGCAGGCACCGGAACAACGCAGCCATCGGGGACGGAGTCACGCGCAGAGGACGCGTCCACTCCGATGACCGTACGCGGAGGTGGCGGCGGTGATGACGGCATCCCCAGCGTGCCGAGTGTTCCTCCGCCAGCCAACCGCGGACGCGTCGTGGCCAGTGCGCCACCCCGACGCTCCACGAACGGCTCCAGCGGCCCCAGTGGCTCAACGGTCAGTAGCGGCTCGGGCGAACGCGAATCGTCCAGCCCGCCGCCCATTTACGAGTAACGCGTTCCAAGGAAATGAATCGAAGGGGGAAGTCTGTGGATGAGGAGTACACCTTTCCGCCACGCCGTACCAACGGCGTGATCGGGCGGATGAGCCTGGGGCAGATCGTGGCGATCGTGGCCGCCATCGCCCTGCCGTGGTGGGGAATCCAGACCGGATCACCGATCACCTTCGCGGTCTTGCTGGCCGCCGGTGGAATGCTGGTATGGGCGGCGTTCCTGCGTGTCGGTGGCCGCCAGGTCACTGAATGGGTAAGGCCAGCCGTCGCAGCGGCGTGGTCGCGGCTGCGGGGCACACATGTGTATCGGGGTGCGGTGTTCGGACCGAACAGCCTGCAGCGCGAGATGGACCTGCCCGGGGATCTGGCGTCGATGCGGATGCTGTCCGCGCCGAATCCAGATGGCCGTACCCGGGTCGGGCTGGTGCTGGATGAGCAGACCCGCACGGTCACGGCGGCGCTGCTCACCCAGGGCACACCGATCATTCTCGAGGAGTCCAGCGAACAGACGGCACGGCTGGCCGATTGGGAAGCGGTGATGGAGTCCACCTGCGACGAGGACAGCGCTATCGCGCGGTGGCAGTTGCTGTTCCGGTCGATGCCGGACAGCACCAACATGGCCCAACAGTACTATGTAGACAACGTCGTCGACCGGGACACGCTACCCGCGCAGGCGCTGCGGGAACTGGTCGCGCAGGCCGCGCCGACCGCGCAGCGGCACGAGGTCTTCTTCACGGTCGCGTTCCACCTGGACCGGCTCGCCAGCGACATCAAAGCTGCCGGTGGGGATGACGACGCGATCGGTGTCGTCGTGGTCGAACGGCTCACCGAGCTGCAACGGCAGGTCGCGGAGGCCCGGATCCCGGTCAGCGGCTGGCTGTCTCCGGCGCACTACGCGGCGGTGATCCACACTGCGTTCGACCCGGAATCGCTGCCGCTGTATGACCTGCAGTCCACGGGGGATCACGAGTTGGACCCCCGTGTCGCAGGTCCGAGCGCGACTGAGCGGCGGTGGCGGTGGTACCTGCACGACTCGGCGGTGTCGAGCACGATCTGGGTGCACGAACTCCCCCGTCGCCCCGTGAAGGCGAACTGGCTGACGCCGCTGCTGCAGCAGACCGACGTCCGGCGCTCGGTGTCGCTGGTGGTGGAGCCGTTACCGCCCTCGCGAGCGGAACGGTCGATCAACAACCAGCGCTTGGCGGCGGCTGGCTCGATCTACATGAAACAGAAACACGGCCTCGTGGTCGATGCCCGCACGCAGAAGGAACTCGAGGCCGCCTACCGCATGGACGACGAGCTGGCCGACGGGTCCGGGTACTTCCGGTACACGATGCTGGTCTGCTGCACCGCGCCTGATGCTGACCGGTTGCGGCGCGCGGTCACCTCGGTGCGCCGGCGCCTGACCCGGATCCGGTGCTCGACGATGGTGCTCTACGGCGAGCAAGACCAAGGGTTCTTCGCCGGGGCCTTGCCGCTCGCACGCGGGCTGTCCCCGATGCGGGGGTTGACCGGATCATGACCCGCGCCCAACCACCAGCAGACCGACCATCACACCGAGCGTCGGACCGGGATCCGGCCGGATTCAACCTCCGTCGCGCGCGAGGCTCCCGCGCGGAGCGCCGCGACCGACGCCTCGCTGCGGGAGATGGGCTGCGGCGGGATCGGCTTGGCGCGCACGGCCTGGCGTCCGGGCGGCTCGCGCACCGGATGCGGCTGCCCGCGCACACCGCGAGCAGCGGGGTGCTGCGGACCTGGTATCCGTGGATCATGGACCCCGGTCTCGGGGTGCCGGGCGCCTACATCGGCGTCGATCTCTACAGCCGTGCGAGCTTTCTGTTTGATCCGTGGGAGCTGTATGCCGCTGGCGTGATCACTTCACCGAACGGTGTGATCATCGGCGAGATTGGGTCCGGCAAGTCCGCGCTCATGAAGTCGCTGATTGTGCGGTTCTTGGCGGCGGGTATTCCGTTCTCCTGGGTGGACATCAAGGACGAGTACACCGATCTCGCCCACCACCTCGGCGTCGAACCCCTCCGGCTCGGACCAGGGCTGGGCGTGCGACTCAACCCGCTCACCGCACCCCGCCGTCACACCAGCCAAACCGAGGCGGAGTGGCTGGGCGCGGTCAAAGCTCGCCGACTGTCCCTTCTGGAGGGACTGATTCATGTGCGGCTGGACCGGCCGCTGTCCATGACCGAACGCACCGCGGTCGAGTTGGCGTTGGACACCTGCACCGGGCAGCTGCGTGGCAGCGCCCGCGCCCAGCTCGCGCCCGCCTCGTTGCCGGGCGTGGTCGCCCAGCTCACCGCGACCGACGCGTGGCGGGACGAGCTCGCCGATCGCGGGATCACCGCCGCACAGTTGCTCGACGAGTCCCGCGACGCCCGCCTGGCACTGCATGGCCTCGTCGGCGGCGCACTGGCTGGCATGTTCGACTCCACCGAGGACAACACCCGGTTCCTCGACTTCGACGCGCCCGGCACGATCGTCAATCTGCATGCGGTGCGTGCGGACCAGGCCGTGACCGTGATGGCGATGGTGTGTGCGCAGTCGGCGATGGAAGCCGAACTGATGCGCCCCGACGCCCGCCGCCGGCTGGTCGGCTATGACGAAGCCTGGCTGGCCATGCGCTACCTGCCGCTCCTGCGGCGGTTTCAGGCCCAGTTCAAGTTGGCGAGGATGTTCGGCATCGCCAATCTGCTGGCCGCGCACCGCTTGACGGACTGGAGTGCCAGCAGCACCGGTGACCCCACCGGTGATTCCGAAGCCGCGCGCCTGGCCAGAGGGTTGTTGGAGGACACCGGTTTCACCATCGTGTACCGGCAGGTCGAAGCCTCTCTCCCTCTCACCCGCGACCTGCTCGGTTTGACCGATGTGCAGAGCGCGCTGCTGCGTTATCTGCGCAAGGGCACCGGGATGTGGCTGCTCGGGTTGCGGGCGTTTGTGGTGCAGCACTGGCTGTCCAGCATCGAGGAACCGTGGGTGCAGACCGATTCCCGCATGCACGCCACCCGCGGCCGCGACGGGCTCGACGAGCTGTCCGACGAGGAGTGGGAGGCCCTGCTCGACGAGCAAGCCGGGGTCGAGCCATGAGCCGCCGAGCGACATCACCAGCGACACAGCGTCGGCAGGTTGTGCGCCGGCTCCAGCGCGAAGAACTCGCCGGGCTGACGCTTCTCGCGCTCGTGGCCATCATCGCGTCCTTTGGGCTGGCCGGGCAGCTGACCGCGTTCGTTACCGGGCATGGCTGGCCGTCCTGGCGCGGGCACAGCCTCTCCCCCGCGCTGAACGTGCTCGCGCACCCCGGCGACCCGATGCGCGGCTGGCCCGACATCCCCAACCACGAGACCGCGCCAGCGCTGTTGTTCTGGTCGATCGCCGGTCTCCTCCTGGCCATGCTCGCCGTCGCGGTGATCGTGGCGACCCGGCTGGTTCGTCGCCACCGCGGGGCCCCGGGGTTCGCCTCGCGCCGTGACGTGGAACGCCGGCTGGGTGAAGCGGTCGTGCGCGAGCAAGCGCCTCGGCTTCGTCCACACCTGGTCCGCACGACCCCACGGCCGACAGCGGAGCAGGTGGGCACGTTTCGGGGTCGGGACGTGCACACCGGTGTCAACTGCTACTCCACGGTGCGGCAGTCCACCTACGTCGTCGGCCCGTCCGAGTCCGGGAAGACGTCCTGTGTGGTGATCCCGGAAGCATTGGACCACGACGGGCCGCTGCTCGCGCCGTCCAGTCGGGCCGAGGTCATCGCCGCGACCTGGAAAGCTCGCGCGGATCGGGGTCGGGTGTTGTTGTTCGACCCGCTCCAGCAGGCTCCCGCGCTCCCGTTGCTGCGGTGGGATCCGGTGCGCGACTGCACCGACCCGACCGTGGCGATGCGCCGCGCCCAAGCGCTGATGTCCTCGGTGGACATGAGTGGGGTGGAGAACGGCAACGCCTGGAAATCCCGGGGCCAAGCCATCCTGCGCAATCTTCTTCACGCCGCCGCCGTGTCCGGTGGGGACATCCGCACGGTGCTCACGTGGACGTTTGATCAAACCTCGGTGGAGCCGGCGAGCATTCTGCACCGCAGCGCGCTCGCCCCGGAGAGCTGGGCGAGGTTGCAGTATCAGGCGATCCAGACCCCGGAGCGGCAGCGTGCCGGCTACTACATGCCGGTCGAGGGTGCGATGGATCCGTTCATGCACCCCGCTGTGCTGGACACCTGCACTCCCGGCCCGGCCGAGCATTTCGACACGATGAGCTTCTTCTTCAACCAGAGTGGCCAGTCCACTGTGTATCTGTTGGCGCAGCGGAGTCAGGCCGTGGGTGTGCTGGACCTGCTGGCCGCGTTGATGGACGACATCGTGCACCACGCGCGCGACCTCGCGCAGTTCAGCGACAACAACCGGCTCGACCCGCCGCTGAAGTTGCTCGTTGATGAGGCGCCGAACACCGCCACTCTCACCCAACTCCCAGATCTGATCTCCGACGGCGGTGGACGTGGAATTCCGACCACGATGGTCGTGCAGGACCGTGCCCAAGCCGTCGACCGGTGGGGAGCCGCCGCCGCGCAGTCCATGTGGGGCGCCGCGACCCTGCGCATGGTCCTCCCGGGTGTGACCGGGCACGACGAGATCCGGGAAATCGCCGGCTACTTTGAGGAGTACGACGAGGAAATCCCCAGCTTCACCCGCCACGCTGGTGCGGGCTCGTCGGAGCAGTACAGCCTGCGTACCCGTCCTGGCATGTCCCCCGCCGAGGTGCGTGCCCTGCCGGCGTTCCACTCCCTGCTCATCGCCGCCGGCGGGTTGAAACCGGTGCTCACCGAGCTGACCCCGTACTGGCAGCGCCCCGACGCCGCCGCCACCGCGGCGGCCGAGCGGGAGTTCTACGACGCCCTCAACGACGGACGAATCCTCACATGACCACACCACCCCACAACCCACCAGACCGTCCACACGCCAACCCCGACACCGACCACCCGGACACCGACAGCCAGCGCGAGCGAACGGCAGCCCGCCGCGAGCCCGGCGGTCGTGATCCGGGCGGTCTGCCGGCGACGATCGCCGACCAAGCCGCGGCGGCGCTCGATGTCTCCGAGCAGGTGCTTGAGGTGCTCGACGACATCGTGCAGCGCCTGACCGCGGTTGAAGAGACCGTCGCCGAGACCCAACGGCGCGGGCCGGAGAGCCGCACCGACTACCGCTTCGAGCTGTACCCGAAGGCCGAGACCGACGCCGACCAGGCCCGCCAAGTCTCACGGGCACGCACGGCGTGGGAGCGGCTCGACGACTGGGTGACCTGGCTGACCGGCACCTACCGACTCACCAGCGTCATCCCGCCCTGCTGGGCCGACCACCCCGCCCTGCGCGAAGAGCTGATCGGCCTGCGGATCGCGTGGCTCGGCGCCTGGTCACCCCGCGCCAGCCACGACGCCATCGTGATCTTCCACGAACGGCTGTGGAACGCCCGCACCCGCCTGTTGGACGGCAACTGGGGCAGCGCCCGCTGCGACGGCCGCCACACCCTCACCCGCACCGACATCAAGACCGACATCCACGCGGACAACGGGACCGACGACCGCGCTGACATCCGCACTGTGACCGGGTTCGACCTCGCTGACGCCTACCGCGCCTGGGTCGAGGACTCACACCGTGACCGTGCACTGCGGATCGCCCGCGATCGCTCCCTCGCGATCGTGCGCGCGAACTGGGTTGACCTGACCGAGCACGAGGCAGGCGATACGAAGGAGGGGAATGAGTGATGGCGCTCTGGACGAACTTCCGGATCATGGAGCTGTTTCGTCGGCTGGCCGATCTGCGGGCGATGCTGGGTGAACCGGACCCGAACGCGGACCCGCAGCTTGTCGCCGAGCTCGCGCGCCGCGACGCCGCCGCGCGGCACCAGGGCCGCGACGCCGGCTACGACCCGACCCACGACCCCTACCTGTCCCACACGGCAGAGCAGGGTCCCGAGGTGTGACCGGTCATGGCCACCACACACAACAGGGCCCGCGCGCTGCGGCTCATGCTCGGCGCGCCCTTAGCGTTCGGGTTGGCCGTGCTGATGTTCCTGATCCTCGCGGTGGTCGTCGACGACGACGAAGCCGGCGCGGACGACGGGATCCAGGGCGTGGCCTGCGCGCCCAGCGGCACCACCGCTACCTCGGTCGGCAACTACGGGCCCGAGCAGATGGGCAACGCGACGATCATCGTCGACGTCGGCACCAGCCGCGGCATCCCGGACCAGGGCATCGTCATCGCGCTGATGGCCGCGATGACCGAGTCCGGTCTGCGCAACCTCGACCACGGGGACCGCGACAGCCTCGGCTTGTTCCAAATGCGACCCTCCCAAGGCTGGGGCACCCCCGCACAGGTCACCGATCCGGTGTACGCGGCGAACAAGTTCTACGACGTCCTGCTCACCGTGCCGAACTGGCAAAGCCTGGCGCCCGGCGCGGCGGCGCAAGCCGTCGAACGTTCCGCCTTTCCCGACCGCTACAACAAACACGAGCAGACCGCACGCCAGATCCTCGGCGCCGTCCGCGGCGTCGGCTGCCCCGCCAACGGCGGCTTGCCTGCCGGCGGTGGGCAGCAGGTCGACCTGCCGGCCAACCCCCGTGCCGAGACCGTTATCAACGCCGCTCTGTCCCAACTGGGCGTGCCTTACGCGTGGGCTGGCGGCACCGCCCGCGGCCCGTCCGCCGGCACCGGTGTCGATCAGGGTGTCGTGGGGTTCGACTGCTCGGGATTGGTGCTCTACGCCTACGCCCAGATCGGCGTCGCCGTCCCCCACCAAACCCAAGCCATCTGGACGACCTTCCAACCCGCCATCCGCGACCCCACCGAGGTCCAGCCCGGCGACCTGATCCTGCTCTCCCGCAACGGTCAACCCGGCGGGATCCACCACGTCGGGATCTTCATGGGCGACGGGAAAGTGGTCCACGCGCCCCAAAGCGGCGACGTTGTGAAAGTGGTCGAAGACATCTGGAAATCGACCTACTGGTCCGGCGAATTTATTGGCGCCGTCCGCCCCGGAGTATGAACAATGCCCGAATTACAACCCGAATTTCGATCCGAATCACGCACACCTGACGAGTCCCGATCCCAACCCGACGTGGATGTCACCGACATCGAACCAATCGATCTCATCGGCGTAGACGTCGAGGAGTACGGATGGCGCTACGACAGATCAAGGACAGCGATAGACGCCTATGTCGAGATTTTCGCCCGCGGAGCAGAGACCCTGGAGTTCGGATGGGCATTCGGCCAGGACCCCGGCAATCCCACCACTCACCTTCTCAGCCCGATACACATCAACGACACAGAATGGCCCGTGTCCTCACCAGCGGACGTCACGAGAGCACTGGACGAAGATCGACGACTCGCCCAGCCACTTCCCACCATCTACGACGCCAGTCCCCGCCGCTACACCCCCGAGCAGCTGTACCAGCTGCGCAGACAGATGGCGGGCCTGGCCCCGGATCCGCCGCCGTGGGACGTGAACTACGAACCCGTCACCCGTTCCGGAGCTGCCGACGCCGGCAGATCCCGCACGCTGGATCTGGACCCGAATCTGCCGCCCTGGGAGATGGACCACGACGGCCTGGTCGTCTACGGCCCGCCGCAACCGCAGGTGATCGAGCCCGGCGACCCCGACTGGCCGCCCTGGCTCTCCACTGAGCCGCTGTGGGATCCACCGTCGCAGGAGGAGTCTGACCCACGACGCGATCGTGAACGCGCGGCTGGCGCGGCCGACGTCGTTGCGGAATTCGGTGGTGAGACCACAGGCGAGCGTCTCGGCCTTGGCACGGACGGTATGGGCGAGGCGCTGGAAGCCGCCAGCGCGGAGGCCACCAACTTACGCGGGTACAGCATCCGGGACCTGGCTGCTGCCATCCGCGATGGCGATCCCTGGACCTGGGGGAACACCGCGCCGAATCCTCCTAGCCCACCGGAGCCTCGGCCGCGGGTCATGCGGGTGACCCTGCCCGACGGCAGAACCGCCTACATGGACGCCCCCGCACCGACAGCCCCTGAGGCGTGGTACAGCCCGGACACGATGCGTGTCGAGCGGGGCGGTGAGGTGCCCGCGTCGCAGCGCTTCGCCGCGATGGACCCCGACCAGGTGCAAGCCGCGCGCGGCTTGCTGCGGGACTACCCCGACACGGTCCCGTTCGACGAAGTGGGCCGCCGCCGTCTGACGCTCGAGGACGTGTCGCTGGTGTACGCCGCGGACATCGGCGATTTGCCCGACGTCACCACGACCGACCCCTGGCGACCACCCGCCGCTGCCCCCTGGCAGTCCGCGACAACCGCACCAGACCCACGACACGATGACCCGCAACGCGATCGTGAACCCGCGGCTGGCACAGCGGACGTCGTTCCGGAACGGGATGGGGCGACCACACCGCAGCGCCCCGGCCCTGGCCCGGACGCCACCGACGGGAACCCGGAGATCACCGCGATCCGCACGGCCCTGGATCGCCTGGTCGAGGGCGAGGTCACCGACCAGGACCTGGCACGGATCGGTCTCACCCCCGACCAGTACGAACGGCTGGTCAGCGGGGATGTCAATGCTGACATCGATCGCGGAGCCGACCAGCACCGCGTGGAGTTCGCCGCAGACGCGGAGAGCGCGACAGCGCATCCGCTACCGGATCGAGAGCAGGTCGATCCGGTGTACGCCAGCCTCACCGGAGAGCACCACGAGACCAATCGTCGCGACGCATACGACGCCTGGACGAACACGGTACGACGCGAATGGGCGGAACGTGATCGTGCGCCGTCGGACACAGGGCCAAGCCCCGCCGCCAACGATGACGCCGTCGCCCTGGACAACGACGGCGATGAACCCGGCTTCAGGCGTCAGGGCCTCGGCGACGACCTCGGCGGCAATATTGGCGGCGACGTGGCTGTGGGCGGGGCACCTACCCGGCCGACACCAACACCCCAGGTGGCGAGCGTGGGCGTACCGAGACTCGGGCTGGCTGACCGGGCCATCCGCCAGGTGATCTCCGACCACCCCGCAGCTGACCCACCGGACAGGTCGCCGGACCGGATCGACCGGTTACGCGACCGGCTGAACGACATCCAGCACACCGTCCACAACTCCGCACGCGAGCGCGCCCCCACCAGCGACGCATCACCTGACACATCGGCACGCCAGGGCGGGCACGTCAGCCCCGACATCAGCGACGGTCTCGACCCGCCGTACGGGTATCCAGCCGACACCGCCACTACAGATCCGCAGTATCAACAATCGGAGATCAACACTGGACCAGAAATCGACATCTAACAACCTTCTCCTGTGATGTAGCGATCACATACAGGATAGAGCGCGCATATCGAAGGACATGGTGTTCTTCGAGCGGATTCGCGCACCCTATAAACCGATGAGCGACAACGCACATCGGATATCTCACATTGCCCAAAACAACAACAGAACAAGCTCGAAAGAAATAGCGCGGAACGGCTTGACATTGTCGCGATGCGAGTGCCAGAGTCGAACTCGTTCGAGTGAATGACTCAAACGCAATCAGCGGAGTCGAAGCAAATACCTCGGACAACACTATTGGGGGAACACTTTCCTTCCCACAGAGATCGTCAACGCAGGGGTGGGCATCGTTTTATGAGCCTGCCTTTCCAGAGGATGTCTCACAGATCCGATCGAGCCCCTGTGAGCACTCGAAAAATTGTCGGTTCTGTCGAGGAAAGTGCGCCACTACGAATGGGGAGAATCGAGTGAAGATCAATCAGCCCGAGCGTGGGAAACAGCGGCGTCGGCCGTTCGTCGGTGTCGCTGTCGTCGGGGCCGCGCTCGCGATGGGTGCCGTAGCGAGCACCGGATCCGGCACGGCGACCGCCGCTCGTGACCAGGCACAGCCGGCCGCCGTCGCGCAACTGGCCAGCGTGGTCAGCACCGATGCCGCGCCGATCAATCTGACCGCGCAGGCGTCCCCCGCGACGGTCAACTACGCCAGCCCGGCGATCGTCAACTACCTCACGCCCAGGGCCCAGACCGCCTCCAGCCTCGCGGCCGCGGATCCACTGCCCGTCAACAGGGTCAAGGTGCGTGACGCTCTGCTGAGGTCTCAGCCCACCAGGAACAGCACGAAGCTCGACGTATCGCAGCCAGGACGGGGGCTCACTCTGTACTGCTGGGTGCCGGGCGGATCTGGCGACGGCGGCCTCATCTGGTTCCGCACGCACCCGTGGGGGTCTCGCTACACCGGCTGGATGCGCGCTGACCTGGTCCACTGGGGCAGCTACCCCAACCCCGGGCGCTGCTGAAGACCTTGGTCGTCGAGCACGCACGGATCCGCCGTACCGGCGAGTCCGCGGCCGCCCAAGTGCTAGCAGCGGCCACCGGCCTCGTCGTCACGTCCCGCCGGTCTCGCCGCCGGCGGGACGTGCCCCGGCCAGCCCTGAGCGCACCAGCCACACGTCGAAAACCGTTCAGCCACCACAACTCCAGGGGGAGAAGTGAACACCACCACCACGTCCACCACCGCCGCGGTGGGCCGCGGCCGTCGTGCCGTCCTCGCCGGCCTCGCGCTGGCCGCCGTCG
>NZ_JBJMIE010000652.1:0-15544 GCF_045807065.1 Actinophytocola sp. | reverse complement strand
GTCGGGTCGGGTGACGGCGAGGCCGGTGGCGATGGCGGGTGCGCGTCCGTGGATGGAGTGCATGCCGTAGGTGTTCATGTAGTAGGGGAAGCGGGAGGAGCAGCCGATTCCGGAGATGAAGACGATGTTTTCGCGTTTCAGTCCGAGTGTGGGTAGGAAGGATTGCATGGCGTTGAGCACCACGTAGTCCCCGCACCCGGGACACCAACGCACCTCCTGATCCGACTTGAAATCCTTCGCCTTCTGCGGCGCGTCATCGGTGGGGACCAGGTCGAGCCCGCCGGGTAAACCGAGGTCCGTCGTCATCAGGCCGCCTCCGCAAGGCTCGTGCCGAGGTGTTCGCCGAGCACGTCCACCAGCTCGGACTCCATGAACGTCGTGCCGGCCACCTTCGTGTACGACACGGCGTCCACCAGGAACTTCGCCCGCACCAACATGGCCAGCTGCCCCAGGTTCATCTCCGGCACGATCACCCGGTCGTACCGCCGCAACACCGCGCCGAGGTTGGCGGGGAACGGGTTGAGGTACCGCAGGTGCGCCTGGGCGATCGGGCGTCCCCGCGTGCGCAGCGCCCGGCAGGCCGCGCCGATCGGCCCGTACGTGGAACCCCAGCCCAGCACCAGGACCCGCGCCCGCCCCGACGGGTCCTCCACGTCGAGCGGGGGCACCTCGACACCGTCCACCTTGGACTGGCGCAGCCGGACCATGCGGTCGTGGTTGTCCGGGTCGTAGGAGATGCTGCCCTTGCCGTCTGCCTTCTCCAGCCCGCCGATGCGGTGCTGCAGCCCCGGCGTGCCCGGGACGGCCCACTCGCGCGCCAACGCGGCGTCCCGGACGTACGGCCAGTGCGTGCCGTCCGGCCCGTTCGGCTCGGTCGCGAAGGTGACCCGCAGGTCCGGCAGGTCGGCCACGTCCGGGACGAGCCACGGCTCGGATCCCGTGGCGACCGCGCCGTCCGACAGCAGCAGCACCGGTGTCCGGTACCGCAGCGCGATCCGCACCGCGTCCAGTACCACGGCGAAGCAGTCCGCCGGCGACCTCGGCGCGAGCACCGGCACCGGCGACTCGCCGTTGCGCCCGTACATCGCCTGCAGCAGGTCGGCCTGCTCGGTCTTGGTCGGCAACCCCGTCGACGGGCCACCCCGCTGCACATCGATCACCAGCAACGGCAACTCCGCCATCACCGCGAGCCCAATCGTCTCCGCCTTCAACGCCAACCCCGGCCCCGAGGTAGTCGTCACCCCCAGCGAACCACCGTAAGCCGCACCCAACGCCGCACCGACACCCGCGATCTCGTCCTCGGCCTGCATGGTCGTCACGTTGAAGTTCTTGTGCTTGGACAACTCGTGCAGAATGTCCGACGCCGGCGTGATCGGATAGCTACCCAGGAACACCGGCAACCCGGAACACCGCCCGGCCGCGACGATCCCGTACGCCAGCGCGATGTTCCCGGTGATCTGCCGGTAGGTACCCGGCGGCAGCGACGCGGGCGCGACCTCGTACCGGACGGCGAACTCCTCGGTCGTCTCGCCGTAGTTCCACCCCGCCCGGAACGCCAGCACGTTCGCCTCGGCGATGTCCGGCTTGCGGGCGAACTTCTCACGCAGGAAGCGTTCCGTCCCCTCGGTCGGGCGTCCGTACATCCACGACAGCAACCCGAGCGCGAACATGTTCTTGCAGCGCTCGGCGTCCTTCTTGGACAGTCCCGTGTCCGACAGCGCCCCCTGGGTCAGCGACGCCATCGCGACCGGCAGCACCCGGTGGGACCGGAGCGACCCGTCCTCCAGGGGGTTCGCCGCGTAGCCGACCTTCGACAGGTTCCGCCTGACGAACTCGTCGGTGTTGACGAGCACGGTCCCGCCGGCCGGCACGTCCCCGATGTTGGCCTTCAACGCGGCCGGGTTCATGGCCACCAGCACGTCCGGCCGGTCGCCGGGGGTCAGGATGTCGTAGTCCGCGAACTGCAGCTGGAACGACGAGACCCCCGGCAGGGTCCCCGCGGGAGCGCGGATCTCCGCCGGGAAGTTGGGCAGCGTCGCGAGGTCGTTGCCGAACGCCGCCGCCTCGGAGGTGAACCGGTCACCGGTGAGCTGCATCCCGTCACCCGAGTCACCGGCGAACCTGATCACCACCCGGTCGAGCTTGACGGGCTGCGTGGACTCTCCTCCGCTGATCACTCACCCAGTGTCCGGATTTCGAGACAAGAATCCGTCGAAGCGGGCTGGAGGGAACCTAGAGCCCGCGCTTCACCGACTCCAGCAGCATCTGCGAGACGTCCCTGACCTGCACGTCCGTGCCCTTGTCCTCGCTCTGCCGCTGCACGAGCCCGTCGGTGACCATGACGCGGCAGAACGGGCAGCCGGTCACGATCTCCTTCGCGTCGGTGTTCAGGGCCTCGTCGACGCGCTCCAGGTTGATGCGCTTGCCGATGTGCTCCTCCATCCACATCCGCGCGCCACCCGCACCGCAGCACAGCGCCCGGTCGGCGTGCCGCGGCATCTCCGTGAGGACGGCACCCGCGGCACCGACCAGCTCACGCGGCGGCTCGTAGACCTTGTTGTGCCGGCCCAGGTAGCAGGGGTCGTGGTAGGTGACGGGCGCACCGCCGTCGGCGGGCTTGACCGGGGTCAGCCTGCCGTCGCGCACGAGTCGGTTGAGCACCTGCGTGTGGTGCATGACCTCCCAGTGCCCGTTCGTGCCCTCGAAGCTGGGGATCATGCCCTCCAGCTGGGGGTACTCGCGGCCGAGGGTGTTCATGCAGTGCGGGCAGGTCGTGACGATCTTCCGCTTGGTCGGTTCGCGGCCCTCGAAGACGGTATTGAGCATCTCCGCGGTCTGCTGGGCCATCATCTGGAAGAGGAACTCGTTGCCGGCGCGCCGCGCGGGGTCGCCGGTGCAGCTCTCCTCCTTGCCGAGCACCACGTACTTCACGCCCGCGATGTGCAGGAGCTCGGCCGTCGCGCGGACCGTCTTCTTCGCGTTGTCGTCGAACGCCCCCGCGCAGCCGATCCAGTACAGGTACTCGACGTCGTCGGCCAGCTCACCGTCGTAGACCGGCACCTCGAACGGCAGGTCCTTGGCCCAGTCCATGCGCTCGGAGTTGTTCTGGCCCCACGGGTTGCCCTTGTTCTCCAGGTTGCGGAACAGGGTGCCCAGCTCGGACGGGAACTCCGACTCGATCATGACCTGGTAGCGACGCATGTCGACGATGTGGTCGACGTGCTCGATGTCCACCGGGCACTGGTCGACGCAGGCGCCGCAGGTAGTGCAGGACCAGAGCACGTCCGGCTCGATGACGCCGCCGACCTCGGCCGAGCCGACGAGCGGGCGGGTGGCCTGCGCGGCGCCCTTGGCTGGCACGCGGCCGAACCCGGACTCCGGCACGCCGCCGTGCGCCGGGCCCTTGTGCCCATTCTCGGCCAGCTCCAGGACGTCGACGTCGCTGTGGTCGGGCATCTCCTGGCCGCCGATCAGGTACGGCGCCTTCGCGAACAGGTGGTCGCGCAGGTCCATGATCACCAGTTTGGGTGACAGCGGCTTGCCCGTGTTCCACGCCGGGCACTGGCTCTGGCAACGCCCGCACTCGGTGCACGTGGCGAAGTCGAGCATGCCCTTCCAGGTGAAGTCCTCGATCTTGCCGCGGCCGAACACGTCCTCGTCGCCCGGGTCCTCGAAGTCGATCGGCTTGCCGTGCGACTCCATGGGCAGCAGCGGGCCGAGGCCGTCCGGCAGGCGCTTGGTGGAGACGTTGACCGGCGCGACGAAGATGTGCAGGTGCTTCGAGTGGAGCACGATCAGCAGGAACGACAGCATCACGCCGATGTGCAGCAGCAGGCCGACCGACTCGATCCACTCGTTGACCGTGTGACCGGCGGGCTCCAACAGGTCGCCGACACCGAGCGAGACCCACGCGCCGGAGTCGTACGGGAAGGTGCCCACCGCCGCGGACGCGCCGCGGAACAGGAACATCGTCCAGATGACGTTGAAGATCATGAACAGGATCAGCCACGCGCCGCCGGTGTGCGAACCGTAGAAGCGGGACGCGCGCTGACGCCGCTCCGGCGCCTGGCGGAGCCGGATGATCGCGAACGCCACGACCGACACCAACACCATCACGGCGATGAAGTCCTGCGCGAAGCCGAGCACCGACCAGCGGCCGATCAGCGGGATGTGGAAGTCCGGGTCGAACAGGGCGCCGTAGGCCTCTAGGTAGACCGAGGCGAGGATGACGAAGCCCCAGAACGTGAAGAAGTGGGCCGCGCCCGGGATGGACCACTTGAGCAGCTTGCGCTGGCCGAAGACCTCCTTGACCTGCGCCCACAGCCGCGCACCAAGCCGGTCGAAGCGGCCAACCGGCTGTCCGACCTTGATCAGCTCGTAGATGAACTTCACCCGCCGCGCGGCAAGGCCGAGCACCACGACGGTCATCAGCAGTCCGAGTATCAATCGAACGACCACGAGGCTCTCCCGCATCCGGCGACGTTGGCTTGCAAGAGTGTCAGTCTTGCTTGTTACTCGCCAGTATTTCCGATCGCGTCGCGAGTCGCGCAACAGGGTGTGACGTTTGCCGCCTACTGGACCGGTCAGGCACGCGACCGGATCAGGGCCTCCACGCCGTCCAGGATTCTGGCCAGGCCGAACTCGAAGCCGTGCCGGGCGTCGTAGGCGGCCTGGTGTGTCTCGCCGGCGACCTGCCCCACCCGTGCCGCGACCGGGTACCGCTCGGGGTCGAAGACCTTCTCCAGGAGGGGCGCGTACGCCGCCCACCACTCGGCGTCGGTGACGCCGGTCTCATGTGCGGAGGTGGCCGCCTCCGCCGCCGCGCGGGCCGTGCCCTGGACGTACACCGACACCATGCTGACCACCGAGTCCATCTCCAGCTCGGTGAGGCCGATGCCGTCGACCGCGCGGAGGCCGTGGTCGTACGCGGCGATGCCGGCCGGTCCCAGTGGCGGCCGGGACATGGCCATGACCTGGAGCAACCACGGGTGGCGCCGGTACAGCTCCCAGTCCGCCCACGCGATGGCCGTCAGCCTCTCGCGCCAGCCGCCCGGCACCTCGTCGCGGGGCACCGACCCGACGGCGCGGTCGAACATCACGTCGACCAGCTCGGCCTTGGACGGGACGTAGGTGTACAGCGACATCGTGCCGACGCCGAGCCGGTCGGCCACCCGCCGCATGGAGACCGCGGCGAGGCCCTCCGCGTCCGCGATCTCGATGCCGGCGCGGACGATCCGCTCGACCGTCAGCCCCTGCCGCGGACCGCGGGACTTCGGTGCCGGGCCGGTGCCCCAGAGCAGCTCCATGCTGCGCACGGGGTCCCCCCGGCCCCCGTAGTGCCCGGTCTCGCCGTCCTTCTTCGCCATCCGTAACATCCTAGAATCTTCGTACGATGTACGGTAACGTCTACTGCCGTACATCGTACGACTAGGAGGATCCCCTCATGATCAGCGTCGAAGGGCTGCGCAAGCGGTTCGGCGGCAGGACCGCGCTCGACGGTCTCGACCTGACGGTCGCGGCGGGCACCGTGCACGGGTTGCTCGGGCCGAACGGGGCCGGCAAGACCACGACCGTCCGCATCCTCACCACGTTGCTGCGGCTCGACGCGGGGCGCGCCTCGGTGGCCGGCTTCGACGTCGCCCGCGAACCCGCCCGGGTCCGCGCCCACATCGGGCTCGTCGGGCCGCACGCGACCGTCGTCGTGGCGCTCTCCGCGCGGCAGAACCTCGTGCTGTTCGGCCGGCTGTACCACCTGCCCGCCGCGCAGGCCCGTGCCAGAGCCACGGAGCTGCTCGCCCAGTTCGGCCTCGCGGACACCGGCCCGAAGCCGACCAGGCAGTTCTCCGGCGGGATGCGGCGGCGGCTCGACCTGGCGGCGAGCCTGATCCTGCGGCCGCGGGTGCTGTTCCTCGACGAGCCGACGACCGGGCTCGACCCGCGCGGCCGCACCGAGGTGTGGGAGGCGGTGCGCGCGCTGGTCCGCGAGGGCACGACGGTCCTGCTGACGACCCAGCACCTCGACGAGGCCGACCAACTGGCGTCGGCGATCACCGTCGTCGACGACGGCCGGGTGATCGCCTCGGGCAGCCCGGCCGCGCTGAAGGCCGAACTCGGCGGCGACCGGCTCGACGTGGTGGTCCACGACACGGCGGAACTGCCCCGCGCGGCCTCGGTGGTGGCGTCGGTGACGGGCACCCAGCCGGACGTCGACGTCGACAACCGCCGGGTCAGCGCACCGGTGGCCGACCCACTACCCGCACTGGCGAACGCGGTCCACGCCCTGCGGGAGGCGGACCTCGCCGTGGTGGACGTGGGGTTGCGCCGCCCGACGCTCGACGAGGTGTTCCTCCACCTGACCGCGACGGAGGCATCGGCATGAACCGGACTCCCACCCGTGGAACCGTCCCCGAACCCCACCACGATGGAGGTGCCGGCATGCACTGGGCTCTCACCGACGGCTGGACGATGACCCGCCGCGACCTCCTGCACTGGCTGCGGGAGCCGGGGCCGGTCGTCGTGGGGCTGTTGTTCCCGGTGTTGATGGTCGTGATGTTCGGTTACCTGTTCGGCGGGGCGATGGCCGTGCCGGGCGGCGGGGACGGGTACCGCGAGTTCATCCTGCCCGGGATGTTCGCCATGACCATGGCGTTCGGGCTGGAGACGACGATGATCGCGGTCAGTACGGACGCGGCCTGGGGGGTCACCGACCGGTTCCGGTCCATGCCGATGGCGCCGTCGGCCGTCGTGGTCGGGCGGGCCGGGGCGGACATGCTGAACTCGGTCGTCGGGCTGGCCGTGATCATGGCGGCCGGGCTGCTGGTCGGGTGGCGGGCGCACACCGGCCCCGGGTCGGTGCTCGCGGCGGTCGGGCTGCTGCTCCTGCTGCGGTTCGCCCTGCTGTGGCTGGGAATCCTCCTCGGGCTGGTGGTCAGGAGGCCGGAAAGCGTGGTCGCGGTGCAGATCCTCGTCTGGCCGGTCACGTTCCTGTCCAACACGTTCGTCGCGCCGGGGACCATGCCCGGCTGGCTGGGCGCGATCGCCGAGTGGAACCCCCTGTCGTCGACGGTCGCGGCGGCGCGGGAGCTGTTCGGCAACCCCGGCTGGGGCGGTGGCTCCTGGGTCGAGGACCACGCCCTGCTCATGGCGGTCGCGTGGCCCGTGCTGCTCGTCGCGGTCTTCTTCCCCCTGTCGGTGCGCCGGTATCGAGGACTCGGCCGGTGACTATTTTCTGTGCACCGATAACCGGCCCACCTCGTGCGGTGATCGCGTTCGCCAAAACGGGGAATTCGCTGACAGGGAGTGACGTTACAAGGATGTTTGCCCTCGTGAACAGCTCGTGAAACGAACACCCCCCGTGACCGTTCGGGACCGGAACGTGCATAACCTGAATAACCGTGAAAGCTGGGAAAAACCTAAGAGAGTAAATCGCTAAAGCCCTGCCCACCTGCTGAATAACGATTCAACAGTGCGCGGAATTCGACTCGGTCTGACCATGACGGGGGTGGTGTGAACCGTGCGGAGAGTGTCAGGATGCCGGCGCCGGGACGTCTCCCGGACTGGTCGTGACCCCCTCGACGTTGGTTACCGAGCGGCACGGTCGACAATGAGACTGGCGGAAGGCCCCCGACTTCCGGCAGGCAGGCAGAAAGGCTCCGTATGACCTGGGCACGACACGCCAGCCCCACCCTTGAGCAAGGCCGCTTCGCGGAAGCACGGGCTAGCGAGAAGATGCACTACGCGGTCCAGAACCGGAAGGCAGCTCGCACGGTCGCGTGCCACGCCTCCGACCCGCAGGACTGCGCGGACCTGCTCGCGATGCTCGGTCTCGACCAAGTGGACGAGAACGGCGCGATCAGGGTTCCGGTGGCCGACTAACCCCCCCGTTCGGGCCACCGGACGAGACTGACCCGATCTCCGCGGAGCAACCCGAGACCCCGGCCCGCGGACACGAACCGGCACCCTCACGGCGGCGGAGCAGTTCCGCTCATCCCGCCGCCGGACGAGATCAGTGCCGTTCAGGACACCGGTGGTGGAGTGACAATCCTGTACTCCACCACCCTGTCCGTTGTGGACGATGTGAGCCGGCCGCGGAGAACCAGGACATCCAGGTGTGCCGCGGTTTCTCCGGTCGCGAGCGTCTGGTTGAACAGGTCGAGGTCGTCGAAACGGCGATGCCGACGTGTCCACCCCAACCGCCGCGCGGCCTCGTACGCGGTGCCCGCCCCGTCCCGCACCGCGGTGAGGGTCTCGGCGAGCCGTTCCTCGTGGTGTGCCAGCAGCTCGTCCACCCGGGCGTGCGTGCTCGCCGTGACGGGTCCGTGCGCCGGCAGGAGCCGCATGTCCGGGTAGGACCGGACGAGGCGGAGACTCTCGAGGTAGTCCGCGAGCGGCTGCTCGGCGGGCTCCGGCTGGAACCCGATCGACGGCGTGATGTGCGGCAGCACGTGATCGCCGGCGAACAGCACACCGGCGCGCTCGTCGACGAACACGACGTGCCCCTGGGTGTGGCCGGGCGTCGGCACCGCGCGGAGCGTGTGGTCGCCGAACTCGATGGTCGTGGTGCCCTCGAGCCACTCGTCGGGCTCCTCGTACTGGTCGCGACCCCGGTCGTCCCGCTCGCCGAAGGCTTCCGCCCACTTCGCCATCAGCGGCGCCGCGCCCCAGCGGAGCATCTGGCTGACCTGGCCGTCGAGCCGGCCGTCCAGGGTGCGCCGCAGCGAGGGCTGCTCGCCGATGCCGAGCGCGATCTTGCTGCCGTAGACGCGGCGCAGCGAGATGGCGAGCGTGTAGTGGTCCCGGTGGATGTGGGTGACGAGGAAGCGCTGGATGTCGCCGAACTCGTAGCCGATGCCGCCGAGGGCCTGCTCCAGCTGGCGCTCCGCGACCTCGAGCGCCCACCCGGAGTCGATCATGACCAGCCCGCCGCCGGTCTCGATGGCGTAGACGTTGACCGCACGCAGCCCGTCCATCGGCAGGGGCAGCGGGATGCGGTGGACACCCGGTGCCACCTCGAACACCCCGGGCGTCAACCACGCGTGCCGGTCGTCGGTCATGGCCACCTCCTCGTCAGCTAACCGGAACTTAGCAAATCCCGGTTCACTTAACGGTGTGAGCTGGCTCCTGTCGCCGCTGGTCCGAACCCGGCACACCGGCGATCGGCCCGACAGTTGTCAATTGGTCCGTACCACGTGACGGAACATGGTCCAGACCAGATGGCGGAAAGTGGACCTCACGGGCGCGAGCGGGTTCTCACCAGTCCTGCTTGCGGTCCAGCGGGCGCACGTCCCGGTAGGTCGCGGTGAGCGGGTTGGCGCCCGGGCGCACGACGACCGCGCCGAGCAGGCCGAGCAGGCCGGCGATCGCGGCCAGCAGCACGTGAAAAGCGAGGCCGGCCACGAATGCGAGACCGGAAACGAGACCGAGGATCCAGCGAACAGCCATCACTCACTCCCCCGACGAAAAAAGCCTGACATTCGGTTTTTCGTCACGGCTCGTCGCGATGTTACCTAGAGTGCTCGCTCTCACGGACAGTGACCGAATGATGGCGACCGGTGGGGATGACCAGCGGTGTTGCACTGACGGGGTCGGTCGTCACCTGGCACCCGACATCGAAAACGTCTCCTACCAGTTCGGGTGTGACCACCGTCGAGGGTGATCCCTCGGCGACGATCCGGCCCGCCTTCATCGCTATTACGTGATCCGCATAGCGGCACGCCTGGTTCAAATCGTGAAGAACCATCACAATTGTTCGGCCCTCGCGCCGGTTCAGGTCCACGACGAGGTCGAGCACGTCGATCTGGTGGGCGAGGTCGAGGAACGTCGTCGGCTCGTCGAGCAACAGCACCGGCGTCTCCTGCGCGATCGCCATCGCGATCCAGGCCCGCTGCCGCTGCCCGCCCGACAGCTCGTCGACCGGCCGGTCGGCGAGGTCGGTCAACCGGGTGGCACGCAGCGCGGCCGCGACCGCCACCTCGTCCGCCGACGACCACTGCCGCAACCAGCTCTGGTGCGGTGCCCGCCCGCGCGTCACGAGGTCGACGACGGTCAACCCGTCCGGCGCGACGGGCGACTGCGGCAGGATGCCGAGCCGCCGCGCGACCTGGCGCGTCGGCGTGTCGTGCACGGACCGGCCGTCGAGGTAGACGGTGCCGGCCACCGGCGACAGCAGCCGTGCCAGCGCCCGCAGCAGCGTGGACTTGCCACAGGCGTTGGCCCCGACGATCGCGGTGATCCGACCCGACGGCACCAGCAGGTCGAGGTCGTCGACGACCACCCGGTCCCCGTAGGCCAGGCGGAGGTGCTCGGCACGCAGTTCGGCGACCTCGGCCGGCTCGGTACGCAGGTCAGTCACGTCGCTCTCCTGTCGGGTGCGCGGTGAGGTAGCCGCCCATGGCGCGGAAGTAGTCGGTGGCCGCCAGCTCCGTGCCGTCGTCGAGCCGGAGCCGGCGCAGCAGCAGGCCGCGGTCGCGGCCGCGGCGGGCGTCGGCACCCGCGACGATCACCACGCCGTCGCCCTCCCTGATGAAGATACGTCCCGGCGTGCCGCCGTACCGGTTGGCCGAGACGTCCGCCTCGAGCACCCGCAGCCGCGTCGAACCGTGGTAGGTGAACGCGTTCGGGTACGGGTCGGACTGGGCCCGCACCAGCCGCTCCAACTCCTCGGCGCTCCAGTGCCAGTCGATGCGGCTGTCCTCGATGGACCGCTTGTGGAAGAAGGACGCCTTCGCCGGGTCCTGCTTGGCGAAGTCCTTCTCGCCACGGTCGAGGCGGGCGAGCGCGTCCACCACGATCGGTCCGATGAGGTCGACCGTGCGGTGGAAGAGGTCGGCCGCGGTGTCCTTCGGTCCGACCGGGACCGACCGCTGCAGCACGATGTCACCGGCGTCCAGGTCGTCGTCCATCATGTGCGCCGTCACGCCGACCTCGGGCTCGCCGTTGATCAGCGCCCAGATCACCGGCGCGAAGCCCGCGTACGCCGGCAGCAGCGAGTCGTGCACGTTGAGCGTCCCGCGCGGCGGGAGGTTGAAGATGTGCGGCGGGATCCAGGTCCGCCAGTTGTTCGCGACGATGAGATCCGGCCGGGCCTCCTTGAGCGCCCGCACCACGTCCTCGTCGGGGCGGTTGCGCAGGATGACCGGCACGCCGTGCGCCGCCGCCAGGTCGGCGACGGAGTCGTTCCAGATCGACTCGTACACGTGGTCGCTCGCGGGGTGCGTCACGGCCAGCACCACCTCGTGCTCCGAGGCGAGCAGCGCCTCGAGGGTCCGGTGTCCCCAGGTCTGGTACCCGAAGAGCGCCACGCGCATGGACTTCTCCCATCCAGCTCAGTGCAGCCTATCCTTACAAGTGGACCTTAGGTTAGCCTTACCTCGCCGGATCGTGGAGAGGACGGTAATGCCACAGGAACTCGTCGGGGACCCGGAGACGTACGACGGCGTTCTCGACGTCGTCGGAGTCGGTTTCGGACCAGCCAACCTCGCACTGGCGATCGCGGTCGCCGAGCACAACGCGCGGCCGGACGCCACGCCCGTACGAAGCCTGTTCCTCGAGCGGCAACCCGGCTTCGGCTGGCACCGCGGCATGCTGATCGAGGACGCGACCATGCAGGTCTCGTTCCTCAAGGACCTCGTCACCCTGCGGAACCCGACCAGCGACTTCAGCTTCCTGTCCTACCTGCACAGCGCGGACCGGCTCGTCGACTTCATCAACCAGAAGTCGCTGTTCCCGCTGCGCGTCGAGTTCCACGACTATCTCGAGTGGGCGGCCGCCCGGTTCACCGACGAGGTCCGGTACGGCCACGAGGTCGTCGGGGTCACGGCCACCGCCGACGGCGCGGTGTTCGACGTCACCGCGCGCCGCACCGACGGCACGACGACCACGGTCCGCGCCCGCAACCTCGTGTTCGGGATGGGTCTCACCCCGCACCTGCCGCCCGGCGCGGTGCTGTCGGAACGCGTGTGGCACAACCGCGACCTGCTGGAGCGGGTCGAGCGGCTCCGCCGGTCCACGGCCCACCCGCCGCCGGTCCGGTTCGCGGTCGTCGGCGCCGGGCAGAGCGCGGCCGAGGTCACCAAGTACCTGCACGACAACTTCCCGCACGCCGAGGTGTGCGGGGTCTTCTCCCGGTACGGCTACAGCCCGTCCGACGACAGCCCGTTCGCCAACCGGGTGTTCGACCCGGACGCGGTCGACCAGTTCTACAGCGCGCCGCCGGAGGTCAAGCGGCTGATCATGGGCTACCACGCGAACACGAACTACTCGGTGGTCGACACGGACCTCATCGAGGAGCTGTACCGGCGGGTCTACCAGGAGAAGGTCGTCGGCACGCGGCGGCTGCGGCTGTTCAACGTGTCGAGGGTCGTGGAGACCGTGGAGACCGGCGAGAGCATCCGGGCCACGATCGAGTCGCTGACCACGCACGAGAAGACCGTGCTGGACTGCGACGTCGTCGTGTACGCGACGGGTTACCGGCCCGTCGATCCGGTGGCCCTGCTGGGTGACCTCGGCCGGGTGTGCCATCGCGACGACGCCGGCGAGCTGAGGGTCGCCCGGGACTACCGCGTGGAGACCTCGCCGGAGCTGGCCGGGGGCCTGTACCTGCAGGGCAGCACCGAGCACACGCACGGGATCTCCTCGTCGCTGCTGTCCACGACGGCCGTGCGGGCCGGCCAGATCCTCGACTCGGTCCGCACGCGGGTGCCCGCGCAGCTGGCGGTGAGCCGATGACCGCGGTCCAGACCGAGGTCCAGTCCTACGTCCTCTTCCGGGTGGCGGTCGTGCGGACCGAGCGGATCAGCCCGAAGATGCTACGGGTGACGTTCGGCGGCCCGTCGCTTTCCGGGTGCGTGTGGGCCGGGCACGACCACCGCGTCAAGCTGTTCCTGCCGCTGCCCGGGCAGACCGATCCGGTCGTGCCGGAGGGGCCGGACTGGTTCGCCGAGTACCGCGCGATGCCGGCCGCCACCAAGCCGCCCATGCGGACGTTCACCATCCGCGAGCTGCGCCCGGACTCCCACGAGCTGGACGTGGACTTCGTGCTGCACGGCGACCTCGGCCCGGCGTCGACCTGGGCCGGGCGGGCGAGGCCCGGCGACCGTGTGGCGATCCTCGGCCCGAACGCGCGGTGCCCGACGGTGCACGGCTACGAGTACCGGCCCGACGCCGACACCGACTGGACGCTGCTCGCCGGTGACGAGACCGCGCTGCCGGCGATCACCGGGATCCTGGCGGCCCTGCCGGCGGAACGCACCGCACTGGTGTTCGTCGAGGTCGAGTCCGCCGCGGAGATCCGGCCGCTGCCGTGCGCCGGGAACGCGCGGGTGACGTGGCTGTCGCGCGACGGCGGGCCGGCCGTCGGCGGCGGCCTGCTGCGGGAGGCGATCGGGCGGGCGGAGTTCCCCACCGGGCGGCCCTACGCGTGGCTGGCCGGCGAGTCGAGCGCGGTGACCGGGTTGCGGCGGCACCTCGTGCGGGACCGCGGGATCGACAGGAAGGACGTGTACTTCTCGGGTTACTGGCTGTTGGGGAGCGCCATCGAGTAGGCATGTCTCGTGCATGACTACTCAACACAGTTCCCCAGCCTCCGCTTCGCCGACCTCGGGGGCGGTGTCCTCGAGGTGTCCATGTCGGCGCCGGGACGGCTGAACGCCGTCGGGCACGAGGGGCACCGCGACCTCGCCGCGGTCTGGTCGGCCGTCGACACCGACCCGGACGTGCGGGTGGCGATCATCCGCGGCGAGGGCGGCGTGTTCTCCGCCGGCGGCGACCTCGACCTGGTGTCGGACATGGCGTCCTCGTTCGAGGTCCGCGTCCGGGTGCTCCGCGAGGCCCGCGACCTCGTCTACAACGTGATCAACTGCTCGAAGCCGATCGTGTCGGCCATCGAGGGCCCCGCGGTGGGCGCCGGCCTGGTGGTCGGCCTGCTCGCGGACGTGTCGATCGCCGCGACCGACGCCCGCATCATCGACGGCCACACCCGCCTGGGCGTCGCGGCCGGCGACCACGCGGCGATCGTGTGGCCCCTGCTGTGCGGCATGGCGAAGGCCAAGTACTACCTGCTGACCTGCGAGGCCGTGTCCGGCGAGGAGGCCGAGCGGATCGGCCTGGTGTCGCTGTGCGTGCCGGGCGACGAGCTGCACGAGCGGGCCCGCGCGGTGGCCTCCCGGCTGGCGAACGGCTCGCAGAGCGCGATCCGGTGGACGAAGTACGCGCTGAACAACTGGCTGCGCCAGGCCGGACCGCTCTTCGACACCTCGTTGGGGCTGGAGTTCCTCGGGTTCGCGGGACCGGACGTGCGCGAGGGCGTGTCCGCGATCCGCGAGAAGCGCAGGCCGACGTTCTCGGGCCCCGCGTCGGAGTAGGAATCCCGCACATCGCGGTTCCATGACGGTACGTAAAACACCTACCTTCCTATGTAGTACACCTGCTATCGTTCGCAGCATCAGAGCGATAGGAGGTGGATCGTGACCGTGGTAGATCACACGCGGGCGCCGGCAGGGAGGAACCAAGGGGTGGACGAGACGAACGTTCTGGACGTCCGTGATCTGCGGATGCGGTACGGCACGAAAGACGTGCTCATGGGGGTGGACCTCGTGGCACATCCGGGCGAGGTGGTCGCGTTGCTGGGCCCGAACGGGGCGGGCAAGACGACGACCATCGAGATCCTCGAGGGGTTCCGGATGCGTTCGGCGGGGGAGGTCAGCGTGCTGGGGGTCGACCCGGCGCACGGGGACGAGCACTGGCGGGCACGGCTGGGCGTCGTGCTCCAGTCGTGGCGGGACCACGGCAAGTGGAAGGTGCGCGAGCTGCTGGCGCACCTCGGCCTCTACTACGCGCCCTACTCGACCGACCGCATCACGCGGCCGTGGGACACCGAGGAGCTGATCGCGGCCGTCGGCCTGACCGAGCACGCGGACAAGCGGATCTCGCGGCTGTCCGGCGGCCAGCGGCGGCGGCTGGACGTGGCGATCGGCATCGTCGGACGGCCGGAGCTGCTGTTCCTCGACGAGCCGACCGCGGGGTTCGACCCCGAGGCGCGCAGGGAGTTCCACGACCTGGTGCACGCGCTGTCCGACGCGAAAACGACGATCCTGCTGACCACGCACGACCTCGACGAGGCCGAGAAGCTGGCCGACCGGATCCTCATCCTGGCCGGCGGCACGATCATCGCCGACGGCTCGGCCGACGAGCTGGCACGGCGGATGTCCACCGAGGCCGAGGTGAAGTGGACGGTCGACGGGCAGCGGTTCGTGCATTCGACGAGCGACGCGACGGAGTTCGTGCGACAGCTGTTCAAGGAGCACGACGAGCGGGTCGCGGACCTCGAGGTGCGGCGGGCCAGCCTCGAGGACACCTACATGGCGATGGTCCAGCAGTTCGAGTCCGGCCGGCAGCAAGAGGCCGTGCGCGATTTCGAGGGGGTGCGGCGATGACCAGGGCCGTGACGAGAAGTGGCTATGCGACGAATCCGACGATGGCGGCGGCCCGGGCCGGGGTGGCGCGGGGCCGTGAGTTTTTGGTTGAGAGTTTTTTTTGGTAAGAGTTT
>NZ_JBJMIE010000651.1:0-7972 GCF_045807065.1 Actinophytocola sp. | reverse complement strand
TGGCCCGCGTCGAACATCTCCTCGGTGAACCGGCCGCGGTAGTCGCCCGCGACGGCCACGGACGACACGTGGTCGAGGCAGCCCACCCGTAGCGCCTCGGCCAGCGCGAGGACGTGCCTGGTGCCCTCGACGTTCGCGGCGATGCTCGCGTCGTCGTCGGCCGCGATGTCGTACAGGGCGGCCAGGTGCACGAGGTGGTCGACGCCGCCGACCAGCTCCGCGACCTGGTCGTCGGAGATGCCGAGCCGCTCGGCGCGGATGTCGCCGACTAGGTTGCGCACCCGGTCCGCGTCGGGCCAGTTCCGCGCGACCTCCGCGAGCCGTTCCTGCGAACGCTCCCGCACCAGCACCCACACCCGCTCGGTGTCCGGCCGCGCCAGGATCTCCGCCACGAAGTGCCGGCCGATCAGGCCGGTCGCCCCGGTCACCAGGTAGGTCGCCATCGCGCACTCCTTCCGCCGGACGCCAGCATTCCACTTAACTGATCTGTGCGTGCGGCTTGTGCCGGAAGGTGTCGAGGACGGCCGGGTCCTGCAGCTTCATCCAGTCGAGCACCTCGGAGTAGGTCGCGCACGCGGTGTTGGGGCGCACGCACACCTCGCCCATGAACTGTTCCGTCGCCCGGCTGAACGCGCCACCCGACCAGTCGTTGAAGTGGTTGCCGATCGTGAGCGGCGCGCGGTTGGTGTTGTACGCGGCCTGGTAGGCGGCCCGGTACGTGTCGAGCGTGGCCGCGGTGAACTCGGCGTCGCGGGCCGGGTCCTCCTGGGCGCCGTTCATGGCGTACCAGAGGTTGTAGTCCTGCATGGTGACCTTCTTGCCGCCCAACGCCGGCACCTTCACGACGGGCACCCAGAACTCCCACATGCCGTCCTTCTGCTCCGGCCACGCGACGCCCTCGGTGGTGCGGCTGGTGTCGTAGGTCATCGCGCGGTCGGCCATGGCCGGCAGGAACGCCTCCGGCCTGCCCTCCAGGCACGGGATGCGCCCGCCCCTGACCTCGTCCTCCGGCACCCGCAGCCCGCGGGCGGCCGCGTCGCGCAGGATGTCGAAGAACTGGTCCAGCTCCGAGACCCAGTCGGCCTTCGACCACACTCCGCCGCTCGGCTCGTTGCCGGCGCAGAAGTGCCCGTTGAAGTGGGTGCCGATCTCGTGGCCCGCGGCGAGCGCGGCGTTGAGGTCCCTGATCCGCGTGGCGACGTCGGCGTCCGTGCCGCCGAAGCTGATCGACGCGCGGCCGGCGCCGTGGCCGGGGCCGTGGTAGGTGCCGCGCAGGGTGTCCGGCAGCAGGTAGAGGCCGGACAGGAAGCCGGTGATGTGCGCGTTCACCTTGGCCGCGAGCGGCAGGATCCGCTGCCAGTGGTCGTGGGATCCGGCGCCGTCGAAGGAGAACAGCACGAACTGCGGCGGCTTCTCGCCGGGGGAGAGCCTGCGCATCCAGGCCGGTGGCACGCCCGCCGCGCCTGCCTTCCCCTGCGCGACCGGCACCCCGTCCGCCGGCGGTGGCGCGGCTGGACCGCCCGTGGTGCCGAGCAGGACCAGCACGACGAAGGTGAGGGCGAGCGCGACCCCGGTGGCTATCGGTCCCCAGCGCCGGTCCATCGCGCCTCCCAGTGATGCTCGGTCAGGCTAACGGAGAGTAGTAGCTCAACTGGGGGACGCCGGGCCGGGTGGTGTGGTCACATCTAGTCTTCAGGCAAGGTTGTCTCGACGATCACACCCGAGACGGTAAAGTCTGTTTTACTCATCGGGAACCAGCCGGCGTGGTTGGACGTTGAACCCGGTGAAGGAGCCATCAGGCCCAGGAGGAACAGGTGCGTTCTACCAGTAATCCCGCGTTCCGGAACCTGCCGCGCGGCGGGTTCGGCGGCGGCTACGCGGGCTTCCAGACCCAGCCGCAAGGCGAGCCGGGATACGGCGGTTACCACCAGGCGCCGCCTACCACGTCCGATCGCCCGATGACGGTCGACGACGTGGTCACGAAGACGGCGCTCACGGTCGGTCTCGCGCTGGTCGTCGGCATCATCACAGGTGTCGCCGTGTACAGCGGCGCGCTCAGCCCGTTCCCGCCGATGATCATCGGACTGATCGTCGGCCTCGTGCTGTCGCTCGTCATCATCTTCAAGCAGATGCCGAACCCGGCGCTCGTGCTGTCGTACTCGGCGGCCGAGGGGCTGTTCCTCGGCGCCATCACCGGCGTGTTCTCCGGCCTCGTCGAGGGCATCGCGATCCAGGCCGTCATCGGCACCGCGCTGGTGTTCATCGTGATGCTCGTGGTCTACAAGACGGGTGCCGTCAAGGTCACCCCGAAGCTGACCAAGTGGATCATCGGCGCGACGGTCGCGGCCGCCGGCCTCATGCTGATCAACCTGGTCATGTCGTTCTTCGGCTACAACCCGCTGCGTGACGGCGGCACGATGTCGATCGTCTTCTCGATCGTCGTCATCGGCATCGCGGCGTTCAACTTCCTGCTGGACTTCGACATGGCCGACCAGATGATCCGCGCGGGCATGCCGTCCAAGTGGGCGTGGTACGCGGCGTTCGGCCTGATGACCACGCTGGTGTGGCTGTACCTCGAGATCCTGCGACTGCTGTACTACCTGAACCAGGATTAGTACTGGCGACCGAAGGGGTGTGCGTCGTGCGGACGCACACCCCTTCGACCGAAGGCCGACCCTGCTCGGTGGCTGCGCCACCTTCGCCGGGTCGGCCTTCATCGTGTTCTGTGGGCCTGTCAGGTCCGGAGCAGTGACTCCGCGATGGCCGTGCGTGCGTAGAGCACCTGCCGCCCGACCCGGTGGGACGACAGCAGCCCGGCCGCCTTCAACGCGGTCAGGTGCTGGCTGACCCCACCCGGCGTGAGCCCGGTCCGCGCGGCCAGGTCCTTCGTGGACGCCGGGCTGTCCAACTCGGTGAGCAACCGCGCCCGCCCCGCCCCGAGCACGCCGACCAGGGCCGTCGACGGCGACACCGTCCGGTCGGCCCACAGCTCGGCGACGCCGCGTGCAGGGTAGCGCAGGGTCGGCTGCCAGCCCGGCACGGTGACCGAGAAGACCCTTGGCCACACGAACGCCGACGGCACCAGCAGCAACCCCTTGCCCCGCAGGCCGCGCCGCGCCGACACGCGGGGGTGGTCGATGCGCAGCCGGTCCCGGTCCCACCACACGGCCGGGTTGAGGTCGGCGAAGAGTGCGGACGCGCCACCGGTGGTGAGTCTCCTGGCCCGGTACTGGACGTCGGCCTCCAGGAGCCGCTGTATGCGCGGCCAGAACGGGGCGATCGCCCGGTCCCAGTACTCCTCGACCACGTCGGCGAGCGCGCCGGAGGCCGGCGGCGGCGAGGTGATGGCGGGGATCGCCGCCACCTCCCGGGCGATCTGGTCGGCCGGGGTGGCACGCACGACGGCCAGCTCGGCGTCGAGGTCGGGCAGGGGAGACGTGGGCGGCGGGCACACGAACCCGGGGATCACGCGTGCCCCCGGCCGCACGAGGTCGGCGAGGAGCCGCCAGTCGAACCCGCGCAGGCGTTCGGTCGCCTGGGCGGTCCACCGGGCGTGGAGGTCGCGGCCCAACTCGCCCCGCAGCACGAGGACGGACGCGACGACCTCCCACAGCGGCGAGAACGCGAACCGCGTGTAGGCCACGTCCGCGGCGGTGAACGACAGCTCCAGCATTCAGCTGAGCCTAAATCAGTCGGACCCGTGTGTGCGCCGTGCCATCTTCGCGACGTGAACCGTGACCTCCGCGTGAACCGTGACTTCCGCCTGCTCTTCGCCGCCGCCGCGGTCAGCCGCCTCGGGACGTCCGTCGGGTACGTCGCCACGCCGCTGGTCGCCGTCACCGCACTGCACGCCACACCGGGCGAGGTCGGCCTGCTGGCCACGCTCGGCACGGTGGCGTTCCTGGTCATCGGCCTGCCGGCGGGTGCGTGGACGGACCGCCTGCGCCGCCGCCCGGTGCTGATCGCGGCGGACGTGGCGCGGGCGGTGCTGCTGTGCTCGGTCCCGGTGGCGTGGTGGCTCGGCGTGCTGCACATCGGCCAGCTGTACGTGGTGGTGCTGCTGTGCGGGGTGGGCACGGTGTTCTTCGACGTGGCCAACCAGTCGTACGTGCCGCAGGTGGTCGGCCGCTCGGCGCTGCTGGCCGCGAACGCCCGCCTGGTCAGCATGGACGCGGTGAACGACATCGCCGGCCGGGGCGTCGCGGGGTACCTGGTCGCGCTGGTGACCGCCCCGGTGGCCGTGCTGGTCGACGCGGTGAGCTACCTGGTGTCGGCGTGGTGCGTGCTGCGCGTCCGCCACCGCGAGCCGGTGCCCGCCCCGACGGGTGCCCGCCTGTGGCGCGACATGACCGAGGGCGTCGCGTTCGTGATGCGCAACCGGGTCCTGCGGGCGATCGCGTTGTCGGGGGCGCTGGTGAACCTGGGCATCGTGCTGATCGTCACGATGCTGCCGGTCGTGCTGGTGGACGAGCTGCGGGTGTCGCCGGCGGTGCTGGGCCTGTTCCTGGCCTCGGGTGGGGTCGGCACACTGGCCGGCTCACTGGTCGCGCGCCGGCTGGCCCACGTGATCGGGGCCGGGCGGCTGTCGTTGCTGGGGTCGCTGGTCGCGGCGCCGTGCGGCTTCGGCATGCCGTTCCTGGCGGACGGCCCGCGCATGTGGCTGGCCGCCGCGGGGTGGGTGGTCGTGACCGCGGTGGTGGGTGCGAACAACGTGGTGCTGGTGAGCTTCCGCCAGTCCGTGACCCCGGACCGGCTGCTCGGCCGGATGACCGCGTCGTTCCGGTTCCTGCTGATGGGTGCGCTGGCGATCGGCGCGGCCGCCGCGGGCGCGCTCGGCGAGGCGGTCTCACCCCGTGCGGCGCTGGCCGCGGGTGCGGCGGCGATCGCCCTGGTGTGGGTCCCGATCCTGGCTTCCCCACTGCGGAAGGCCCGGGATCTCGACGGCTGACAAGAGCGGCCGAAAGCGGAACCTCGCCGGCTCGGCGGCGAAAACCCGGCCTGTGTTACGTCCGGAATTAACGAGTCCTAGACTATCCATCAGTCTTGTGAAGCGCTTCACACGGAGCTTGCGGGACCTTGTGAAGATTTTCACAAGGTAAGGGTTAGGCAAGCCTAACCAGCAGCAACGTCGGGAAGACCCATAAGGTGCCCGACGGAAGCGGGGAAAGGACGGCGAAGTGTCACTCGCGGCTGTCAGCACATCTGTAGCACAGAACGAGAACGTCTCGGCCGGCTTGGGAAGTTACCTCCCACTGGTCCTGCTGTTCGTACTTGCCGCGGCCTTCGCGGCGTTCTCGGCGTTGCTCGGTCCCCTTGTCGGTCCCAAGCGGTACAACCGGGCGAAGCTCGAGGCCTACGAGTGCGGCATCGAGCCCTCGCCGCAGCCCGTCGTGGGCGGTGGGCGCGTGCCGGTGGCGTACTACCTGACGGCGATGCTCTTCATCCTGTTCGACATCGAGATGGTGTTCCTTTACCCGTTCGCCGTCTCCGCGGACGCGCTCGGGATGTTCGGGCTGGTGGAGATCTTCTTGTTCATCGCGACGCTCGGCTTCGCCTACGCCTACGTGTGGCGGCGCGGCGGGCTCGACTGGAACTGACGGGGAGGCGAAAAGATGGGACTCGAGGAACGGCTTCCCAACGGAATCCTCTTGGCGAGCCTGGAGAAGCTGGTCAACTGGGGCCGGAAGAACTCGTTGTGGCCGGCGACCTTCGGCCTGGCCTGCTGCGCGATCGAGATGATGACGACCGGCGGCCCGCGCTACGACATCGCCCGGTTCGGCATGGAGCGCTTCTCCGCGACGCCGCGCCAGGCCGACCTGATGATCGTCGCCGGCCGGGTGACCAACAAGATGGCCCCGGTGCTGCGCCAGATCTACGACCAGATGGCCGAGCCCAAGTGGGTGCTCGCCATGGGGGTCTGCGCCTCCTCCGGCGGCATGTTCAACAACTACGCGGTGGTGCAGGGCGTCGACCACGTCGTTCCCGTCGACATGTACCTGCCCGGCTGCCCGCCCCGCCCCGAGATGCTGCTCGACGCGATCCTCAAGCTCCACGCGAAGATCGCCGACGAGCCTCTGAACGCCCGCCGCGCGGCGCTGCGCGAGGCCGAGGGCAGGCGCACCGAGCTGATCGCCTCCTCCGTCAAGTACGCGAAGAAGTGAACCGAGACATGGCTGACGAACCCACCACCCCCGACAAGCCGGAGGCGACCCGGGCTCCCGGGGGGCCCGGCTCCAGCGCGGAACGGCCCGCCGACGTCGAGCTGCGCCGGGACGAAGAGGACGCGCTGTCCCCGGCGCAGAAGCCGCAGGGGCCGAGCGAGCCGATCGTCGCCGGCCGGGCCCGCCAGGGCATGTTCAACGTGGCCGGCCCCGGCGACACCTCCGGCTTCGGCGGGCTGCGCCTGCCGGCCCACGTCGCCGCGCCCGCCGAGCGGCCCTACGGCGGCTGGTTCGACGAGTTCACCGACCAGCTGCTCGGCGCGATGCGCGACCGGTCCATCCCGACCGAGGCGATCCTGCAGGTGACCGTCGACCGCGGCGAGATCACCTACTACGTCGACCCCACCTACCTCGTGCGGCTGTGCAAGATGCTGCGCGACGACTCCGCGCTGCGCTTCGAGCTGTGCAGCTCGGTGTCCGGTGTGGACTACGGCGTGGACGTGCCGCAGCGGCTGCACTCCGTCTACCACCTCACCTCGATGACGTACCGCCGCCGCATCCGGCTGGAGGTCGCCATCGACTGGAGCGGCGAGCAGGACGGCCAGCCGCACTGCCCGTCGGTCGTCGAGGTCTACCCGACCGCCGACTGGCACGAGCGCGAGACCTGGGACCTGCTCGGCATCGTCTACGACGGGCACCCGGCGCTCACCCGGATCCTCATGCCGGACGACTGGGACGGCCACCCGCAGCGCAAGGACTACCCACTCGGCGGCATTCCCGTGGAGTACAAGGGCGCGGAAATCCCGCCGCCGGACCAGAGGAGGTCGTACTCGTGAGCCACGACGTACTTCCTACCGCGGAGGCGCAGTCATGACCGACAACCTCAGCGACGTCACCACCGGCACCCGGGCCGACTCGGGCCGGCCGCACGGCCAGGACGAGCCGTACGCCACCGAGCGGGAGACCACCGAGGGCCGGATCTACAACGTCACCGGCGGCGACTGGGACGCGGCCCTCGAGGACGCCATCTCCGACGAGCGGATCGTCATCAACATGGGGCCGCAGCACCCGTCGACGCACGGCGTGCTCCGGCTGGTGCTCGAGCTCGAGGGAGAGACGGTCACGCAGGCCCGGTCGGTCATCGGCTACCTGCACACCGGCATCGAGAAGAACACCGAGTACCGGACCTGGACCCAGGGCGTCACCTTCGTGACGCGCATGGACTACCTCGCGCCGCTGTTCAACGAGGCCGCCTACTGCCTCGGGGTCGAGAAGCTACTCGGCATCGAGGCACCCACCCGCGCGCAGGTCATCCGGGTCATGCTCATGGAGATCAACCGGATCGCCTCGCACCTGGTGGCGCTGGCCACCGGCGGCATGGAGCTGGGCGCGATGACCGCCATGACCGCGGGCTTCCGCGAGCGCGAGGCACGCGTCGACGGGCAGGTAGCCGATGCCCTTGAGGCGGTTCTTCCAGATCGGCTGGCCGGTCAACAACTTGTCGTACTCGGGCAGCCGCTTGTGCATGACCTTGATGAAGTCACGCACCTTGGCCTCGTAGCCCTCGGGCAGGTCCTGCGCGACGCCGCCGGGGCGGATGAACGCGTGGTTCATGCGCAGGCCGGTCAGGAACTCCAGCAGGTGCAGGCATTCCTCGCGCTCGCGGAAGCCCGCGGTCATGGCGGTCATCGCGCCCAGCTCCATGCCGCCGGTGGCCAGCGCCACCAGGTGCGAGGCGATCCGGTTGATCTCCATGAGCATGACCCGGATGACCTGCGCGCGGGTGGGTGCCTCGATGCCGAGTAGCTTCT
>NZ_JBJMIE010000650.1:0-23813 GCF_045807065.1 Actinophytocola sp. | reverse complement strand
GTATGAACCATACCCTTGTCATGTCATCTAAATACGTGGCGAAGCTCGTCGAACCGGTGAGCCATATCCAATGCCCGTAGCTGGTCCAGCAAACTTTGTGCACCGCGTCGAACACGCCAGCCTCGGTCCAGTCCCGCAACCGCCGCCAGCAGATCACTCCAGAGCATCCGAACACCTCACGCGGCAATTCGCGCCATGAGATCCCGGTCTTGAGTACGAACACGATCCCCGCCAATGCCGTCCGATCATCCACCGGCAACCGCCCCGGATACCTACTCCGACGTGGCGGATGCGCAGGCAGCAGCGGCTCCACCCGCTGCCACAGGTCCTCGGGCACCAACTCCTCGATCACGAGGACAGCATGCCCAACCTTGATCAACTACTGGTGGAAGACACGCCGGTCATTCTGAAACGAGTTGTAAGTGCAACCGCTGCGCTGAACGGAGCACAAGTAGAGCCCGGTGTGGCACACGAATCATTCCGACTTCGGCGGGGCCGACGGGTGACGAACCAAGGACTGGGTGCGGGTCGACCGCTGGAATAGCATACCCAGAGTTGGGACACCTTCGGCATATGGGTGAACCTACCGAGACGTTGGTCCAGACGAGTGGTCTTGACGGACTTGTGGCGATTTCAACCGCATCATGTGTGGATCAGAATGGTGCCTCGGAGTGTCACCGAGAAGCTGACCCACACCAGAAGTTTAGTCTACGGAGCGCTTTTGCCCTCACTGCACATCGTGATGCGGGCGTGCTTCACTCGTCTACGACCGGCAGGCAACAACAGCCGCGTACCCAGGAGTTAAGAACATGATGGCCATGACCACCTTCGAGCAGGTCCTTGGTCAGCACCGCCGGCATGGGGACGTCGCCCCGGATCACTGTACAGCGCGTCCGCCATTATTTCGGCAGTGAGGTCGTGGACATCGAGAAAGCCGTCACAGCACAGACCGGCCGCACCGGATATATCCACGCCACTAGCGCTGTCAACCAACATTAGCACCTTTGCGCCGCGCTCTCGAGCCGCAGCGAGCGAGACCGCGAATCTTCCTGTACGACATCGTTCAATGGGTGATGAGGACATCTGCGTTGTCGCCGTCCATATTGATATGGCATATTCCGGTTAGCGATTTCAAGATGTGCGTTACGCCAAATCGTGTGACCTGGCTACAAAGCGCCAGGGCAACCGCCTACGTGGTCTCTTCCGGACTTTCGTGCGAAATCATCACGAGACTCCCCCAATAGCATGAACGTGCGACCCGTGCATCGGAATGCTACCCGACGCGCACGTGGCGAGGGACCAAAGATCTTTCTGTGGCCGCCGCACACTTGGAGATAGGATGTATTGTCGAGTTCGCGGCGGTACCGTCGGTGGCTTCGTTAGGTTGGACTCATGGTGGTTGAGGGCCCTCGGACACTGTTGCCGCTCGTCGGCCGGGAAGATGCTTCACGTCTGCTGCGCAACGTCTTGGTCGAGTTGACGACCGGGAACGGCGACTGTGTCGTCGTCGAAGGCCCAGCCGGCATCGGCAAGAGCCGAATGCTCGCAGAAGCGGCCGCACAGGCCAGCGGCCTCGGGCTGACCGTCGCCGAAGGCCGGGCGACCGAGCTCGACCGGATCGCCCCGTTCAGTACCCTCCTCACCGCGCTGAGCGTCTGTGCCCCGTCGGTCCTCGACAAGGACGACCTGGCCAGCCTCCGAGACCACGCGGACAGCCGGTTCTGGCTGATCGACCGCCTCGGCGGCATCCTGGAGTCCTACAGCCACGTCCGCCCCCTCGTGGTCTCGCTCGATGACGTGCAGTGGGCGGACGAACTGACGGCCCTCACCCTCCGTGTCCTCGTCCCGGCGCTACGGTCCTCACCCGTGCTGTGGCTGCTGGCCCGTCGCCCGCTCCCGGCCCGGTCCGCGCCGCAATACGCCTTCGATTGGCTCATCGCGGAGGGTGCCCGCCGACTGCCTCTGAAGCCGCTGCCCGACGCCGCCGTCGCCGAACTGTGTGCCAGGACGATCGGGGCCGTGCCGAGGGACTCACTGCTCGAGCTCATCGCTGGCAGCGGCGGCAACCCGTTCCTGCTGGAAAGTCTGTTGACCGGACTCCGTGAGGGAGACCGGGTCCGGATCGAGAACGGCGCCGCGACCGTGTCAAGCAAGGGTCTGCCGGTCGGGTTCGTCGTCGCCGTCGACCAGCGCCTGCGGGACCTCTCCGCCGAGGCACGCGGCCTCCTGGATGGCGCGGCCGTGCTCGGCCGGCCGTGCAGCCTGCACGAGATCGCCGGCCTGCTTGAGACACACGCGGTTCGACTGGTCGAGCCCGCCAAGGACGCCGTGCAGGCCGGCGTACTCGTCGACAACGGGACCACCCTGCACTTCCAGCACGATCTCGTGCGGGAAGCCGTCTACGGCGGCCTGACCGGCCCCGCCCGGCAGGCATTGCACCGGACCGCCATCGACGTGCTCCAGGCCGAGGGTCGGCCGACCCCGGAGATCGCCGAGCACCTCATCCGTGGCGGGAAACCCGGTGACGCGCGCACCCTGGCCGTGGTGCGCGACGCGGTGGTGGAGGTGGCGGCGACCGCGCCGGGCGCCGCCGCCGACCTGATCCTCGGCGCGCTCGGCACGTCCGGCAGCCGTGACCCAGAGCGGACCCGCCTGGTCGCGGACGCGGTCCAACTGCTGGCCTCGGCCGGCCGGCTTGCCGAGGCCCGGGAGCTCGGCGAGTCCTACCTGCGCCGTGGCCTCGACGCCCCGGTGGAGGCGGCGGTCCTGCTCGGGCTGGCAGAGGCCCTCAAACACGCCGGCCAGGACGCGTCCGCAGTCAGCTACACGCGACGTGCGCTGGAGCTGCCGAACGTCCCGGCGCGGCAGCAGGCCCATCTGCTCGCGATCCAGGCACACGCGCAGCTGCAGACCAACGACATCGCCGATGCGGACTCCTCGGCCGAGCTCGCCGTCAAGCTCGGTAGCGCGGCGGGTGAGCACACCGCCGTCGTGTTCGCCATGGAGGCCCGCTGTGTCGCCGCCTACGCACGTGGCGAGCTGGCCGCGGCTGCCGGCTTCGCCGATGCCGCGGTTGGCCTCGCGGACCGGGTCGCCGGCGCGGCCCGGCACCGCCATCCCCGGTTGTGGCAGGGCATGGTGCTGACCGCGATGGACCACTTCACTGCCGCTGCCGACACGTTCGTGGCCGACAAGATCGCCGCGGACGAGCTGGGCACCGCGTGGTCCCGGCCGCTGTGGCATCACCTGCACGCCGACCTGTTGCTCGCGGCCGGCCGGCTGGACGACGCCGAGGCCGTCGCGGACGCCGGACTGCGAGCCGGCCAGCAGCTGGGCGCCATCGCGGTGACCCCGGCACTGCTGGCCACGCTCGGCCAGATCGCCATCCACCGCGACGACCTGCCGGCGGCCCTCAACCACCTGCGACAGGCGCGCCATCACGTGCACAGCGGGATCGGGGTCATCTCGGAAGAGATCAACTGGGAGCTGGCGCTCTACGAGGACGCGGTCGGCAGGCCCGAACAGGCGCTCGAACTGCTCACCCCGCTGTACGACGGTTTTCCGGAGCGGTTGTACCTGGTGGTGCACAACCGTTCGGCCGGTGCTCGACTGGTCCGGATCGCACTGCGGGCCGGTGCCAAGGACCGGGCGGAAGCAGCCGTGCGAGCCACCCGCGTGGCCGCGGATCTCAACCCGGACAACGTCTCCCTCACCGCGGCCGCCGACCACGCCGCTGGCCTGCTGCGTGGCGATCTCGACCTCCTGCGCGCGGCCGTCGCCGGGTTCCGTGGGGCGCCGCGACCGTACGACCGCGCGTCCGCGATGGAGGACACGGGGATGGCCGAGTACGCGGCCGGTCAGGTCACCGAGGGCGTCACGCTGTTGAACTCCGCACTGACCGAATACACGGGCCTCGACGCCAAGCGCGACGCCCACCGCGTACGCGGCCGGCTGCAGGCACTCGGTGTCCGGACCAGCGGACCACGCGGCGCCCGCCGGGCGAAGACCGGCTGGGCGAGCCTCACCGAGTCCGAGCTACGGGTCGCCCGACTGGTCGCGCAGGGCAACACGAACCGCCAGATCGCGACCAGCCTGTTCCTGTCGCCCCACACCGTGGACAGCCACATCCGGCACGTGTTCGCGAAACTCGGCGTGTCCAGCAGGGTGGAGCTGACCCGCAGGGTCCTGGCGAACGACCAGCCGGACTCCTAGACCACCACATATCACGTGGATGCGGGATGCCCGCACCCCACGAAGACGGCAACCATCCAAGTCGAAACAGCGTATCGGCGCGACCGGTGTACGCATGTGACGACGAGGAGCCCCATCAGATGATCATGTTCACGCACACGGTGCCGATCGGTCTGTTCGCGGACGAGAGCTCGCCGAACCTGCTCGACCAGCTCTGGACGAGCCTGGTGCACAAGGCGGAGAACCCGGTCGGCTACGTGCCGGCGATCACCGAGGCCAAGGTCGTCGAGCGCTACTCGGACGGGTTCCTGCGCGAGATCCTGGTACGGGACGAGCTTCGCTACCGCGAGCGGGTGACACTGGTGCCCCGCGAGCGGGTCGTGTTCGACCAGCTCGACGATCCGTTGCACAGCCTGATCACCAACGAGCTCGGGCAGGGTGCCGACGGCGGGTTCACCTACACGCTCTGTGTGACGCTGTCCCCGGCCGGGTTGGCACGGACCCAACAGGACCCCGGGTTTCTCGTGGCTAGCGACACGATCTTCTACGACACCGCCCGCGCCAGCGCGAACACTCTCCGGCTCACCGCGCTGATGTTCCAAGCGGCTTGACACCGGATCGCGTGGATACGTGATGTCCGTCCACAGCCGAATCACGAGGCTGCGGATGTGGGCAGTGACAACGACACCGACGGACGACACCGAAAGGACCGTAGGGTGATTTCATCTGTGCGGCAGCACTCTCCCTGGGTGGTTTTCAGCGTGCTCGCGGTCACCCAGTTCATGGTCGTGCTCGACGCCAGCATCGTCTACGTCGGGTTGCCGTCCATCCAGCGTGATCTCGGCTTCTCGCAGTCCGGTCTCGCCTGGGTGATGGACGCCTACATCCTGGCGTTCGGCGGCGTGATGATGCTCGGTGGCCGCATGGCCGACCTGCTCGGCCGGCGCCGTGTGCTGCTCGCCGGGCTCGTGTGGTTCGGACTCGCCTCGCTCGCCTGTGCGCTGTCCATCGAACCGTGGCAGCTCATAGCCGCCCGTACCGCGCAGGGACTCGGCGCCGCGTTCGTGGCTCCGGCCGCGCTCGCCCTCGTCACGGACACGTTCCCGGAAGGACGGACGCGGTTCCGCGCACTCGGCATATTCGGCAGCATCGGGGGATTCGCGGGTGCCGCCGGCACGCTGATCGGCGGCCTGCTCATCACGATCTCGTGGCAGTGGGCCTTCCTCGTCAACGTGCCGATCGTCTTCGCGATCCTCGTGATCGGTCCGAAAATGCTCCCGGCCGGCCGGCCGGACGCGACCGGAGGCGTTGACCTGGTGGGCATCACCACCGGTATTGGTGGTCTTTGCCTGCTACTGCTGGGAATTCTGCGTGGCGGTGTGCAGGGCTGGGGGTCACTCCCCGTGCTGCTGGAGTTCGCCGGCGCGGTCGTGCTCCTCGGTGCGTTCGTCTTCCGCCAGGCCACGGCCAAGGCACCGCTGGTACCCAGGGCACTCGTCGCGATTCGGCGCGTCATGGTCGGCAACGTCGCCAACGTCTTCGCCGGTGCCCTGCTGTTCGGGGTCTACCTCGTGCTCACGCTCTTCCTCCAGGTGGTCCGCGGGTACACGCCGCTCCAGGCGGCACTGTGGACACTGCCAGTCAGCGCGAGCCTGTTCCTCGGCTCGAACCTGGTGCCACGCCTTTTCGACCGCCTCACCCCGAGAGGTGCGTTGGCCGCGGTGCTGGGACTACAGGGCGTCGGTCTCGTGTGGTGGGCGCTTTCCCTTGCCTCGGACAGGCTTCTGCTGACCAGCTTCCTCCTGCCCGCGATGGTGTGGGGCTTCGGCTGCGGTGGCGCGATCGTCGCGGCGTTCGTGGTCTGCACCAGTGGCGTGCGTGGTCAGGAGATGGGGGCGGCGTCGGGGCTCGTGAGCACCACGTTGCAGGTCGGCGGCGCGCTCGGGGTCGCGGTGCTGACCACACTGTCCGAACTGGACGACGGCGCCGGAGTGAGCGCGCGGGCGGACGGCCAGTCCGTCGCGCTGTGGGGTGCCGCAGCGTTCGCCGCCGGCGGCGTCGTGGTGCTACTCCTACTGCACCGTGACGCGCCGGCAGTGGAGCCGGTCGCGAGTCAGGCTGACCAGGCCGCCACTCAGTCCTGAATTGACTGTCTGCTGACACAGGAAGGACACGGCAATCGTGCTGCTCGACCCGCATGTGCAGGACCTGCTGTTCCGTGAGGCCCGCACCGCGCACGTCTTCACCGACGAACCGGTCGACGACGAGCGGCTCGCCGCCGTCTACGAACTGGTGAGATGGGCGCCCACCTCGTTCAACCAGCAGCCGCTGCGGGTCATGCTGGTCCGCTCGGACGAGGCGCGGCGCAGGCTCGTGCCGCTGATGTGGGACAGCGCCCAGGCCAGGACCGCCGCGGCACCGCTTGTCGCTGTGCTCGCCGCCGACCTGGACTTCCACGAGTACCTGCCGGAGCAGTTCCCGGTCTTCCCGCAGGCCAAGGACGTCTGCTTCTCGAACGACGACGCCCGCGTCGACTCGGCCGTGCTCAACGCCGCCATCCAGATCGGGTACTTCATCCTCGGCGTCCGGGCCGCGGGTCTCGCGGTCGGCCCGATGACGGGGTTCCAGGCCGACAAGGTCAGCGCGGAGTTCTTCCCGGACGGCCGGCACCGCGCGCTCGTCGTGATCAGCATGGGCCGGCCGGGTGCCAGCGCATGGTTCGACCGGTTGCCACGCCTGCCGTACGACCGGGTCTTCACGTCGTGTTAGGCGCGACGGACCATATGAACCGCACCAAGAAAGAGGAGACCGTAACGATGGGACGATTCACCGACAAGACAGTGCTGGTTACCGGAGGCGGATCCGGCATCGGTCGGGCGACCGCGTTGGCCTTCGCCGACGAGGGTGCGATCGTGGTCGTGGCCGGCCGGACCGAGGAGAAGCTGGCCGAGACCGTCCGGCTGATCGAGGAGAAGGGCGCCAAGGGCGGCGCCGTCCGCGCCGATCTGACCCGCTCGGACGACGTTGCGCAGCTCATCCGCACCACCGTGTCCAGCTACGGCGGACTGCACGTCGCGGTCAACAACGGCGGCATCCTCGCCGCCGCCGGCCCGATCTCAATGATCGACGAGGAGCAGTTCGCCTCGGTCCTGACCACCAACATCACCGGCACCTGGCTTGCCATGAAGCACGAGATCGCGTACATGTCGGAGAACGGCGGCGGCACGATCGTCAACGTGTCCTCGTCCGTCGGTCCACACGTGACCGTGCCGTACCTCGGTGCCTACGGCGCGTCGAAGGCCGCGATCAGCTCGCTCACGCGTACCGCCGCCCTCGAGGCCATCGGTGCGGGTGTTCGCGTCAACGCGGTGAGCCCCGGTCCGATCGACACCCCGATGTCGCTGCTGCCCGGCGAGACGGAGGAGGGACGGGCCGACCGCCTGCGCGAGGCCCTGCCGATCGGACGCGTCGGGACGGTGGCCGAGGTCGCGAACGCGGTGCTGTGGCTCGCCTCGCCGGAGTCGTCGTACGCCGTCGGCGTCGACATCGTGCTCGACGGCGGCGGGCATGTCTGATCCTGTCGGTCGATTAGAGGGGGAGGCAGTGTCGACCACACAGATGGGTCCGGACGTGAACCCGATCGCGGCGCTTCGGGAGCTTTTCTACGCGCACTACCGTTTCCAGTACCTGAGCGCGGGCTACCGGCTCGGTCTGTTCGAGTTGCTGGGCGGGGAGCCTGGCATGACCCACCCGGAGATCGCGGCTCGGCTGGGCTTGCGACCGCAGCCCGCGCGGATACTCCTGCTCGGCTGCACCTCGGCCGGCCTGCTGGAGAAGAACGACGACTGCTACCGGAACTCGGCCGTCGCCGCGCCACTCGGCGCGGCGCCGACGGACGTGCCGGCGGCGTTCGTGCCGTGGGAGCAGCACGTCAACTACCGGCCGATGGCCTGGTTCTACGAGTCGCTGAAGGCCGGCACGAACATCGGGCTGCAGAAGGAGATTCCCGGTGACGCGACCACGTTGTACGAGCGGCTCGCGCTGAACCCGGAGCTGGAGACCACGTTTCACAACATGATGGGGTCGGTGAGCCGCATCGTGGCGGAGGACCTGGTGCACCGGCTCGACCTGTCGGGCTACACCCACCTGCTGGACGTGGGTGGCGGGACCGCGGTCAACGCCACTCACCTGGCACGCCGGTGGCCGAACCTGCGTATCACGATCGTCGACCTGCCGACCGTCGCGGCCACCGCGAACGAGAAGATCGCGGCCGCCGGCCTCGCGGACCAGGTGACGGCGGTCGGCCTCGACGTGTTCCGCGACGAGTTCCCGAAGGGTTGCGACGCGGTGCTGTTCGGCCATTTCCTGGAGATCTGGTCGGTCGAGCGGAACAAGTCGCTGGTGGCGAAGGCCGCGCGAGCCGTTGATCCCGGCGCTGCCGTCTTCGTGGTCACGCCCGGCGCGAACGACGACGGGACCGGACCCGACCTGGCGGCCGCACTGTCCGCCTACTTCCTGACCGTCGCCTCCGGCGAGGGCATGGTGTACACGGGCGCGGAGTACGAGGAGTGGTTGCTGGACGCCGGTTTCGAGCCGAGCGGCCGGCTGACCGTTGGCAACCTCGGCGACATCGTGATCACAGGCGTCCGGAAGTAGCTCCCCTCCGGTCGCCGCCAATGGCTGGCCGAGTTCTACGACCTCGGCCAGCCATTGTCGTTACGCCGAGTTGTTGTTCGCGCGTGAAATTGTGAACTATTAGCCGAGTAGTTCGGCTGTCATATTCCGGTCTACCCGATTGAGTAGTGCTCCGATATCCCACTAGGCATTAGAGTTGCGGCCGGGGTGGCATCAGAAAATGATTACTCGATGGGGGACTGCCTAGTGGCTGGACCACGACAGCAAATTCATTCGGAATACTTGGAGCCGCTGACCGACGAGGAGATGACCGCATGGCGGTCCTTTCCCGCTATGCAGCAGCCGGACTGGGGTAACGACTGGTTGATCGGAAGGGTCAGCGCCGACCTGACCGCGATGCCCGCTCTGGTGCGTCGCAACGAGATCGAACGACTGCGGGGGCTGCTCGCCGAGGTCGCGCTCGGTGAGCGAACGATAGTGCAGGCCGGGGACTGCGCGGAGGACCCGGACGAGTGCGTCGAGGACGTGCTCAGCCGCAAAGTCGGCCTGCTCGACGCGCTGGCCGGGATGATGCGGACCAACACCGGCGTGCCGGTGGTGCGGGTGGGCCGGATTGCCGGCCAGTTCGCGAAACCGCGATCCCGGGAGACCGTGCACCACAACGGCACCGAGTTGCCCGTCTACCGAGGGCCACTGGTCAACGGACCAGCACCCGAGGCAGGCGCACGATTGCCGGACCCGCTGCGGCTCGTCGCCTGCTACCGGGCCGCAGCGACCGCGACCGAGTACCTGCGCGCGGCCACCAAGCCGACCGTGTGGACCTCGCACGAGGCGCTGATCCTGGACTACGAGCTGCCGCTGGTCCGGCGGTCCGAGGACGGGCACCTCTTCCTTACCTCGACCCACCTGCCGTGGATCGGCGACCGCACCAGGGACCTCGACGGCGTGCACGTCCGCCTGCTGTCCGCGGTGCGCAACCCGGTGGCGTGCAAGATCGGCCCGAACGCCACGGCGGAACAGGTGCTTGGCCTGTGCGACCGGCTCGACCCGGCACGGGAGCCTGGGCGGCTCACGCTGGTCGCGCGCCTCGGCGCCGGGGTGGCCGCGCACCGGCTGCCCGAACTGGTCACCGTGGTGCGGGCGGCGGGCCACCCGGTAATCTGGCTGTGCGATCCGATGCACGCCAACACGGTCGTGGCCTCGAACGGCCGCAAGATCCGGTTGCTGCCCACAGTGCTCCGTGAGGTCGGCGAGTTCCAGGACGCCGTCACCTCCGCCGGTGGCATCGCCGGCGGGCTGCACCTGGAGACGACCCCGCACGACGTGCTGGAGTGCGTTGACGACGAGGCGGCGGCCGGCACGTTGGACAACCGCCGGTACACGACGCTGTGCGACCCTCGGCTGAACATCGCGCAGGCGCTCACCGTCGTGTCGGCGTGGCGCACGGGTGGGGCGCGCCGTGGGTGAGCCCCACCTGTCGCGGGTCACGGTGCCGGACCCGCCCCCGTTCGCGCTGCTCCACCGGCCGGAGTCCATTCCGGGACAGGTGGACGTGCTGCTGGGCGGCGTGTCGACTGTGGACAGGCTGGCGGACATACCGCTGCGGACCGGCATGGCCGCCGGCACCCAGGACGTGCTGGCGCTCGTGCCGTACCGCCAGGTCGCCGAGCGTGGGTTCGACTGTGTCGACGACGGCACGGAACTGGTCGTGCTGACCGTTGACGAGCAGGAGTCGATACCGGTCGAGCAGCTCATGGGGATGGTGCCGGACGTGCCGGTCCACCTGCGCGACGAAGGGTTCGACATCAGCGACGCCGGTTACGCGGAGCTGGTGCGCCGGGTCATCGCCGACGAGATCGGCCAGGGCGAGGGCGCCAACTTCGTGCTGAAGCGCTCGTTCCTGGCCACCATCGTCGACTACTCGCCCGCCGTGGCGCTCACCGTGTTCCGCAGGTTGCTGCGGGCGGAGTCGGGTGCCTACTGGACCTTTCTCGTGTACACCGGGTCGCGGACCCTGATCGGCGCGTCCCCGGAGCGGCATGTCACCGTGTCGGACGGGGTCGCCACGATGAACCCGATCAGCGGCACCTACCGGTACCCCCCGTCGGGTGCCTCGGTCGCCGACGTGCTGGGCTTTCTCGCGGACGGCAAGGAGTCCGACGAGCTCTACATGGTGCTGGACGAGGAACTGAAGGTGATGGGCCGGATCTGCCGGTCGGGCGGCCACGTCATCGGACCCCGGATCAAGCCGATGGCCCGGCTCGCGCACACCGAGTACCTGATCGAGGGGCACACCGACCTCGATGTCCGGCAGGTCCTCCTGGAGAGCCTGTTCGCCCCGACAGTGACCGGCGGACCACTGCAGAACGCGTGCCGCGTGATTGCCCGGCACGAGCGGACCGGTCGCGGCTACTACGCGGGCGCGCTCGCCCTGATCGGCACCGGCGCCGACGGGCGGACGGTCCTCGACTCCGCGATCGCGATCAGGACGGCGGACGTCGACCCGTCCGGCCGGCTGCGCATCGACGTCGGCGCGACGCTGGTCCGCCGGTCCGAGCCGGCCGAGGAGGTCCGCGAGACGTGGGCCAAGGCGGCCACACTGCGTGCCGTGTTCGGGCCGGGCGGCGACCTGGCGTCCGCGGCTGCCCCTCGGGCGTCGGCGGGATGGGCCCGGCACCCGGCCGTGCTGACCGCGCTACGCGCCCGAAACGACGTCCTCGCACCGTTCTGGCTGGCGCCGCGACCGGCACGGGAACCGAGCTCCGGTCCCCGGGTACTCGTCGTGGACTGCGAGGACACCTTCACGTCGATGCTCAACCACCAGCTGGTCTCGTTGGGACTGCGGGTGGATGTCGAGCGGATCGGCATCCGGTCGCTCCTGCCGGACCACGACCTCGTCGTGCTCGGGCCGGGGCCGGGCGACCCGCTCGACATCGTGGACCCGAAGATCGGGACGATGCATACGCTGGTACGGCGACTGCTGGCAGACCGGGTCCCGCTGCTCGCGATCTGCCTCGGCCACCAGGTGCTGGCCTCCGTGCTCGGCCTCGAACTCGCGCGAAGGCCGGTATCCAACCAAGGCACCCAACTGCCCGTCGACCTGTTCGGCCAGCGGGTGGACTGCGGTTTCTACAACACCTTCGCGGCCCGTGCCGAAACCGACCTGGTGACCGCGTCGGCGACGGGAGATCTCGTCGAACTGTCCCTTGACGCGGCGACCGGTGAGATCAACGCGATGCGTGGTCCTGGTTTTCGTTCGGTGCAGTTCCACCCCGAGTCGGTGTTGACGAAATTAGGTGTGGAAATTCTTTCCGAACTCGTCACGGATCTGGTTCGAATGAACGCCGACGGTGGCCGTCGCCTACTACTCGACCGAGTAGTAGGAAAAAAACAAATTACTCGATAATGTGGTGTCGGGGATTTCGATCGAATTTTGCTGGGGGCAGGGTGAATATTCTCGTGCGGAAGTACGGTGGCACCTCGGTAGCCGATCTGGATCGGATGCGCGGGGTGGCCCGGTCGGTTGCCGAGGCACGGTTGACCAAGCCAACGGTCGTCGTCGTATCCGCGCAGGGCGACACGACGGACCGGCTGCTGCACACTGCCGCGGACGCCGGGACGGTTCGGCCGACACGCGAGACGGACCAACTGCTCGCCACCGGGGAGTGCGCGTCGGCGGCACTGCTCGCCATGACGTTGCAGGCGATGGGTGTGCCGGCCGTGTCACTGACCGGCGGACAGGCTGGCATCACCGTCGACGGCCCGCCCGGCGCGGGTCGGGTCGTCGACATCGACCCGACACCGATCGTGGCACTGCTCGAGACGGGCGCCGTTGTCGTGGTGGCCGGCTTTCACGGCGTCAACGACACGGGCACCGTGGTGACGCTCGGCCGTGGCGGGTCGGACACCACGGCCATCGCGATCGCCGTCGCGCTGGACGCACCCCGGTGCGAGATCTACACCGACGTGGATGGTGTGTACAGCGCGGACCCGCGCATCGTCGAGACGGCCCGGCTGCTGCCGGCGGTCGAGATGGCCTCGATGGTCGAGTTGGCGTTCGCCGGCGCCAAGGTCCTGCACCCGAGGGCGGTCGAACTCGCCGCGTCCCGACGGGTCGACGTGCTGGTGGCCAGCTCGTTCCACGACCGGCCGGGCACGGTCATCCCCAGGAGGAGTAGTGACCACGCCGGGTTGGAGGACCATCGCATCGTCGCCATCACCAGCGATCTCGACGTCATCCGGGTGCTGATTCGAGCGGGCGGGACGAACCGAGACGCCGCTGTCGACGTGCTGGAGGTGTTCGCGCGGCACAACGCCCCGGTAGATCTCGTCGCGAGATCCGGTCCGTTCGAGGCCGAGTTCCGGATCGGATTCACCATGCGGCACAGCGACTTCGCGGTCGTCGGCGAGAACCTGGGTCAGGTCGTCGCGACGACCGGCGGCACCATGGTGCTGGACGAGGGCGTCGCGAAGATCTCCCTGATCGGCACCGGAATGCTCAACCGTGCCCAGTACATCGCCGGCACGCTCGCGGTTCTCGCCGACGCCGGCATCGCGATCAGCTGGATATCCACGTCCCAGCTGCGCACCTCCGTCATCGTGCCGGCGGAGCGGGCCCATGAGGCGGTCGCGTTGCTGCACGACCGGTTCCTGTGTGACGAGCACGCCGGCGCCGGTTCGGCTGTGTCCGCAGGAACCTGACAGACAAAGGAGATCTGGGGAATGGTGAATATCGGGGACTTCGGGCGTCAGGTCCGCTTACGTCGGCTGTACCGCCATAACGACGGGCGTCTGCTGGTCGTGCCGCTGGACCACGGGGTGACCGACGGGCCGATCACCGGGGGCCGGCCGCTGGACCAGCTGATCGGACAGCTCGCCGACAACGGTGCGGATGCCGTCGTGCTGCACAAGGGCACCGCGCGGCGGGTCGCCCCAATGTGGTTCACCAGAATGTCGCTGATCGTGCATCTGAGCGCCAGCACCAGGTTCGCCCCTGATCCGGACGCGAAGTACCTGGTGGCCAGCGTCGAGGAGGCGGTGTGTCTCGGCGCTGGCGCGGTCAGCGTGCACGTCAACCTCGGATCGCGGGAAGAGGCACACCAGATCGCCGACCTCGCCGCCGTCGGCGCGGCCTGCGACCGCTGGAACATGCCGCTGCTGGCCATGATGTACCTGCGGGGACCGGAAATCGACGATCCGCACCGGCCGGAGTGGTTGGCGCACGCGGCCGCGCTCGCGGCCGACCTCGGCGCAGACCTCGTCAAGACTGTGCACGTCGGCTCGAAGGAGCGGACGGTCGAGGTCACCAGGTCCTGTCCAGTGCCGGTCCTGGTCGCCGGCGGGCCGCGTGCCGCCAGCACGGCCGGGTTCCTGACCTCGGTCGACCAAGCGCTGCGCGGCGGAGCGGTGGGCGTCGCGGCCGGGCGCAACATCTTCCAGGCCGCCGACCCCGGCCAGCTCACCCGCGAGCTGTGTGCCCTGGTTCATCCCGAAGCCGTGCGGGAGCAGGGCGACATTGCCGGACCCGTCCAGGTCGCCGCCGTCTGAGCGTCGACCCGACCACCCCAGAGGACCCGAAGGAACCACATGAAGCTGTGTTGGCTTGACCTACGAAACGTTCACACGGCGGCAGAGGCCATCATCGAGGAGGCGGTGCACCAGCAGGTCGACGGCATCGTCGCCAGCGACAAGGCCGTGTTCGCCGGCCTGCCACCGACGGTGCGCAAGGTGCTCCTGCCCGTCGGTGACCTACCGGCCGACCTCGACGGGATCGACCTCGTGATCGTGGATACCGCTGTCCACGGCGACACCGCGACCCTCACCGACCGGTATCCCGGCACAGAGTTCGGCCGATTCGTCGAGATCGTCGATGCCGAGACCCTCGAACAGGCGTGTCTCTCGGCGCGCAACGAGCGGTGGAGCGTGCTGCTGTTCCGTGATCCCACCAAGATCCCGCTGGAGATCGTCATCGCCGCCGCGGCGAAGTCGAGCGGCAGCATCATCACGATAGCCGAGGACATCGAGGAGGCCGAGATCATCTTTGGCGTCCTGGAGCTCGGTTCGGACGGTGTGCTGCTGGCCCCGGAGAAGGTGGGTGACGCGACCGGGCTCAAGGCGGCTGCCCAGCAGCGGTCCGCGCCGCTGGAGCTGGTGGAGCTGAAGGTCTCCAGTGTGCGGCACGTGGGCATGGGGGAGCGAGCGTGCGTGGACACGTGCACGTACTTCCGTGAGGACGAGGGCATCCTCGTCGGCTCCTACTCCAAGGGCATGATCCTTTGCGTCAGCGAGACGCATCCACTGCCGTACATGCCCACCCGGCCGTTCCGGGTCAACGCCGGCGCCATCATGTCGTACACCCTGTCCACCAATGCCCGCACCAGCTACCTCAGTGAACTGCGGGCAGCGTCGAAGGTGCTCGCAGTGGATGTCAAGGGCCAGACCAGAGTGGTCACGGTCGGCCGGGTGAAGATAGAGACGCGGCCGCTGCTCTCGGTCGACGCGGTGGCCGGCGACGGCACCGTGGTCAACCTGATCCTGCAGGACGACTGGCACGTGCGGGTGCTCGGGCCTGGCGGGATCGTGCTCAACAGCACGGCGCTGGTGCCCGGCGACATCCTGCTCGGCTACCTGCCGACAGAGGACCGCCACGTCGGCTACCCGATCGACGAGTTCTGCCGTGAGCAGTGACGTGACCGGGCCCGTGTTCGACTTCCATGCCCGCCTCGCCCCGGCGCCCGGCGCGCTGGAGCGGCTGCTCGACGTCCATGACCGATGCGGGATCACCGCGGCCGCGGTCTCGGCGGGCGGCTGCATCGACCTGTCCCGCCTGTCGCGGCAGCTCGTACATGGCGGCCATGTGACGACCGATCCGGACAACGACGCAGTGCTGCGTGCGTGTGACTCCTCGGCGGATCGCCTGTTGCCGTTCTACTTCGCCAACCCGCACCGCGATCCGGCGTACTACCGGCAGCGGGCGGCGGAGTTCGTCGGCATGGAGATCTCGCCGGCGGTACACGGCGTCCCGCTGGACGATCCGCGCACGACGGCGTTGACGGCGGTGGCGGAGACGGCCGGCCACCCGGTGTACGTGGTGTGTCTCGCGCGGCCCGGCTGCGGGGTGGTGGACCTGGTCGCGTTGGCCGGACGGTTCCCAGCCTTGACGTTCGTGCTCGGGCACAGCGGCATCGGGAACATCGACTATTACGCGGTGGACCTGGTCGCCCCAATGGCGAACATCCGCCTCGAGACCTCCGGCGGCTACACGAGCGTGGTCCGCGCCGCCGTCGACCGGCTCGGCCCCGACCGGGTGCTGTTCGGCAGCGAGTACCCGCTGCAACACCCGGACGCGGAACTGGCCAAGTTCCGGACGCTGGACCTGCCCACCGCGGACTGGCGCCTGATCGCGTGGGACAACGCAAACCGGCTGCTGAAAGGAGACGGCGATGACCCAGACCATCACGCACCGCCCGACGCTCGGGGACTGGTCGACGCCCGATGAGCTGGCGCGGCTCCAGGAGGCCCGGTTGGCGGATCTGCTGGCACAGGCGGTTCGTTCGCCGTTCTACCGAGTCCGGTTCGGGACGACAGGCATCCCCAGGGACAGGGACGACCTGGCCGCGCTGCCCCTGACCACCAAGCAGGAGCTGCGGGACGCCTACCCGTTCGGCCTGCTCGCGGTCCCGAAGGCCGAGCTGGCCACCTACCACGAGTCGAGCGGCACGGCCGGCAGCCCTACCCCGTCCTACTACACCGAGACCGACTGGGACGACCTCGCCGAGAGGTTCGCCCGCAAGTGGGTGCCGATCACGGCGGATGACACGTTCCTGGTGCGTACCCCGTACGCGCTCATGATCACCGGGCATCTCGCCCACGCGGCGGCCCGCCGGTGCGGCGCCACCGTCGTGCCCGGCGACAACCGCTCCCTCGCCATGCCCTACTCCAGGGTCGTCCGGGTGCTGCACGACCTCGACGTGAGCCTCACCTGGTCCATGCCGACCGAGATCCTGCTGTGGGCGGCCGCCGCCCGGGCGGCCGGCTGGCAGCCGGGTGCTGAGTTCCCGGCACTGCGGGCGTTGTACCTGGGTGGTGAGCCGCTGAGCGCCGCGCGGCGGGCGCGGATCGGCGAACTGTGGGATGTGCCCGTCGTCCAGGAGTACGGCTCGACGGAGACCGGCAGCCTGGCGGGCGAGTGCGAACACGGCCGCATGCACCTGTGGGCGGACCGCGCGATCTTCGAGGTGTACCACCCGGAGACCGGCGAGATCACCGAGGCCGGGGTCGGCCAATTGGTGGTGACACCGCTGTTCCGGGAGGCAATGCCACTGCTGCGGTACAACCTGGCGGACGACGTCGAGGTCACCATGGACGACTGCCCGTGCGGGTGGGCGCTGCCCACGGTGCGGGTGCTCGGGCGTGCGGCGTTCGGCTACCGCGTCGCGAACGCCACGATCACCCAGGATCGGTTGGAGAACCTGGTCTTCACACTGCCGGCCGCCTACGGAGTGCTGTTCTGGCGGGCACAGGCCGAGCCCTCGCTGCTGCGCGTGGAGATCGAGGTGCCGGACGCGGCGCGGACGGCGGCTCGCGTCGAGCTCACCGAGCTGATCAGGACTGCCTACGACGTGCCGTGCGAGGTCACCGGCGTGTCGCCCGGCACGCTGGTGCCAGCACGTGTGCTGACCGATGTGCACGACGTCGTCAAGCCGCGCAGCCTGTTCGGCCACGACGAGGACTGGGGCAGGGCGCTGCTCTACTACTGACCACCATGGACGTTCAGGGGGGTTTGCTTGAGCGGCAACGAGTTGTGTGTCGCCGTGCTCGGCGCCGGTGTCGCGGGTCTCACGCTGTCCGCCGCACTGGACCGGGTGGGCGTGCGGCACGAGGTGTACGAGCAGGCGCCGCGGCTCACCGAGGTCGGCGCCGGTATCCAGCTGGCGCCCAACGCCGTTCGGGTGCTGGATCGGTTGGGGTTGGCCGAGCACCTCCGAACGGTGGCCGTCCGGATCGACGCCATCGTGATGCGTCGCTGGGACGACGGCGACACGATCTGCCGGCAGCCGCTCGGTGCCGAGTGCGAGCGGATCTTCGGCGCCGCCTACTACGCGGTGCACAGAGCCGACCTGCTGGCCGGACTCACCTCGGTCCTGTCGGCGGTCCAGCTCGGACGCCGGTGCGTGCGTGCGGAATCCGATGTGGACGGCGCCCAGCTCGTGTTCGACGACGGCGTTGTCCAGGCGGATGTCGTCGTGGGGGCGGACGGCATCCATTCCATCGTCCGGGACCGGATAACCCCGGATCGGCCGAGGTTCTCGGGACAGACCATCTACCGCGCCGTAGTGCCAGCCGACCGGCTGGCTAGCCGTCGTGCACAGGTCGAGCTGTTCCTCGGCCCCGGCCAGCACGCGGTCGTTTACCCGGTGGCCGGTGGCCGGCAGTTCAGTTTCGCCGCGACCGTGCCCGCGCGGGACTGGACCGACGAGTCGTGGACGGCATCCGGAAGCGTGCCGGAACTCCTTGCGGCGTACCAGGGCTGGCATCCGGACCTGCTCGAGGTGTTCGCGGCGGCCAGTACCGTGCGCAGGTGGGCGGTGCACGACCGGAACGTCATCCCACGGTGGAGTGATGGGCGCCTGACGCTGCTCGGCGACGCGGCGCACCCGATGCTGCCGTTCTTCGCGCAGGGTGCCAATCAGGCGATCGAGGACGCGGCGGTACTCGCACGATGTCTGGCCGCGGCGGATGACCTGGCTGCCGCACTGCGCGGCTACGAGGCCGAACGTGGCCCGCGCACCGAGCGGATCCACCGCACGTCACGGGAGAACGGCCGGCTGCTGCACCTTCCGGACGGCCGCGAGCAACAGGAACGGGACCGGCAGATGGCTGGCGGCATGCCGTTGAGCGCGCGGGCATGGCTGTACGGCTACGACGCCGACGAGGCGCCGTCGTACCAGGGGAGCGGGACATGACGGACAGGGACCACAGCGGGATCATGGGGCGGGTCGCGATCGTCACCGGGGCCGGTGGAGGCATCGGCGGGGCGGTCGCGTTGGCGCTGGCGGCACGCGGGGCGTCGGTCGTCGGCGTCGACCACGACGAGATCGCGTTGCGCGCCACGGTCGGCGAGATAGTCGACAAAGGACACAGCGCTGTCGCGTACCCCCTGGACGTACGCGACAGCACGGCCGTCAACCAGGCGGTCGACACCATCGAACGGGACGTCGGGCCGATCGGGATCCTCGCGAACGTGGCTGGGGTTCTTCGCCTCGGCGCCGTCGTCGACCTCACTGACGACGACTGGTCGGCGGTGTTCGCGGTGAACACCCAGGGTGTGTTCTACATGTCACGGGCCGTGGCCCGGTGCATGGTGGGCCGGGGACGCGGCACGATCGTGAGCGTTTCCTCGAACGCCGGCGGGGTGCCCCGGATGTACATGGCGGCCTACGCCGCGTCGAAGGCGGCGACGACGGCGTTCACCAAGTGCCTCGGCCTCGAGCTCGCGGCGGCCGGCATCCGGTGCAACGTGGTGTCGCCGGGCTCGACGGACACCGCGATGCTGCGCGGCATGTTTGCGGACGCGGATGGCCCGCGGACGACCATCGACGGCTCGCCCGGATTGTTCAAGGTGGGCATACCGCTTGGCAAGCTGGGTATGCCGGCCGACGTGGCGGAGGCCGTCGCCTTCCTCGCGTCCGATCGAGCCGGCCACATCACCATGCACGACATGTGCGTCGATGGCGGCGCCGCCCTCGGCGGCTGAGCGGAACGGGAAACCGATCGTGTCAATTCCCACCATCACGCCGTACGAGCTGCCCGCCGCGGCGGACCTGCCCTACGGCCGCGCTGGCTGGCGGCTCGACCCCAGCCGGGCGGTACTGCTGATCCATGACATGCAGCAGTACTTCGTCGACTTCTTCCCGGCGGGGCAGGAGCCGATGGCCAGTGTCATCCGCAACATCGCCGCGATCAGGGCGGCCGCGGTGGCCCGGGGGGTGCCGGTCGTGTACACGGCCCAACCGGGCAGCATGACGGCCGAACAGCGTGGCCTGCTCCGCGCCTTCTGGGGCGAAGGGATGGATGCCACGCCGGCGCACCGGCGGATGGTCGAGCCGTTGGAGCCCGCGCTCACCGATCTCGTCCTCACCAAGTGGCGGTACAGCGCCTTCGCCCGCACCGACCTCGACACGGTCATCCGCGAGTACGGTCGGGACCAGTTGATCGTGTGCGGGATTTACGCTCACGTCGGCTGCCTGATGACGGCGTGCGACGCCTTCACACGAGATATCCAGCCGTTCCTCGTGGTGGACGCGATCGCCGACTTCTCCTTGCGGGAACACCTGATGGCCGTCGACTACGCGGAACGCCGCTGCGCGGTGACGCCAGGCACCGCGACGGTCGTCGCGGACCTCACCGCACACGACCGGATACCAGGGGCACGCTGACGGGATCAGTCGCCGTCCGACTTCGCCAGCATGGCCACCTCGATCCGGGACGCGACGTCGAGCTTCCGGAAGATACGGCGCAGGTGGTAGTTCACGGTGTGCGGGGAAAGGTACACCTGCGCCGCGATCTGCCGGTTCGTGAGCCCGGCGCTCACCATCTCGGCGATCGCGCGTTCCTTCGTGGTGAGCCGGTTCAGTACCTCGTTGGTCGAAGCGACCGGTGCGTCATCAACGGCCGGCGACAGTTGCGGCCCCTGAGGATCCGGCTGACCCTCGTGGTCGGCGTGGTCGGTGCCCGCCGACATGGCGCCGAACTCCTGTTCCAGCGCCAGCCGGATCGGCGCGGGCACCGTGCCGCGGACCGCACACCAGACCAGGGTGCTCTGGAACAGGAGGTCCTCGCCCCGCACGTCCAGGATCTCCGCCGAGATGGCCTCTTCCAGCAGCGGCAACGTCGAGGCGGTCGGTTCGCGAAGCACCCCGGCGATGCGGTTGAGGCGCAGGGTGCGCCCGAGCAACGACGCGACCTGGAGTAACTGTCGGCACGGCAGCGAGAGTTGGTCGAGCCGCCGGCGGATGAAGACGACCGCGCGGTCGGGAATGGAGGTGCCGGTGAGGTGGGCGAGTCCGCTGGTAACCTGCAGCCGCTGTTCCTCCCGAAGGCCGGTGACGAGTTCACACACCAGCCGCGGGTTGCCGTCGGCCTGCTCCACGAACGCGGCGAGGGCGGCGCTGGGTGCGCCGCCGGTGAGATCGGCGACCATGTCCCGCACGGCCGCGTCGGGCAGCGGACCGAGCCGGATGGTCAGGGTGCCAGGGGACAGCCGGCCGCGGAACCACTCGGTGGTGATGCCACACCGGCCGGGACGGCCTGCGGCCATCAGCAGCGCACCGTACCTCCTGTCGGACAGCGCGGTGTTCGTCAGCGATTCCAGCCGTTCGGGATTGACGAGGTGGGCGTTGTCCACCAGCACCAACCGCGACACGTCCCCGCAACCACTGGACGTCGACCCGAGAACTTCCGGTGGGAAGGCGGAAAGTTGGACGTCCGACCCGAGACTGGCGCCGTCGAGCAAGGTCGCGACATAGGTCCAGTTGCGCGATGCGTCCGCCACCGCCGTCCGCAGCAAACGGGTCTTGCCGGTGCCTCCCGCGCCGACGACCACGATGATGGACTGTCCGCCGTGCCGGGCTCCGTCGAGCGCGGCGGTGATATCCGCGTATTCGCCTTCCCTGCCCCGCAGTGGAACCGACTTGTCTCCCAGTAACTCTCGATCTGCCATTGGGTCCCCCAACCCGTGAACAATGATCAATCGAGGCGAGCGAGCGCGTGGCCGCAACCGCGGTGGTCTTGGCCTCCGTACACTCGTTGATCGTCCGGCCTTCGACATCACCTGACCACGTGATTTCTCGGTGAGAACCCATGATGATGCCGTGAAGACCGCAGGCGGGAACCAGTCGTCGAGAATCCCGCGAAGACGTGATGCGCGAGCCTTCCTGGAGCAGAAAGCTTGATCTCGACACCGGTCGGCGGCGGCAGGGGAGGCACCTGGTGACCGATGCGGAGCGAACGGACGTGCTCGTCGTCGGCGCCGGACCGGTAGGCGCGCTGCTTGCGTTGGAGCTGGCTCGCCACGGCGTGTCCAACATGCTGGTGGATCGCGCCATGACGGCGTCCCGGCATCCCAAGATGGACTTCCTCAACGGCAGGAGCATGGAACTGCTACGCCGGCACGGATTCGTCGAGGAGATCCGCCGGCGCGGCGTCGGCGCGGAGCACGCTTTCGACTTCCTGTGGTTTACCGACTACCGCGAGCCGCCGATCGCCCGCTGGTCCTACCCTTCCGTCGCCGAGCTGCGGGAACGGATGGCGTCGGTCAACGACGGGTCGATGCCGCTCGAGCCGTACCAGCGCGTCCTGGGTTCCCGTCTCGAGGAGTTGGGGCGGCAACGGGTGAGAGAGCATGCTCGGGTCGACTTCCGGCCCGGACTGAGGTTGACCGGCCTGACCCAGGACAACGGCGGCGTGACAGCCGATGTCGCCACCGCGACCGGCGCCGAAGGCCGGGTGCGGGCGCGGTTCGTCGTCGCGTGCGACGGCGCCAGCAGCATGGTGCGCTCGGCCGCGGGCATCACCACGGAAACGATCGGCCCGACCGCGTGGCACCGCGATGTGTATTTTCGCAGCTCCGATCCCGAGCTGCGAAAATATGGCAGGTTCTTTCTGGCCATCGTCGGGCGGGGTGTAACGCTCGTGTCGCGAGACGAACAGGACATGTGGACCGGCACGTATCCCATTACCGATAGCGAGCGGTCTGCCGGTCCACCGAGCGATCCGTTCGCGGTCATCCGGACGCGGCTGGGTGTCAATATCACGGTCGCCGAGATCATTGATGTGACCGACTGGCGCGGCGAACTGGCCGTCGCCAACTCCTATCGATCGGGTCAGATCTTCCTGGCTGGCGACGCCGCACACCATTTCTACCCGACCGGTGGCCACGGAGCGAACACCGGTCTCGCCGATGCCGTCGACCTTGGTTGGAAACTGGCGGCGACCGTCAATGGTTGGGCGGGACCACGACTGCTGGACAGTTACTCCACCGAACGCCGCCCCGTAGCGCTGTTCAACCGGGAAATGTGTTTCAACCTACTCGAAGTATGGGGCCGTTTTCCACGTCTCGTTCAAGCCGGCGCGTCCCGGGCACAACTGGCCGGATTTCTCGCCGAAGAAGAACACCAGATAGACAACGCCGGTATACATTTCGGCTACCGATACGACCGATCTCCCGTGGTGTGGCACGAATCCGGCCCTGCACCGGACTGGCGGTGGAGACACGTCGTGCCGACCACATGGCCGGGTGGCCGTACTCCCAGCGTGCGCTTGCCCGACGGGCAGGAACTGCTGGACCGTCTCGGCCCCGAGTTTACGTTGGTTGACATGTCCGGGAACGGCGATGGCAAGTCACTGGTGGAGGAGGCCAACGCCTTTGGCGTGCCGACAGCCCATCTGACGGTCGACGACGACCGGGTAGCAGCGGTATGGGAACGTCCCCTCGTCCTTGTGCGCCCAGACCAACACGTAGCCTGGCGAGGCACCGCGCCGCCACTCGACTGGCCTGCGATAATCGACCACGTCCGCGGCGGGAATCCGACCTAGGCCCTGCGGATGAAACTGCGCCTCGGCAGCCAGGATTTCCGGCTCTGGCGGTTCGACATGGTCACCATCCCGATAGTCCGGGCAGGGCGAACAGTTCACGGCGGGCACGACTGGGCGAGTTCAGGTGGTGGAAGCATCTGATTCGAGGAGTTCGGTGAATACCTCGCTGGGTTTGCGCCAGTCGTGGAGTTTACGGGGTCGGTCGTTGATCTCGGCGGCGATGGCGGCCAGGTACAGAGGTTGAAGTGGTGAGGTCCGGATCTGGTGTAGTCGCTGGCGGCGTGTCGGCGTGATCTTCGCTGGTGTTGGGTCTAGACCAAGATCGTGAGATACCCGGATGGTGGCGGTCTGACCGTGTCGTGTCGGGAAGTTCGTGTTGTTGTGATTTTGTT
>NZ_JBJMIE010000649.1:0-20656 GCF_045807065.1 Actinophytocola sp. | reverse complement strand
GGTCGAGCGCGACCGGGAACGCGAACGCGAGCCCCGCGCCGGCCAGCCCGAACCCGAGGTAGGCGAGCCAGGCGACCGGCACGACCGCGGTCATGAGCAGGCCGAGCCCGGCGACGAGCGCGCCGCCGACCAGGATCTTCACGGCGCCGAGGAGGCGCTCGATCTGCTCGCCGAACAGCCGGACGAGGCCCATCGCCACGCAGAAGACGGAGAACGTGACCGCGCCAGCCGCCTCGGACAGGCCGCGCTCGCGGACGGAGAACAGGGCCGACCAGTCGCCGCTCGCGCCCTCGACGATGGCCGAGAACAACGCGATGCTGCCCAGCAGCCACAGCACCGGGCGGCGCAGCATGCGGCGGTCGGCGGTGGCGTGCTCGCCCTCGCCGGCCGCGGGTGCCTCGCGGGGCACGAAGCGGATCACCCCGAGCGTGATGAGCACGGTCGCGCCGCTCACGAACAGGAAGTGCGTGCCGAGCCCCATGCCGTGCCCGGCGGCGAACGCCGCCCCGATCGAACCGGCCAGCGCGCCGAAGCTGAAGCCGGCGTGGAAGACCGGCATGAGCGGGCGCTCGGTGCGGCGGATGACCGTGACCGCGGCGACGTTCATCGACACGTCCAGCATGCCGACGGACCCGCCGAGCAGCACCAGCGCGAGGCCGAGCTGCAGTGGTGTGGCGACCTGCGCCAGCACGGACACCACGACCGCGGCGGCCAGCGCGGAGCTCGCCACGACCACCGGCGCCCCGAAACGGGCGCACAGGCGACCGGTCACCGAGGCGATCGCGATCATGCCGATGCTGCTGCCGAGCAGGGCCAACCCGAGCACGCCCGGGTTCGCGCCGATCTGCTCGGCCAGCGCGGGCATGCGTGGTGCCCACGAGCCGATCACGATGCCGTTCAGCGCGAAGACGATGAACACGGAAAGTCGCCCCGAGCGCACGTGTGCTCCCCTTCCCCTCGTTTCACCCCATTCTACTGAAGCGCTTCAGAGAAGGCTATGCCCTTGCCACCGCACCTGGTCGTAGGCTTTGCCGGTGACCCACGACCGGGAGCGTCGTCCCACGCTGGACACCATCGCCCAGCGCGTCGGCGTCTCCCGGGCCACGGTGTCCAACGCCTACAACCGGCCTGACCAGCTGTCGACCGCGTTGCGGGAGCGGATCATCGCGACCGCCAAGCAGCTCGGCTACGCGGGCCCGGACCCGGTGGCGCGGAGCCTGGCCACCAAGCAGGCGGGCTCGGTGGCGTTCATGCTGTGCGACGGGCTGTCCTCGGCGTTCTCCGACCCCGCGCTGTCGATCATGCTCGACGCCCTGTCCGCCACGGTCGACAACGAGGAGCGGTCGCTGCTGCTCCTGCCCGGCACCAACGACGGCGGACCGCACGCGCGGGCCGTGATGCGGGCGCAGACGGACGTGGTGGTCGCCTACTCGCTGCCGGACGACGCGCCGGCCCTCGACGCGGTGCGGGAGCGCGGGCTGCCGCTCGTGGTGGTGGACCAGCCGGACGTGCCCGGCTCGGCCCGGGTGGCGGTGGACGACGCGGGTGGTGCGACGCTGGCCGCCCGGCACGTGGCCGCGCTGGGGCACCGGCGGGTCGCCATCCTGACGTTGGCACTGAGCGCCGACGGGCAAGGCGGCCCGATCGGGCCGCAGCGGCTCGCCACCGCACACTTCCGGGTGTCCCTCGACCGGATTGCCGGATACCTGAAGGGCCTGGCAGAGCACGGTATCGTCGCCGACGAGGTGCCCGTCTGGGAGGCACCGGGGAGTGCGCGCGAGTTGGGCAGGGAGGGTGCCAGGTGGTTGCTCGGGCTCGAGCCGAGGCCGACCGCGGTGCTGTGCATGTCCGACGAACTCGCCCTCGGCGCCATCCGCGCCGCGAACGAGCTGGGGCTGGCGGTGCCCGCGGAGGTGTCGATCGTGGGCTTCGATGACACCCCGGCCGCCAGTTGGAGCGACCCGCCGCTGACCACCGTCCGACAGGACCTCGTCGCCAAGGGCAGACAGGCCGGTGAGCTGGCGTTACGCATGCTGAACGGCGCCAGACCAGGCGAGCCGGTCACCATCGACGTGGAGCTACAGGTACGCGGCTCGACGGCCGAACTGGTGTGACCTGACCCGAGTTGGCCACAACGAGAAACGCTCAAGCCCTCACGAACGATCAGACCCACTGGGAAAGCCATCGCCCTTCGCCAGCGACGGCTGCCTCATGCCCTCGTAGCTCAGCGGACAGAGCAGGAGCCTTCTAAGCTCTGGGTCGCAGGTTCGAGTCCTGCCGGGGGCGCAAGCTTGACCAGCGCAAACTCGGGAAGATGATCTTCCCGGAGTCAGTTCGATGATCTTCGTGGCATCACTCGTGGCATACATTCGAGTGATGGGGGAAGTCACGATGTCGCCGAACCGGCGTCAACGAGGGAATATCGAGACGCTCCGTAGCGGAGCGAAGCGGATCCGGGTCTACAACGGGCGTGACCCGGTCACCAAGCGGCCGATCTACGTCGGGGAAACCATTCAGGCCGGCACACCGAACATCGACAAGGCTGCCCAGCAAGCGCTCACCCGCTGGTTGAACCGGGTCGACGAGCAGCGGGCACCGCGGACCAACGCGACGATCGCTGAGTTGCTCGACGCCTACTTCGAGGTCGTCGACATCGACCGGGCCACGATGCGCGGCTGGCGCGGCAAGGTGCGCAATCACATCGGGTCGCTGTTGGGCGCCACTCCGGTCAAGAAGGCGCAGGCCCGGGTGTTCGAGCGGTTCTACGCGGAGCTACGCAGGTGCCGCACGCACTGCGACAAGCGACCCGCGATCGACCACCGCACCCGTGGTGCGCATGGCTGCGACCGTCGCTGCCGCCCACATCAGTGCCAGGGTCTGGCCGCGTCGACGATCCGGGAAATCCACACGATCCTCAACGGCGCGTTCGGGCGTGCGGTGGCCTGGGACTGGCTGGGCACCAACCCCCTGGATCACGTGAAGCCGCCGGAAGCGGCTAAGCCGAACCCACAACCACCCACCGCCGACGACGCGGCAAGGCTGGTCAACCAGGCGTGGCGCAACGATCTGGACTGGGGCACCTACATCTGGCTCGCGATGACCACCGGCAAACGCCGCGGCGAACTCTGCGGCCTACGCCTAGCCGATGTCGACCTCGACATGGCCACGGCGCAGTTCTGGCTCGCGATCAAACAAGCCGGAACAGAGCTGTACACCGGCGAGCCAAAGGGTGGACGGCTCACCCGTGTCGCGCTGGATCCGGAATCGGTCGAGGTGTTGCGCGAGCACCTCGACCGGTGCGCAGCGTGGGCCGCCGAGGCGGACATTGAACTGGACCCCGAGGGGTTCGTCTTCTCCGACGCGCCCGACCACAGCACGCCGTGGCGGCCCGATTCGGTCACCCAGCGGTTCGGGCGGCTCCGCGACCAGCTCGGCATCAAGACCACGCTGCACAAGCTCCGCCACTACTCCGCCACCGAGTTGATCATCGCCGGTGTAGACGTCGCGACGGTAGCCGGCCGCCTCGGCCATGCCAGCGCGTCTACCACCCTGAACTTCTACACCGCCTGGGTATCAGAAGCCGACCAACGAGCAGCGAAAGCGCTGTCTCCTCGCCTGCCCCAGCGACCACAGGCCTCGAACCGGTCTGAGTGGGCGAAGGTGAGTCCCGTGAGTCCGTACGAGGTCATCGCGGCCGGCCTACGCGAGGCGATCGCGGCCGGTGAGCTCGGCGCGGGAATGCCGATCCCCTCCGAGAAGCAGTTGGCGACCGAGCATGGGGTATCGGCGGGAACTGCGCATCGAGCGGTGGAGTTGCTCAAATCATGGGGACTCGTAAACGCCTCGCGCGGCAAGCGAGCAACCGTGAGACCACGCGACGATCTCGCTCAAGCTTTCGCGGCCGACTCCCACCTTGAAGTCACTCACGAACTGCAGCAGCCGGTCCAGAGATCGGTCCAAGTCCCCATCCCGAGACCGGTCCAAGGAGCAGTCCACAGTCCGGTCCGGGAGACGGTCGACCAACCTGAGCACGGCGCCCAGAGCGGACCGGACCGACACTCCCCCACAACCGGTCTCGAAGAACTGGACCTTGAACTCACTCACCTCGGCCGCAGTGTCCGGACCTACCGGACCTGTGCCGACCCAACCAACTCCGAGACGTTGCTCCAGCTCCTGCGTGACGCTATCCGCCGCACCGGGGGTCAGGACTCCGACGCCGGGGACTACGAGTTGGTCGTCCGCTACGCCGGCGAACGCGGCGTGGTGACCACCGTGGTCGCGCCACCGCAGTCCACTGGTGGTCTGGTGGGGGTGGCATGACCGACCAGACCAGGGCGGCGCGCGTCGAGGCCGCCGCACAGGTGACGATCATGCTGGTCATGGGGGTCACGGCCGCGTGCGCGTCGTTCACCCACATCCACGATCTCACCGTCAGGTACGGCCAGCAGTCCTGGATGGGATGGGCCAACGCCGTGGTGGTCGAACTGATGTCGATCGCCGCCGGCCTGGAACTTCGACGACGCAAACGCACCGGTCAGCACACCGGTTTTGTCTACCTGGTGCTCTGCGCAGCCGCTCTCGTGTCGTTGGCCGCACAGGTCGCCGAGGCGCAACCATCGGTCTGGGGGTGGATCGTGGCGGCCCTCCCGGCTCTGGGGTTCCTCGCCGTCGTCAAGATCGTCCTGTCGCGCACCCCAGCCGCGAGCGGACCGGACCCGGTCGACGCGTCACCGGCGCGCCCGGACCGAACCGCAGACCGGACCGGTTCCCCGGTCCGGTCCGCAGCGCTCAGTCCGGTCGTCCCTCCTTGGACCGGACCGGACGTCACGCCGCAGACTGGACCCGACCGCAGCCCGCAGACCGGTTCGATCTCGCCCGCAGACCGGGCGATGGACCGGACCGCGGACGTGGCCACGGTCGAACCGGGCGAAGCGCTTATCGACGACATCGAACCTCGCCAGCCCGCACCACCACGCCATGAGGGGACCAGGTCCGACCCCCACGTAAGAAGGCCAACGACCACACCAGCCGTCGCTCGCCGGCCGGCGAGTACTGGCGGCGTGAGTGAGAACCCCGTCGAATTGCTGCGAATCGCACGCGATGTCGCAGCCGACCTGCAGGAGTCGAACGGCAAGATCACCCGAAACGGACTGGCCCGAGGGATCCGGCGCCAAGGACACGCGATCGGCACCGATCGCGCTACCGATATCTGGTGGCAACTACAAACCGAATCTTCGCTAGCCAACAGCCGTTAGACCCAGCTGATGCCCCTTGGTGCGGGGGCCAGGCAACCAGATCGCCTGGTCCCCGCACTCAACATCAGTAACCACCGATACCAGACCGCCGCGCAACCCAGGGGCCCGCCGCGGTCTCCAGGCGGTCATGATCGCCACAGCCTCACCACGGCGTCCACCCGCGAGTCGACGAGTACGGCAGCGGCGCTCGGCTTCACCGCGTGTACTGGGATCCAGGCCGGAAGGCCGGCGGGGCCTACAAGGTTCTGCAGTCTGCGTCCTGGCCATCCAACCCACCATGATGACCGTCGAGACCGAAGACGTATCAGACAATCGTAGACACGGGCTCACTGGCCGAGTGCTGGGAATGAGTTGGGTGGCGGGCGGGGTGTGTGGTGTGGGCAGGCGATTCATCAGAGCGCGGCTGGCGCGTTGGTCAGCCTCGTTCACCCAGGCGGCGTAGTAGCGCAGGGTGGTGCGGCGTTGTCGGCGTGGCCGAGCCTGCCAGCGACGGTGCGCAGATCGACGCCAGCGGCAATAAGTTCGGTCGCCGAGTAGTGCCGGAGCTTGTGCAACGTGGTGACGATCCCCAACTGAGTGACCAGATGGCGGTACTGGCGGCTGAGTGCATCCGGCACGAGATGGGTGGTGGCATCGGCACGCGGGGAAAACACGAAACCCTCGTCGGTCACGGTGACGCCCGCCTGGGCCGCGCGGTGCTGGCGTTGCTGCTGGTAGGCGGCGAGCATCGACGTAGTCCGCGGGTCCAGCGCGATGTGGCGACGTTGATGCAGCTTGGTGTCCTTCTCGTAGGTCGCGCTACCGGATCGGGCGATGCTGGTCCGGATCACCAGCACCCGCCGGGTCAGATCGACATGACGCCAGCGCAACGCACACAACTCACCACGACGCGCCCCGGTGACCATGGCCAGCCACACCAGCGGCCCGAGGTCCGGGTCGGCCCAGGCCGCAGTGAGGATGCGGGTGGCCTCGGCGGTCGTCGGAGGCTGGGGTTCGGGTGTGGAACGCGAGGTGGAGCGGCATCGGCGGCGGGGTTGCGGTCGATCCAGCCCCAACGGACCGCACGTCGGAAGGCGCCACTGATCAGATAGTGGATCTTGCGGACAGTGGCGGGTCGCAGCGGCCGGCACCGATGCCCATCCTCGATCTGGCGACCGCCCTGACGGCCGTCGCGGTAGGCGCATTGGTCACGGCAACGACGCAGCGCGCCGTACAGGTGGTCGAGGACCTCGGGGGTGACCGCAGCCAGCTTGAGGTGTCCGAGCCGGGGGTGGAGGTGTTTGGTCACCGTGTGGCGGTAGGAGCGGCGGGTGGCCTCGGTGGCGTGCACCAGCTCGACGTGGCGGTCAAGCAACTCGGTGACGGTGACCTCGGGGCGGGGGTAGCGACAGTCGCGGACCTGGTCAACCAGGCGGCGAGAGACCGCTTCGGCGTCGGCGAACGCGGTCGGGCCGTCTGGGACGGTGTGACTCAGATTGCGCTGGCGACCGGTGACCGGATGGATGCCGGCGTAGACCCGCACCCGCAACGAGCCACTCGGAAGACGACTGATCGAACCTCGGGCACCCCGCCGGACCGGAGCAACCCTGTGATCCAACGGAATGGTGATCTTGTCACGAGCCATGCCACACGATCCTCTCAAGACCGCTGGCAACAGTCTCCTGCCGGGTCGCACCCTCCGGCCCGGTCAACCGCGTCTACCTGCTGGTTTCCTGCCCCCAAGTCGCCTCGATGGCGGAGGGTGCTCCCAAACGGGATTCGAACCCGCGCTGCCGCCTTGAAAGTGTGCAGCGACGTACGGATACCCAACCGATCCACCAACCGCCGATACTGCCTCGACAGCTCTTGTGGTGACCAGCACGCCCGGGCATCGGTTCGTGGCGAGAACACAAACCCGTCATCCGAGAGCACGACACCGGCCACAGCCGCTCGCCGGCTGCGTTCCTGGTGGTAGGTGCCCAGGATGGTGCAGGTGATCGGATCGAGGGCAACGTGGCGACGCTGGTGGAACTTGGTGTCCTTCTCCCACAGCCCACGCCGTGCCTGCGCGATCGCCGACCGGATCACCATGACACCATCGACGGTGTCGATATGACACCACCGCAACGCGCACAACTCGCCCCGCCGGGCACCGGTAGCCATCGCCACCCACACCAACGGCCCCAAATCCGGGTCTCTCCACGCCTCCGCCAGGATCCGAGTCGCCTCCGCAGGAGTCGGCGGCAACGGCTCGGGAAGCGACGGCGGCGGCGCAGTCGCTCCGTAGGTGGGGTTGCGATCAATCCAGCCCCAGCGCACCGCCCGACGGAACGCCGAACCCAGCAGATAGTGGATCTTCCGGACCGTCGCCGACCCCAAGGGCCGACACGAGTGCCCTGGCTTCGCACGAAGCGAGCAGTGCTCACGGCACCGCAACAAGCCTGCATACAACTCGTCCAACTGCTCCGGCGTCACCGCCGACAGCCGCAGACGACCCAGGAACGGACGAATGTGCCGCGCGGCCGTGTACTCATACGACTCGCGCGTGTGCTCACCGCAACACAGCAGCACCAGATGCCGATCCAACAACTCGTTGAGCGTCGCGTCCGTCCGCAAACAGCGGCTCCGCTGCACCCGCTCCACCAGCCGGCGACACACCTCCTCCGCCTGCGCCGCCGCGGTCGGGCCCTGTTTCACCGTCTCAGACAGCCACCGCTGCCGCCGACTCACCGGATCCACACCGACATAGACACGCACACGCAACGACCCGCTCGGCAACCGACTGATCGATCCCCGCGCCCGCCGGCGCACCGGCACCTCTGAACCCGCTACGACCTTGGTCATCACACACCCGAACACCACGGTACGAGCCGAGGCACGCACGATCAGGTACCTGCAGTCACCTGCTCGGGTATGCCCCGGCCATCGACTCCTCTACGAGACGGAGTGTCCAAGTTCACGCAGCCTCCGCGATCCCGTGTGCTCCGCCCGATGCCTCGGAGCTTGCGCAGAGCCCACTGGCATCGTCGCCTCGGCTGGACCCCAGCCAGACGACTAGAATGCGGAATATTTCGTGGTATATTATTGAGGATGCCTGGAGGTGAGGGCTTGGAGGAGACGGCGCAGCCTCGGATGCTGGTGTTGGCGCGGGAGTCGCGGACGATGACCCAGGGTGAGCTGGCAGCGGTGATGCAGGAGCTGGACGGCTCAGAGAGCAAGGTCAGTCAGGGGTATGTGAGTCGGGCCGAGGCCGGGCGGCTGGTGGTGGCCGGAGATCGGCTTGAGCTGTTCGCCCGGGCGCTGCGTTATCCGGTGTCGTTGTTGCTTCGGTCGGAGCAGGAGGTGGGCGCCGGTCCCGGCTTGGTTCACCACCGTAAGAAGCAGTCAGCCTCAGCTGGGGATCTGCGCCGCATCCACGCGGTGCTCAATCTGGCTCGCATCCAGCTCCGTGCACTGGCGGTCGTTGTCCCTCGGCCGTCCGAGCGGATCCCACACATCCCGGTGGACGACTACTACACCCCGGAAGACGCCGCTCGAGAACTGCGTCAAAGCTGGTCAGTGCCTGACGGGCCATTGCCATCGGTCGTGCGCTTACTGGAGCAGGCGGGGGGCTTGGTCGCGTGCCGCGCGCTGGTGGAGCCTGTCCCGTTAGATTCCGGTGCTGAGGTAGTGCCGGTGGACGCGGTGAGCACCTGCCCACCGAATGAAGACCCGGTGGTGTTGCTCAATGTCGGCACTCCGGCCGAGCGTCAACGGTTCACCCTCGCCCACGAACTCGGGCATGCCGTGCTGCATCCGGTGCCGCATCCCGAACAGGAGAAGCAAGCCAATGCGTTCGCCGCCGAGCTGCTACTACCCGCTCGGGAGCTCAGTCCGCAGTTACAGGGCACGGTCGATGTGCCGCGACTGCTGGAACTGAAGGCCCAGTGGCAGGTGTCGATGTGGGCGTTGCTGCGTCGGGCACACACCCTCGGTGCCCTCAGCGACTGGCAATACCGATCCCTCGCGGTGGAGTTGACCAGCCTGGGCTACCGCACTCGCGAGCCCAACGAACTCCCAGTCGAGACTCCGACCGCAATCGACTCCATGGTCGACTGGCACCTCCAGCACGGCCACACCGTGGACGAGCTGGCTGAGACCGCCGGGTTGATGCCGGACGAGTTCACCCAGCTCTACCTCCCCCCTTCCCGCAGCGCTGGCCGTGGTCCGGCGGAGCGCTCTGTCTCCTCGACACACGCGGAGGCCGTCCAGTGACCGACACCCCACCTGTCTCCCCACAGGTACCGGAGCAGCCACCGGTTTCCCAGGCGACTGAAACCCGCGACGACCTGCTACGCACGCTGGCCACTCGTCCGGCACCGGTCACGCCACCAGGGACCGCAGCCTCGCTCGTTGATCGGATCCCAGACCAAGATGAAAACCACTCACTGAACGCATCCGCGCGCGGTTCTCGGCAGAGGCGGTCGCGGGCCGCTACACGGAATCGTTCGAAGCACTGCTCGGCGACGCAAGCCGCGCCTTGCGTTCTTCGTACGCCGACACCTGCGCAGCCGTCCAGGAATCCGCTTGAACTCGCAGCTGGGGCACGGGTACTGGCAGCACTGGGAGGTCGAGCGCTGACAGCACATCTCTGACCACCCTCTGGTAATCGGCCGCAAGTTCCTCATACACGACGCGGATCGGGATGACCCCCAGACGCTGGAAGAAGTCTTCCCAGGCGATGTCTCGCGCCACACTGCGGCCGATCAGAGCATCGATCTCCGTGAAGTCAACCGGGATCGCCTGGTCCGGTATGTCGTCGTGCCGAACCCACCGGCCGGTACGCCGCGCCCTGTAGTGCGAGAGTGCCTGCCGGACACGATCCCGACGGGCCAAGTGTACGAATCGCGGACGGGGCAGCCAGGCTCGGATGAATTCGACGTCGGTGCCAGCACCGGCTGGCACCCCGTCCACCGATGAGTTCGCCGCAGCCACCGTTGCGGCGAACTGGTCTTGGTGCACCTTGGCACCGAAGACGCCGTTTACCGTTGTGCCAATTTCCAACACGGCCGAGAGGAAGTCCGCGATACCGGGGGTCGGCGGAATCGGGCCGAGCCCAAGAAGGCGGTGCTCATACCGGAGAGTGCCGACATTCTGGTATCGCAGCAGCCAGTCGGTGCGAAGGTATTCCTCCGGCCGGCCCGCGACGCCAGTCCTACGCAGCCCGTCCGCGAGCAGCCAACTGCCAGACCGCGGAGTGGTACAGATCAGGTACGAGCGGGTCGGTCGCATCGGTCACACCCCCAGATCGTCGTACGCTCCTGCACCGCGCGGACCTACAGGCCGGGTCCGGCGCAGAGTATGGGCGAGCGCGTCAGCCTGCAGGCCGCGCAGGGCCGCGTCGGCCGCGGACCAATGCTCGGCCGCTGCCGCCCAGTCCCGTCGCTCCGCTGCGAGCAGACCGAGCCGATTGAGGGTACGCGCCTGCCATGGCCGATCGTCGTGAGCAAGCGAGAGAGCCAGGCTCTGCCGCAGCTGGTCGAGGGCCTCGTCATAGGCACCAGTGCGCTGCTGGAGCACGCCGAGGCTGTGCCGGACACGTGCTTCGGCACGAGAGTCCTGGAGTGCGGTAACGATGTCCACTGCGCGCCCCAGGCACGCGATGCCCTCGGTGTGAGCACCCTGGTCGCGCAGGGCAATGCCGAGGCTACGCAGCACGTGTGCTTCACCGGTCCGGTCACCGATCTCGCGGAACAGCGCCAAGCAGTGTTGGAAGGTAGCAGTGCCCTCGCGCCTGTTCCCCTGATGGCAACAGATGCGACCCTGACCGAGTAAAATGATCGCGATCCATCGGTTGTCGACCGAGGCGCGAGCGAGGCGTTCTGCGTCCACTAACATCTCCCACGCTACATCGAGCCGCTGCTCGTACGCGTGCACCAGCGCCAGCCCGTACAGGATCCGCGCCTGCGCCACCGAGTCGTCGACCTCCCGGAAGACGGCGAGAGCAGACTCGAACACCGTGCGGGCATCGTTCCACAGCCCTTGCTCTCGCAGCGCGAAACCTAGGTTGTACTCAGTCGCGGCGACACCGAGCCGGTCACCGCGCTCCTCGGCGATCGCACGGCTGCGGCGCAGCAACGTGACGGCTTCCGCAAAGCGTCCCTGATCCCGACGCACCACCCCGGTCGCCAGCAGCGAACTGAACTCCCCTTCGCGGTTACCGAGCTCGACGTAGATGTCCTGCGCCTGCCGCAACCGGTCCGCGGCCTCGTCCCAGGCGGCCCGGTTGAGAAACAGGCCGGAGTACAGCGCCAGGGCGTCCGCCTCAGCGCGCCGGTCCCCGGCCTGGCGCGCCGCGTCCAAGGCCAGGTTCTTCGTCAGCTCGGAATCCCCACCATGTGCGGACCGGACGAAGAACGGGGCGAGCAGAGCCCCCAGGCGCCAGGTCGGCTCCCACAGCCCGGCGCGGTGCGCCTGCCGCTGCGCGGCGACAAATCCGTCCAGCTCGACGTGGAACCAGTCGACTCCGCCGGATGGCGGGCTGCCCAGGTGCTGTCGGGCCCAGCGGTTCGCCTCGGCCGAAGACTCCGCCAGGGATCGGCCGGGTTCCATGACCCACGCCAGCTCGCCCATAGCCAGGTACTCGTAGACCATCGAACTGACCGCCACCAGCCGATCTGGTGCCGGCTCCTCGGCGTCAGCCCGCTCCCATGCGTACACGCGAATGAGGTCATGGAACCGGTACCGCGGCAGAGCCTCCTCGGCGCTGCCCCCAGGCTCTAGCAGCTGTACATCCACCAGCCGCTCGATCGCGTCCTCCGCCTCTTCCACAGTCACGGCCAGCAATGCGGCCGCCACCCAGGCCGGGAAGTCGGTCGCCTCGATCAGGCCAAGCAGCCGAAAGACGCGCCGCTCAACCGGATCCAGGTTCCGGTAGCTCAGATTGAAGCTGGCTCGTACCGCCCGGTCACCGACTGCAAGCTCGTCCAGACGCCGACGCTCGTCGGACAGCCGCTCAGCCAGCCGCTCCAGTGGCCAGTGTCGACGAGCCGCCAACCGCCCTCCCGCGATACACAATGCCAGCGGCAGATGCCCGCACAGCCGAGCGATATCCGCCGCTGCGTCCGGCTCCAATCTGACCCGCTCGGCGCCGACAAACCTGGCGAGCAACGCCCTGGCTGCCGAGGGCGCCAGCACATCGAGCGCGACCAGGTGAGCACGCTCCAGCGCAGCCAGCGGGCGGCGGCTTGTTACAAAGACAACGCAACCGGCCCCTCCTGGAAGAAGCGGCCGTACCTGTGCCTCGTCGGCGGCATTGTCCAGCAGCACCAGCAGCCGACGCTCGCTCAGCACAGTTCGATACAAGCGCTGCCGCTCCTCGATGGCCTCGGGTATCGCCCTGTTATAACCCATCGCGGTCAGGAAGCCGGTGAGCACATCGTCGGGGCGGGTCGGGTCCGAACTCGCTCCGTGCAGGTCGACGTAGAGCTGGCCATCGGGGTACGCCTGACGAAGCTCGTGCGCCAGGTGCACGGCGAGCGCGTGCTCCACGGCAACGTGCCACAATCTCATTAGGGCCGCATGATCACCCTGCTTTGCGCGAGTTAGTAGATTCTCTACATCGTCGGAAGCGGCCTCGTCATCGAACTCACGGGCAACCAACTGCAGAAGATCTGCGACCGACTGCGGACGCGCAGCCGGGTCAAGTGGCGTGCACCGTCGCGCAATCCTTCGCCATGGCCCACCTGCCGGCAACAGAGGAACATTCACTCTCGGATCATCCCCTGTCAGAGCCCAGCCTATAACCTGGCCGATACTGTATATATCGGCGGCTGCCGACACCTCGTGCGCATCGATGGCCAATTCTGGCGCCGCGAACCCTGGTGTTCCGTATGCATACCCCACTTGTGTACGGCGCGGCGCGGTAGTACTTCCCCGAGGCCTCCGTCCAAGCCCCCAGTCACCGACGGCCCAGGAATCGTCAGTCCACCTCAGAACATTAGCCGGTTTTATGTCTCGATGTATCCAGCCACGACCATGTGCAACATCCAAACCTTCACAAACTTGAGTAACCAACCGCCGCAACTCGGTATCACTGTCGGACAACACGCGTCGTTCATCGTCCGCGCTGCCTTCCGCCAGAGGCATCACAAACCATGAGAAGTCAGAGTCCGAGTCAAGCACCGGAACGATGTGCCGATGCCGTAGGGCACGACCTACCTCAATCTCGCGGCGCATGCGAGCAACCGCCTCGGCCGTACCCGAGCGCCTTCTCTTGAAGGCTACTTCTATACCAGACCTCTTGTGAACCGCCTTGAAGACACGCCCTTGTCCACCCACGTCGCTCAGCGGCCGAGCGGGAAGGACGTAGTCCCTGCGGTTTCCTGTGGCTGCGTCAAGTATGGCCGCGCACTCCTCGAACACAAACACAAGCTACGCGCTGCAGGGCGCGCAGACCGATCTGGGATGTCACAGGACGCTGCTCTACCTGAGCCCAGCGAGCCACTGGAGATCAGAACGCGCGGGCAAGACTGGCAATAGATCTTAAGCAGTGGACTAAATCAGAAACTTTCAAACCTATCCTCAGTCCGGTTCGTGGAATCGGCATTCGGTCAGGCGTGTCGATCGGGTTTGCCCCGTTCGTCGTAGTTAGACTGGGCCACTTCGCGGTAGGAGGTGGCGATCGTGAGTGTTGGATCGTTTCGAGGGCTGTTCGTGGGTGTGAATCGCTACCAGTCGCCCTTGATCGCGCATCTGAAGTCGGCGGTGCGGGATGCGCAGGCCTTACACGCCTTGTTCTCCGACAATCTTGGTGGCACCGCAGCGGTGGTGGCGGACGAGGACGCCACGCGGGCTCGGCTGGTCGACGAGCTGACGCGGCTCGCGGCGGACAGCACCGAGGACGACGTGGTGGTGATCGGGTTCTCCGGGCATGGCAGCGATACCCACGAGTTGGTGACCTACGACGCCGACCCCGCAGATCTGCCGTCCACCGGTTTGCCGTTGAGCGAGTTCACGGACCTGGTCAGTGTGATTCCGGCTCGCCAGTTGGTGGTCGTGTTGGATTGCTGCTTCTCCGGTGGTGCGGGTGCGAAGGTTCTGCACGCGACCACGATGTCGCGGGGCGGTGTCGGTGGTGTGCCGTTGTCCACCGCGGCGCAACTGGACCGGCTTGCTGGCACGGGCCGGTTGATCCTCACTGCCGCGACGGCGGACCAGCCGGCGTGGGAGGACGTGCGGATCGGTCATGGCCTGCTCACCCACCATCTGTTGCAGGCTCTGCTGGGTGCCACCGACGTCGCCCGGCAAGGGGAGCTCCCGCTCTATGCCTTGCTCGCCTATGTCACGCGGAGCGTGACCGCTAGTGCGTCGAGTACTGCCGCAGCGCGGCAGGAGCCGACGCTGCGGGGCCAGATGGACGGCGAGATCACCTGGCCGGTCTTCCAGCCCGGTCCGCTCTACACCGCCTTGTTCCCCAGCTTAGCGCGCACGCCGGTCAGCGCAGACCTGCGGAGTCTGCGTTCCCATGGCATCAGCGAACCGGTCCTGGAAGCGTGGACTACGAGCGTGCCGGCGCTGAATCAGCTGCAGCAGGACACCATCAACGAGGCTGGCCTGCTTGACGGGCACAACGTGCTGGTCACCGCGCCCACCTCTTCGGGCAAGACGATGATCGGTGAGCTGGCCGCGCTAAAGGCGACCCAGAACGGTGGGCGGTCGGTATTCCTGCTGCCTACCCGCGCGCTGGTGAACGAGCAGTACACCCGGTTCCGGCGCACCTACGGCCCGGTCGGGGTGCGCACCATCCGGGTGACCGGTGAGATCAGCGACCAGGCACCCGAGTTGCTCCGGGGGCAGTTCGACCTCGCGGTTCTGACCTACGAGATGTTCGCCAACCTCGCGCTCGGCAATCCCCACCTGCTGCGGCTGCTGGCCGTGGTGGTGATCGACGAAGTGCAGAGCATCGTCGACCGCGAGCGCGGCCCGGGGTTGGAACTGCTGCTCACACTGCTCAAGGTGCGTCACGATGAGGGTATTGCCCCTCAGGTCGTCGCGCTCTCTGCGGTCCTGGGTGATCTGGGTGGGCTGGATAGCTGGCTCGAGGCGACCGTGATCCGCCGCACCGAGCGACCCGTTCCCTTGCTGGAGGGTGTGCTCGGACCGGACGGCGTCTACCGCCACCTCACCCCGGACGGTAATGAGGCCACCGAGCAGATCATGCCAGCCCAGCCGTGGGCCCAACGCAACCGCGACGTGATCACCCCGCTGGTGACCCGCCTGGTCGCCGACGGCCAGCAGGTGATCGTGTTCCGCAACACCCGCGGCAAGGCGCGAGGGTGCGCGAACTATCTCGCCAACGCCCTCACCCTCCCCGCAGCGACCGACGCACTCGACGCACTCCCCGCCGGGGACCCGAGCGTCGTCAGCGGCCAACTGCGCCAGTGCCTGCAAGGCGGCGTCGCCTTCCACATCTCCGACCTCGACCGCGACGAGAAACAAGTGATCGAGGACCACTTCCGCGCACCCGACAGCAAGATTCGAGTCATCGTGGCCACGACCACCCTCGCGCAAGGCGTGAACCTGCCCGCCGAGACGGTCGTGATCGGCGAACTCGACCACCCCGCCGGCCGAGACGCGACCATGCCCTACACCGTGGCCGAGTACAAGAACATCGCCGGCCGCGCCGGCCGACTCGGCCTGACCAGCCAGGGCCGCGCCGTGGTGATCGTCGGCGGCGCGATCCACGCCGAGCAGCGCTGGAACCGCTACATCACCGGCACCCCCGAGGACCTGGTCTCTCGCCTGCTCGACGGCGGCACCGACCTGCTGACCGTGGTACTGCGCGTGATCGCCATCGCCGAAGGCCGCACCGGTCAACACGGCCTCTCCGACCAGGACGTCGTCACCTTCCTCGCCAACAGCTTCGCCGCCCACCAGCGACGCATCACCACCCAAGACGAGCTGTTCAACCCGTCCGACATCACCCCAGCCCTCGACGAACTCCTCGCCAGCGGCCTCGTGGAATCCACCACGACTGGCCTCCATGTCACCGAACTCGGGACCATGGTCGCGCAAAGCAGCCTCGGTGTGCGCTCCGCCGTCCGCGTGGCCACTGTCCTGCGCAACCTGCACTCTGGCGAACTCAACCGCGCCACCCTCATCGGCGCCGCCCAACTCACCGCCGAACTCGACGCGATCTACCTCCCCTTCAACGCCCGGGGATGGCAACCCGAGCGGACCACCTCCTTCAACGAGCTCCGCCGCCACCAGATCTCCGCAACCATGCTCACCACCGTGGCCACCGCACCGGAACGGTCCACAGCAATCATCCGCGCCAAACGCGCCGTGTGCTGCCTGCTCTGGATGGGCGGCGTCCCCCTAGCACAGATCGAGGCCCTGCTCACCAGGCACGTTCCTGCCCGCGACGCCGCCGGCGCCATCCGCCAGACCGTCAGCCGCACCCGCGACGTCATCACCACCGTGCTCGAGATCGCCCAACACCTCCACCCCAGCGCCGACCTCACCCACCTCGCCGGACAGCTACCCGTCCAACTCGAACTGGGTGTCCCCGCAGACCTCGTCCCACTCGCCGTCCACGCGGGCAACGAACTCGGACGACCCGACTACCTCCGTCTCTACCACGACAACCTCCGCACACCCGACGCTGTGCTGGCAGCAGACGAACAAGAACTCCTCCAATGCGTAGGCGGCAAGCAGAACAGGCTGCAGACACTGCTGGACGCCGCCGAAGCTGCCAAGAACGCAGGAGACGTTCTCGACTTCGCCGACGTCCTGCCCGCCGCCACCGACTAGCAACACACAAACGTAGCTGGCTGAGGGGAAACCGAGATGTGGCGGCCATTGTCGGTATGCAACGTCTGCCACCTGGACCGGTGCTCTCGAGGAAACGTGGCGGGTAAGGGATCGCGGCAGAGCAGATGTCGAGTACGATTCACGATGTGACTGAGATTCAAGATCTTTGAACCTGACCGATGAGCAACTGTTTGAACAGATCGGGCGTCAGTTGCAGGCCGAAGATTCGGGCCTGGTGACATTGCGCGGTATGCGCGATTGGGTCGAGCGTGGTTCGCTGCGCAGTCGGAAAAGCTTCGAGACAAGGTTTGTTCAGCGCCGACAGTATTGGCCTTACTAGGAGGTGAGGAAAAGAGCCTGGCCTACCAGCCGACGCACTAACTCACTTCACGCCCCGGCTCTACTCGACACGCCAGGCTCGCATCGACGGCGACGACAGTCGCCGAGTACGTCACTGTTCGTGTACACCTTGACCAGCCCGTTCGGCGCGTCGTCGGTGACCTGTTGAGTCGTGGTCGGCAATCTCTCCACCGGCAAGCAGGCACTAGCTGCCCCCGCTCGGCTCGCGTTCGAGGAGGAGTGACCTCTGGTGAACCGGGCAGGGTGCTGGCGCAATAGAGGGGTGATGGATGACGACAGCCTGATCCGCGCCGCGGGGTGGCGACGACGAGCGTGCGCTGCGGGAGTTGTTCTCGCGGCACGCGCCGTGGCTGGCCGCCCGGCTGCGGCGGGTGCTGGCCACCCACGCGGTGGAGGACGTGCTCCAGGAGACGTTCGTCGCCGTGTGGCAGGGGGCCGGGTCGTACCAGCCGGACGGGCGTGCCGCCGCGTGGTTGTGGAGGATCGCGCGGCGGCAGGCCGCGTTGTGGGTGCACCGCAACGGGTATCGGCGGGCCGCGCCGCCGAGCTGGTCACCGGCGATCCCGAGCAGCTGGCGGTGGACCGGGTGAGCCTGGCCGCGGCGCTGGCCGGGCTGGACGACGCCGACCAGGACCTGGTGCGCCTGCTGTACCTGGAGGACCAGCCGGTGTCGCAGGTGGCCGCCCGGTTGCGGCTGGCGGAGGGCACGGTCAAGAGCCGCGCCCATCGCGTCCGGCGGCTTGCAACGATTCTGATGTCGGAATCGTCGAGCGCAAGCCCCTCACGACTCACTCGTCCAACGAACGCTTTAGTTCGGCACCCAGTATTCTGGCGGCAGACAGTTCGAGTTCCAGCGCGAGCCGCCCTCCACCCTCAAGCGGGACCTTTGCGAGGACGCGTTCACCATTGCGTTCCGCGGTAAGTTGACCGTCAGGTATCCGAGGTCTCAACCTAGCTGGATGAAAGGAATCTATGGGAGCAATCGGACCCTTGGTCGACCCGGGAGTTTTTTCAACCAAGCCCACTTGCCCCAGTTTCTGCACCACTAGGTCGACAAGCTGATCCGGGCGGATGACCCGAAGATCCAAATATCCCACAGTCGGGCGAAGGCCGGGTATTTCAGTGTCGTCAAACCTCACCGGGAGCACATACTCCGAGTGCTCCTCAATGGCACGCGCCTGAGCGCTCCTGCGTTCATGCGTTGTCCAAACTTTACGCGCATAGTCAGCCGACACAAACATGATGCAATATCTGGCTGCCTGACGATAAATCTGATCGAGGTGCTCCCCGAGGTCTTTGCCCCAAAGGCTTACCTGTTCGTAGCCATCGTAGAACACCTTGACATGACGGGCACGCAGACCAGAGGCGACTTCCTCTACGTAACCGCGCTGCTCCCCCGCGAAGGAAAGGCACACGTCATACTGGACGTCACCTCTGGAATCGCTCATCTTCGGGATGCTAGAACCCTGGGCTACACACCTCAAGTCGGCGCGCCAGCAGATCTTGACGCTGCCGCACTTGTCCACTTCGCACGCCAGCAAGTCGAGCCGACGGACACGGAACCGTCCATTTGAAGGTTTCGGGTTCGTTGACAGCCAACCCAGCTGTTGACTTAACCGGTTAAGCAAGCCAGCCTCGAAAGCTGGCTATTACGTGACGACCTCACAAAGGAGTGAGAGTAGTGCGTCATCTTCTCCCTTTGGCGGTCACGGCCATCTCCCACTTCACAGTGCGCTCTTTCTCCAGCTCAGCCAGCGCCGGTAAACCCTCCTCGGAGAAAGCGCGCCGATGTCCGGATGGATGGCGCGATGCGCGGCCACCGTGACGGCGATGGCGCTGACCTTCTTGAACGCATGTGCGTCCTCGGCACAGGCGGCGAGCCTCAGACCATCCCACGCACTGCCTGAGAGCGTCGCCATCGAGCGCGCTCTGCGGTCGAGGTGGCGGCGTAGGTCGCGAACGCACCGACGACGACACCGAGGAGCGCAGGAAGAGTTGCTGGAGAACCGCTTGCTGGAGCAGGTGATCGTCGAACAGACCGGCGTCGCTACACGAAACCGAGCCAAACGCGCCGGCCGTCACGGCCCGGTGACGGACGTGACGGCCGGCGTTGTTGTGTGGCCGATTACCACCGACCACCGGTGATGTGTGGTGGCCACCAGTAGACGGCTGCCCAGACGCCGTGGTCGCTGGCCGAGCCCCATCCTTGTGCCCAGCTCACCAACAGGTTTCCGGCGTTGGTGCACAGCCAGCCCGGCAGTCGGGTCTGGCAGGCCCGTACCGCGGCCCAGATCGCGCCGCTGACGACGTCGGCGTAGGACACGATGATCCAGAAGTGGTCAGCGGTGATTCCCCAGGCCACGTCGTGCCGCACGCTTGCGGTGTAGGCCACGTTCCGCACTTCGCCAGCTGACTCGCGAGTCGCTGTCGACGGACGCTGGCCGGTCCCGACGGTCGCCACTCCGGCGAAGGCCGCCTGCATGTCGGACACCACCTGGGCGCGTCCTGCGGCGGTGGCGATCTTGCTCTGCCACTGGGCCCGTTCGCTGTTGGACAGGTGCAGTTGGACCGGCTGGATGTTGTCCTGTGCCCGGCCAGCCGCCGGGCTGGAACCGGCCAGCACCAGCCCGATCACCATGGCGCTCACTACCGCCAGAGCGGTGAGGATGCGCCCCGGGGGAGGTAGATGGATGGCACCGAAGTGCCGTTGGAGCCTTATCGTTGACATTGCTTCTCCCTGTCTCGGACCGATCTCCGGTTGAGTCGGTCAAGGACAGGTTCGAGGTGGTCGGCCATGAGCTGTTACTGCTTTGGACAACCTTGGACAGGCCGGGGTGGACCAGTCTCAGAGACTGAGGTTGTCCAGTCGATCGCGTACCTGTTGGGCTTCCGGCACGCCGAGCACGTCGTAAAGCGCCAGTGCGTCAAGCCACCGACGTTTGGCGGCGTCGGTATGGCCGGCGCTGTACAGCAGGTGGGCGATGCCGTCTCGCGCCTTCGCGATCTGGTAGCGCTCACCGGCTCGGCGAGCCTGGGCGAGAGCTGCTCGACACCACCGCAGAGCGTCATGACCCCGACCGGCTCGCCGGAGGGCGTCGGCGAACCGGTTGAGTGTCTCCGCACCCAGGTCTCCTGCCGGGTCGTAGTGCCGCAGCGCATCGTCGAGGTGCATGGTCGCGGCTTCGGTCTGGTCCAGGCTCTGCTCGGTGAGGATGACGGCGGCTCGCATCTCGGCGTTGATGTGATGTTCGTCGTGTTGGGTTTTTTTG
>NZ_JBJMIE010000648.1:0-2233 GCF_045807065.1 Actinophytocola sp. | reverse complement strand
GCGCGTGCGTCGCGACAGGACGTCGTCCAGGTCCAGTGCGCCCTCGTGGGTCGCGGCGTAGACGGCCTCCGCGGCCAGGTACTTCGGTGCGGCGGTCAGTGGTTCGGCCAGTCGCGGGTCGCGGGCGATCATCGTGAGCAGGTCGTGGACCGCCGAGCCGTAGCGGCCCAGCAACCGTTCCACCACCTCCGCCGCAAGCAGCCCGGTGGCCAGGCGGGCGCGGTCGGCCCACAGTTCGCGGAAGCCGACCGCGCCGTGGATGGGTAGGTGCCGGGTCAGGGACGGGGCCACCGCGCGGCCCAGGCCGGCGGTCGCCGCGTCGACGACGTCCGCGGCCATCACGCGGTAGGTCGTGTACTTCCCGCCCGCCACCACGAAGAACCCCGGGGCCGGCTCGGCCACGGCGTGCTCGCGGGACAGCGTGGTCGTGTCGCTTTCGGCGCCGGGGTCGAGCAGTGGGCGCAGGCCGGCGTACACCCCGACCACGTCGTCGGCGGTCAGCGGATCCCGCAGGACCGAGTTGACGTGGTCGAGGAGGTACTCGACGTCCGCGCGGGTCGCGGTCGGGCGGGCCGGGTCGTGGTCCCACGGGGTGTCCGTGGTGCCGATGATCCAGTGCCTGTCCCACGGGATCACGAACAGCACGCTCTTCTCGGTGCGGGTGATCAGCCCGACGTCGAGTGCGATCCGCGACCGCGGCACCAGGACGTGCACGCCCTTGGACATGCGGACGCGGAACGGCGGCCTCGCCTCGGCCAGCGCACGGACCTCGTCGGTCCACACCCCCGCCGCGCTGATCACCCGGCGGGCACGCACGACCTGCTCGCCTCCCGAGAGCAGGTCGCGCACGCGCACGCCGGTCAGCTCGCCGCCGTCCCGCAGGACCTCGACCGCCTCGACGCGGGTGAGCACCGTCGCCCCGTGCTGCACGGCGGTCCGCGCGAGCATCATCGTGAGGCGGGCGTCGTCCACCTGCGCGTCGTAGTAGCGGATCGCGCCGGTGAGCGCGTCCGGACGCAGCGCCGGCGCCAGTTCCAGCGCGGCGCGACGGGAGAGGTGGCGGTGCATCGGCAGCGCACGCGCGCCGCCGATGCTGTCGTACAGCGCGAGGCCGGCGCCGACGTACGCGCGCTCCCACACCCGGTGCGTCAGCGGGTACAGGAACGGCACCGGCCGCACGAGGTGCGGCGCGAGGCGGTGCAACAGCAGGCGGCGTTCCTTGAGCGCCTCACGCACGAGCGCGAAGTCACGCTGCTCCAGGTACCGCAGCCCGCCGTGCACCAGCTTGCTCGACCGGCTCGACGTGCCCGCCGCGAAGTCCCGCGCCTCGACCAGCGCGACGGACAGGCCACGCGACGCGGCGTCGAGCGCGGCGCCGGCACCCACCACGCCACCGCCCACGACGAGCACGTCGAACTCGGTCTGGTCCAGCGCACGCAGCGCCGTGCTCCGGTAGGCGAGATCCAGTCGTGCGGACACCCCGACACCTCTCCCTGTCGTGCTAACTCACGTCGGCGTCGACCCAGTCGAACGACTTGGTGACGGCCTTCTTCCAGTTCCGGTAGACGCGTTCGCGCTCGGCGGCGTCGAGGTTCGGCGTCCACCGCTTGTCCTCGGCCCAGTTCTTGCGCAGGTCGTCCAGGCCGTCCCAGTAGCCGACCGCGAGGCCGGCGGCGTAGGCGGCGCCGAGCGCGGTGGTCTCGGCGACCTTCGGCCGCACCACCGGGACGTCGAGCATGTCGGCCTGGAACTGCATGAGCAGCTCGTTCGCGACCATCCCGCCGTCCACCTTCAGCTCTTTCAGCGCGACACCGGAGTCGGCGTTCATCGCGTCGAGCACCTCGCGGGTCTGGAAGGCCGTGGCCTCCAGCACCGCCCGCGCGAGGTGCCCGCGGTCGACGAACCGGGTGAGCCCGACCAGCGCACCGCGGGCGTCGGCTCGCCAGTACGGGGCGAACAGCCCCGAGAACGCCGGCACGAAGTACGCCCCGCCGTTGTCCTCGACGGACCGGGCCAGCGGCTCGATCTCGGCGGCGGAGGAGATGATCTTCAGGTTGTCCCGCAGCCACTGCACCAGCGAACCGGTGACGGCGATCGAGCCCTCGAGCGCGTAGATCGGCTTCGCGTCGCCGATCTTGTAGCACACGGTGGTGAGCAGGCCGTTCCTGCTCGCGACCTTCTCCTCGCCGGTGTTGAGCAGCATGAAGTTGCCGGTGCCGTAGGTGTTCTTGGC
>NZ_JBJMIE010000647.1:0-4174 GCF_045807065.1 Actinophytocola sp. | reverse complement strand
CACGCGCGGCACGACATCCCAGCAGCGATCAACTCTCTCGACCAACCGGCAGGGGCACGGTCTTTCGTCAGGACTCAACGTCCAGGAACACCGAGTGCTCACCTACCGGGTGGCTACCAACCAGGAGTCTGCCGGATGGCACACTCCCAGAACTGATTAGGAACGTCCATTTGAGTGGCACGACAGGTGCCCCGGCCAGGCCGGAAGCGACGGACTGGTTCGTCCGGCTGCCGCCACGGCGCACCGCACCGGTCCAGTTGGTGGCGATCCCGGGTGCGGGTACCGGGTGCGGGGTGATGGCCCCGCTCGCACGCCGGGTCGCGGGCGAGCTGGAACTGTTCGCGGCGAGCCTGCCCGGCAGGCTGGCCAGGTACGCCGAGCCGGCCCGCACCGAGTTCGACCCGTTGGTCGCCGAGCTCGCCGACGCCTTGCCCGGCGCACTGGACGACACCCGCCCGTACGTGCTGTTCGGCTACTGCTCAGGCGCTCTGCTGGCGTACGGACTGGTACGCGAGCTGCGCAGGCGCGCGGCCCGCCTGCCTGCCCGGCTCGTCGTGGTGTCCTTCGTGCCGCCGCACCGGGTGCCCGTCCAGCCGAACCTCACCGGTCTGCCCTCCGCGGAGTTCTGGGAGGCGATCCTGACCCACGGTGGTGTCCCCGCCGCGCTCGGCGAACCGGAGCACCGCCCGGCGCTCGAACCGGCGCTGCGCGCCGACTACCAGCTGATCGCCGACTACGCGCACGTGGACGAGGACACCGTGCTCGGGTTGCCGATCACCGTGGTGGTGGGCGCGGGGGACGAGATGCTCGACCCGGAAGTGGCGCTGGGCTGGTCGAGGTACGCCGGCGACGACTTCACCCTCAAGGTGGTCGGTGGCGGTCATTGGCTGCTCGGCGAGGCCGTGGACGACATCGCACACCAGCTCACGTGCGTGACGTGCCACCCGGCGGGGCAGGGCGCCGGCCCGAGCCCGGTAGGCGGAAGTGCCAGTGGAGGTCCGGTTTGCTGACAGCTCCCCAAGTGCTGGCCGGGAGCCGGCCGTTGCGCCGGTACCTCGGACCGAGGACGGCCCAGCTCGCACTGCTCGCGGTGGCGCTGCTCGCCGCGACCGGGCTGGCGATCGTCGGGCCCCAGCTGCTGCGCCGTTTCATCGACGCCGTCGGCGGCGACACCGCGATATCGGCGGTGGTGGCGCTGGCGGTCGCGTTCCTCGTGGTCACCGTGCTGGCCGAGTTGTCGTGGCTGACCGCGGACGCGGTCGGGGTGCGGCTGGCCTGGTCGGCGACCAACGACATGCGTACCGATCTGACGGCGCACTGCCTGAGCCTGGACATGCCGTTCTACGAGGAACGCGCGGCGGGTGAGCTGATCGACCGGGTCGACGGGGACGTCGGCAGGCTCGCGGGGTTCTTCTCCCAGCTCTTCCTGCTGATCGCGTCAAATCTCCTGTTGCTCCTCGGCATCGGCGTCGCGTTGCTGATCCAGGACTGGCGCGTCGGGCTGTGCTACATCCCCTTCGTGGGCGGTTCGGCGTTGCTCCTGCGTCGTCTGCTCGGCCGCGCGGTCCCCGCGGTGGTGGCACAACGCCAGGCGAACGCCGAGCTGCTCGGATATGTCGAAGAACGCCTCGGCGGTCTCGAGGACATTCGTGGCAACGGCGCCGGGCACCACGTGCGGCACGGCTTCTGGCTCAGGGCCGCCGGCCTGCTCACCGCCGCCCGGCGAGCGGCCCGGCTCGGTGTCCGCTGGCCCGCCGCGGCGCAGGGCCTCGCGTCGCTGAGCCTGCTGCTCGCCCTGCTCGCAGGCGCGATCCTGTACTCGACCGGCCAGATGACCCTCGGCTCCGCGTATGTGCTCGTCGCGTACGCGGGCATGCTGCAGGTGCCCCTGATGGTGCTCGTGTCACAGGCACAGGAGGTGGAGGAGGCGGTCGGCGCGTTGCGGCGGATCGACGAGCTCTTCGCCGTGCGCAGCACGATCGTGGACGGCGCGCACACGCTCGGACCGCACACGCCGGGCGGCGGCGTCGAGGTTGTCCTCGACGACGTGTCGTTCGGTTATCGCCCGGGAGAGCTCGCGGTGCGGGAGGTCAACGTCCGGGTGGCGCCGGGACGCAGGCTGGCGCTGGTCGGCCGGACCGGCAGTGGCAAGAGCACGCTCGCCCGGCTGCTGGTGCGGTTCGCCGATCCGGTCAGCGGCCGGGTGCTGCTCGACGGACGGGACATCCGCGACCTGACCGTGTCGTCGGTCCGGTCGCGGGTCGGTCTGGTGACCCAGGACGTGCGGATCTTCCACGCCTCGGTACGCGACAACGTGACGATGTTCGGCGACGAGGTTCCCGACTCCGCTGTCGAGGAGGCCCTGCGCGCTGTCGGCCTCGAACCATGGCTGTCCGGCCTCCCGGCGGGCCTGGCCTCTGTCCTGGGGGCAGGCGAGGCGGGACTGTCCGCCGGTGAGGCCCAGCTGCTCGCGTTCGCCCGCATCCTGGTGACCGACCCGGGCCTGGTGGTCCTCGACGAGGCGTCCTCCCGGCTCGACCAGGTGAGCCGCAAGACGTTCGACACGGCGCTGACGCGGATGCTCGCCGGGCGCACCGCGGTGGTGATCGCCCACCAGCTCGCCGCCGTGCGCGTCTGCGACGAGGTGCTCGTCCTTCGGGACGGGCGGGTGCTGGAACACGGAGATCGCGCAACGCTGGTCGCGGACCGGAACTCGGTCTTCGCCGACATGCTCAGGACCGGGGAGGCGTTCGAGTGATCAGGTTCCCGCTGGCCCGGCTGCTGGCCGGGCGGCCGGCGCGCTACCTGGCGCTGACCGTGCTGTGGAACGTCGTGCGTGCCTCGGCACTGGCGACCGGCCTGTTGCTGCAGGCGTTCTTCGACGTCCTGGGCGGGCACGCCGCGGGCGGTCCGACGGTCTGGCTACTGCTCGCGCTCATCGTCGCCAGCGAGGCTTTCCGGGTGTCGATGTGGTACGGCGCGATCCTGAGCCGAGCCGAACCGCCGTACACCTACCAGGTGCGTTCCGGCCTGCGTGACAACGTGTTGAGCAACCTGCTGCGCAGGCCGGCCGCTGTCGCGCTGGACCGCCCCGCGGGGGATGTGGTCAGCCGGGTCAGCGGCGACTGCGACGAGGTCGGCGTGTTCGCGATCTGGTCCGCGTCGAACGTGTCGCGGCTGGTCGCCGCGGTCGCGGCGCTGGTCATCATGCTGACGGTCGACCCGCTGGTCGCCGTCGGGCTGATCGGGCCGGTGGTGGTCGTGACGCTGGCCGGGCGGGCGCTCAACGGGCCGGTCGGCCGGTACCGGCTCGCGGCCCGGGAGGCCGCCGCCGAGGTCAGCACGGTCGTCGGCGAGGCCGTCGGCGGGATCCAGTCGATCAAGTCCGCCCGGGCGGAGGGCCGGGTGGTCGACAGGCTCGTGCGGGCGGGCGAACACCGCCGCCGGGTCGCCGTCCGCGAGGAGGTCCTGGTGTCCTTCCAGGGGTTCCTCTTCCGCAGCACCGGGGCCTTCGGCACCGGCCTGGTGCTGGTGCTCGCCGCGGGCAAGCTGCGGGCCGGCACGTTCACGGTCGGGGACCTCGCCCTGTTCGTGTTCTACATCCAGATCGTCGCGGACGCGGTGAACGCACTGGGGATGTTCTTCGGCCGGGTGAAGCAGGCCGACCTGTCGCTGGGCAGACTGGCCGAGCTGACCAACGGGATGGCCGCGGCGACCAGGTCGGGCCCGACCTACCTGGATCGTGAGCTGCCCGCCGAGGCTCCCGGCGCACCGCACCAGCCGCTCGTGTCGCTCAGCGCGGTCGACCTGACCTGTCGGTATCCCGGCAGCGACCGCGGTGTGCGCGGCGCGAACCTGACCATCACACCTGGCACGCTCACGGTCGTCACGGGCCCGGTCGGTGCCGGCAAGAGCACGTTCGTCAAGGCCATCCTGGGCATGGTGCCGCTCGAGCGCGGCGAGATCCGGTGGAACGGTGAACCGGTGAGCGACCCCGGGGCGTTCTTCGTGCCGCCCCGGGCTGGTTACGTCCCCCAGACGCCGCACCTGTTCAGTGGCACCTTGCGGGAGAACCTGGTGCTGGGCCGGGACTGCCGGGAACAACGGCTGCTCGACGCGTTGCGGCTCGCCGCGTTGGTCTCAGATCTGTAGTTCTTGGTGTAGGGTATGTTTT
>NZ_JBJMIE010000646.1:0-60473 GCF_045807065.1 Actinophytocola sp. | reverse complement strand
TTCACCGGCCGCTTCGAGCGCCACGAGGGTCACTTCGACCCGGGGCAGCGGATCATGAACCTGGTGATGATCCTGTTGCTGCTGGCCCTGGTCGTGAGCGGCATCGGCCTCTACGCGGTGTCCGGTGGACCGGAGTTCGTGTGGTTCAACCGAGTTCACCGGTGGTCCACCTATCTGATCACGCCGGTGCTCATCGGTCACATCGTCATCGCCGCCGGCGTGCTGCCCGGCTACCGCGGCACCTGGCGCGCCATGCACCTCGGCGGCCGGCTGCGCACGCGGGTCGCCGAGCGGTTGTGGCCCGCCTGGCTGGAACGGGAACGGGCGAAGTCCGTGCCGCCCGAGCCCGAACAAGAGAAACAAGCCCATCGCACGCCCCCCGGATGACCGCGGGTCACACCGGGGCGCCGCGTCTTCTCGGCGCGCCCAGGGTAGCCGTCACCCCGGCGCGCCGAGAAGACGTCGCACAGTGTCCACACCAGACGTTCATCCTGATCGCGGGTGCACGCGGCAGTTGGTGTGGAGGTACCGGGCGGTCCCGTCTGTGAAGTCGTAGATCGCGACCGTCTGCGTGTCCTCCCCGGAATTCACCGGCGGCACCAGGAAATGCGTCCCGCTCACCGGGAGCAGCTCGTATCTGATGCGGTCCGGTTTCTGGAGGAACTCCGCCTGCATCGGGTCGAGGACCAGGGTCAGGTACAGCTTTCCGCCTTCGGTCGACACCTCGTACCGTGTGCCGGGGCGCTCGTAGACGCCGACGTACCTGGCCGGGTCGAGGGTCAGCGTCGCGTCCGGTGTGGGCAGGTCCGGGATGGTGACCGTGCCGAGATCGGTCAGGACCTCGTTGAACACCTTGCGGTAGAAGCCTTCCCGTGGTCCGCCGTTCGTCAGCATCGCGATGGCGGTGTTCGAGTCCGGCAGGATCCGGAGCCGGGCGTTCTGCCCGATCGTGCTGCCGTCGGTCGCGTAGACGGTTTCGCCGTGCCAGTCACACACGATGAGACCGAGCGCCCATTCCGGCCCGAACATGTACGGATCCGGTACGGGCACCCGCGAACGCGTCATCTCCCGGACGCTGCCGGCCGAGACGATGCGCTGTCCGTTCGGCGCCGTGCCTTCGTTGAGCAGGACGTGCGCCATGGCGAGCACCTCCCCGGTCGTCGAGGTGATGTTGCCGCCGGGGCCGAAGGCACGCGGCAGGTAGTCCACCGGCGTGATGACGGGGCCCTCTTCCGGGGAGCGGACCAGGTGCCCGGTGGCGGCCCGGGTTTCGTCCACCTGCTCGCGCCAGCTGCTCGTGCTGGTCAGGCCCATGGGGTCGAAGAGGCGCTCCCGCATGACGTCGTCCCAGCGTTTGCCGTCGTGCACCTCCAGGATCCGCGCGAGAATCGCGTAGCCCAGCGCCGCGCTGTAGCCGTGGGTGTGGCCCAGCGGGAAGACCTGGGGTGCGTCGGCGATGTCCTCGACCATGCGCTCGTAGACGTCGTCGTCTTCGCCGGGGTCGCCGTAGGCTTCCTCGATACCGTTGGTGTGGTACAGCATCTGACGAGGGGTGGCCTTGGCGCTCGCCTCGGGATCGGCCACCGTGAATCCGGGCAGGTAGGTCCGCACCGGCTCGTCCAGCTCGACCTTCCCCTCGTCGACGAGCTGCATGAAGGCCAGCGCTGTCCACGTCTTGGTCATGGAGCCGCACTGGTAGACAGTGTCCGTCGTCACGGGTTCCCGTGTCTCCACGTTCTTGACACCAACCGCGAACTCGACGATCTCGCCGTCGTGCAGCACACCGATCGCGGCGCTCGGAATTCCGTACTCAGCCAGGAGTTCGGTGACCCGGGCCTGGATCCGCCGTACGTCGATTGTCATCGCGAGAGACCGACGGCGTTCGCCGCGTCCGCTTCGAAATACTCCGTCGTGGCGTAGGCGCCGGCGTGTGCCTCGAAGAAGTCCCGAACACCATCGATGGAGTCGTGGGTGATGATGTTCACCGCCTTGGCCCCGTCCGTGCTCGCGACCGCGACCTTCCACCTGGCCCCCTTGGGGAGCTTGGCCTGCGCCTTCTTCAGACCGCTCCAGAACTTGCCGTCGTCCGACACGGTCGACACGGCCATCACGTGCATCGTTGTTGCCTCCTCTTTTCCAGATGAGAAAAAGCTACGTTGCGTTTCACGCCGCGTCAACGACGCGGAATGGAAATTCCCGAATTATCAACAGATCATTGCAACAGGATTGTGAATGAATGCAACTATCTCGACCAGCCGTTGCACTGTACTGTTGATGAACGCACAGGGAGGAGGTGCGCGGTGCCGGGAGGCAGACTGACCCCCGAGGACCGTCGGCAGATCGCGGCATGGCTGGCCGACGGGCTCGGGTACGCCGAGATCGGCCGGCGGCTCGGCCGGCCGACGTCCACGATCAGCCGCGAGGTGGCACGCAACGGCGCGTCCGGCGACTACCTGGCCGACCACGCCCAGCAGGCCGCCGGCCACCGTGCCCGCCGGCGCAAGCGGGCCCGGCCCGCCGAGCCGGCGACCGACGGGCAGCCGACCGAGGTGGTGCGCGGCTTTGTGGACCAGTTCGCGACTCTGCTGGCCGCGACCGGACTGCCTCGGATGGCCGCCCGGGTGTTCGCCAGCCTGCTCACCGCCGACGCCGGCGGCCTGACGGCAGCCGACCTCGTGCGCCGGCTACAGGTCAGCCCGGCGTCGATCTCCAAGTCCATCGGCTACCTCGAAGCCATGGAACTCGTGGTGCGCCAACCGGATCCAGGCGGGCGCCGCGAGCGATACCTCATCGACGACGACGTCTGGCTCCGGGCATGGCAAGCCGACACCGGCGCACACGGCGAGATCGCGACCGCCGCACAACGGGGCATCGAGATCTTCGGCGCCGACACGACCGCCGGCGCCCGGCTCGGCAAGATGGGCCAGTTCTTCGCCCGGCTCAGCGAGTACATGAGCGACAGCACCCTCACCGACGCCATCGTGTACGACGCGCTGACCGTGCTCGCCGCCCTCGTGCACGCCGGCCGGCCGCTGTCCCTCGACACACTGGCCACCGCGCTCGACTGGTCCCAGGACCGCGCCACCGCCGCCCTGGACGCCATCCACCGTCAACCGGCCATCGCCGATCCCCTCGCCCTGCGGGCCGTCGGGCCCACGACGTACACCCTCACCACCAGACCAGACCGGCTGAGCCCGGCACAACGCGAAGCACTCGACAAGTGAGTCACGCGAGTCCCGCCAGGGCGTCCGCCAGCTGGGCGGCGTGGCATGCGCGGTCCGGTCCAGGGACCCGGGCTACGGCTTCAGCGTGCCGGGCCAGAGGTACTCGGCCGGGGGACGTAGGCGGTGACCACCGGGGTTCCGTCGGGCCGTGCCGACCGTTCGAGGGTGAAGTGGCCGATGGACACGGCGATGACGTCCGCGCCGGCGCCCGGTCGACCACCACCGACCGGACCCGCGGCCCCGCCGAGGTGAAGCGTGAAGCCGGCCAGTGCTTCGGTCGCCGTGGCGCTGATCGCCGTGGTGCCCCGGATGGTCCGGGTGTCCGGCTGGTAGTCCTCCGCGACGTCGTACGCGGTGACGTCGACGTTCCCCTCGGCTGCCCGGCCGAGCGCGGGCGAACCGTCCACACCGGAGCTGACGCCGGTACCCACGACCAGGCCGCCCAGCACGGCGGCGGTCACCAGTGTCCCGTGGAGCTGCCTACGGAGGCTCATGGTCAGCAGCCCCGGAAGTGGTCGTCGGCGGACCAGCCGGTGTTGGCCCACGTGCCCGCGGCCGGCGGCGTGAACCCGGGCAGCACCGCCACCAGCCCGGTGAGCAGCCAGCTGGTGAAGCGAGCGGCGCCCTGCGGGCAGGTGTGGATCCCGTCGGCGCTGCGGTCGGCCCTGCCGTCCCTGGTCCGCTGGTAGGTGCTGCCCCAGACCTCGCCGGAGTCCAGCACGCGGGCCCTGCCCGAGGACTTCGCCGCGACCGCGCGGGCGACGTCGGCCGTGCGGGCCAGGTCGGCCATGTGCGGCCGGTAGAAGTCGTCCGGCCGGATCGGCGGCATGGTCACGAAGACCAGGTCCGCGCCGGCGCCGGTCACCGTGTGCAGCAGCCTCTCGTAGCCGGCCTGTTGCGCCGGCCGGCCGCCCCAGTCGTAGGTGGTGATCTGGTAGACGACGACCGTGGGGTCGGCCGAGGTGATCCGTCCCGGCAGCTCCTTCCAGTTCTCCTCGGCGAACGGTCCGACGACGTTCCCGCCGCCGTCGGCGGCGATGGACCGGAAGCCGACGCCTCCGGCTTCGAACGCGGCGGCCAGCGGCAGTGCCTCACCCGCCGCCACGGAGTCGCCGAGGAGGAGCACCCTCGACTGCCCCGCGCGGGCCGTCCCCGCCTGGGCGGTGGGGGAGGGCGAGCAGGCGCCGGTCATCAGGAGCAGCCCGGCCAGGCCGAGGACGAGACATCGTGTCGTGGTCATGGCTCCGACCGTGCCGCCGCCGTGTCCCGGCCGGTGCGCCGCTTCGTCGCGGTTGTGTCGCAGAGGACCACCGGCCCGCGCCGGACCGGCACGACCTTGTCCATACTCGACACGTGGTGGCGATACTGCTCATCGAGGACGACCCCCTGGTCCGGCGCGGGCTCCAGCTGGCGCTGTCCAGGCACGGCCACGAGGTGCGCACCGCGGACACCGGCGAGCGGGGACTGGACGAGTTCCACGCGTCCACGCCGCAGCTGGTGGTGCTCGACGTGATGCTGCCCGGCCTCGACGGCGTCGAGGTGTGCCGGCGCATCCGGGCGACCAGCGAGGTCCCGGTGATCATGCTCACCGCGCGTGGCGACGACCTCGACGTCGTCGGCGGCCTGGCGGCGGGCGCGGACGACTACGTGGTCAAACCGGCGCGGCCCACGGTGCTGGACGCCCGGATCCGCGCGGTCCTGCGCCGCGGCGCCGGCGTGGCCGACGGCGTGCGGCTGCACGGCGACCTGCGGATCGACACCGCCGCGCTGACCGTGTCGCTGCGCGGCGAACCGGTGTCGCTGACGCCGACCGAGCTGCGGCTGCTGCTGACCCTCTCCCGCGCCCCCGCCCGGGTGTTCAGCCGCGACCAGCTGCTGACCGAGGTGTGGGAGCACGACTACCTCGGTGACTCCCGCCTGGTCGACAACTGCGTCCAGCGGCTGCGGGCGAAGGTCGAGACCGACGCGCGGAACCCGGTGTACGTCCAGACCGTGCGCGGGTTCGGCTACCGGTTCGGACCGGTATGAGGTGGAGGGGACCGTGGCCGCGCGGGCTCCGTGCGCGGCTGGTGGTCGCCTTCGTGGTGGTGACCGTGCTCGGGGCCGCCGCCGCGGCCTGGTCGAGCGCGGGGTCGGCGAGCACGGCGCTGGTCACCTCCACCCAGCGGCGGCTCGTCGAGACCACCACCGGCCAGATCGCCGCGATCGCCCCTCAGCTGACCTACCCGCCGGACCAGCGGGCCCTCGACCGGCTGCGCGCGGCCGTCGGCGCCAACGCGGTGGTGACCTACCGGGACCTGCGTTCCGCGGCCGGCACCGACCTGGTCACCGACGCGCTGCGCACCGCGGTACGCGGCCAGCACCGGCTGATCACGCAGCGGGTCACCGCGGACGGGACACCGTGGCTGCTGATCGGCACGCCCGTCATGGTCACCGCGGCGGACGGCGCCCGCACCCCGTCCGGCATCGAGGTGTACTCGGCGCACGACCTCACCGACGTGGATCGGCAGATCGGCGGCCTCACCCGGTCGGCGGCGGCCACCGCCGCGGCGGCGCTGCCGCTGGCCGTGCTGCGGGCGGTGCTGGCCGCGGGCAGCGTGCTGCGTCCGGTGCGGCAGCTCCGGGACACCGCGCGCCGGCTGGCCGCCGGCGACCTCGGCGCGCGCACGTCCCCACGGGGCGCCGACGAGCTGGCCCAGCTGACGACCAGCATCAACGAGATGGCCGAGTCGGTGCAGACCTCGATGGCCGCGATGCGACGCATGCAGACCGACGCCAGGAGGTTCGCCGCGGACGTCTCCCACGAGCTGCGCACCCCGCTGAGCACGCTGACCGCGGTGGTCGAGGTGCTGGCGGCCACGGCGGACGGGATGGAGCCGGACGCCCGGGAGTCCGCGCGGCTCGCCATCACCGAGACCCACCGGCTGGTCCAGCTCGTCGAGGACCTGATGGAGGTGTCCCGCTTCGACGCCGGCACCGCCCGGCCGCGGCTGGAGGAGGTCGACGCGGCCGGCGCGGTGCGTGACTGCCTCCGTGCCCGGGGCTGGCTGGACCGCGTCGAGCTGGTGGCGCCGGACGAGGTCGTGCTGCGCGTCGACCGGCGCCGGCTGGACGTCATCGTGGCCAACCTGGCCGGCAACGCACTCCGGCACGGCGCACCGCCGGTGCGCGTGCGCGTCTCGGGCCTCGCCGACGAGGTGCGCATCGAGGTCACCGACCACGGGCCGGGCCTGCCCGACCACGTGCTGCCCCACGTGTTCGATCGTTTCTACAAGGCCGACACCGCCCGCGCCCGCACCCCCGGCAGCGGGCTCGGCCTGGCGATCGCGCGGCAGAACGCCCGCCTGCACGGCGGCGACGTCACCGCGGACAACGTCCCCGGCGGCGGTGCGCGCTTCGTGCTGCGACTGCCCCGGTACCTGGAGGACCGGTGAGGCGGGGCCGGTGGGTGGTGGCCGTGGGCCTGGCCCTGCTGCTCGCGGGCTGCGGGGTCGAGCCGTCCGGTCCGGCGGCCGGCGGTGAGGCCCCGACCGGCGTCGCGCCCGGGGTGACGCTGTACCTCGTCGACGCCCACCACCAGCTCCAGCCGCAGCTGCGCCGAACCGGTCGGCTCGGCACGGTCGCCGAGGCGACCTCGCTGCTGCTGACCGGCCCCGGCGACTCGGCACTGCGCACGGAGATCGCGCCGACCGCCGTCACCCAGGTCGTGGTGACCACCGAACCCGGCGTGATCCAGCTGATGGTGCCGCTGACGGTGCACGACTTCACCCCGCTGGGCATCGACCAGCTCGTGTGCACGGCACTCGGCGTCCACGTCCAGGCCGGCGGATCGCGGGCCACGAGGGTACGCGTCCGGTTCACCCAGCCCACCCCGGAGGCGGACGAGCTGCGGACCTGCCCCCTGTTCGGGTAATCACTGAAGTTCGGTGATGTCGACCGTGACCGGTGCCGGCGCGGGCAGTGCCAGCCACAGCACGGCCAACCCGACCATGACCGCGGCGAACGCGAGCACGCCGGTTCGGCCCCTGGCCCACGTCGCGCGGAACCGGACCGGATCCTCGACCAGGTACTTCGAGAGCGCGGCCAACCCGATCGACACGCCGCACACCAGCGAGGTCCGGGGGAGTCCCGCCCACTGCGCGGGGACCAGCACGGCGACCGGCCAGTGCCACAGGTAGAGGCTGTAGGAGACCAGCCCCAACCACCGCAGCGGCCGCCAGGCGAGAACCGTGGCGACGACGCGGTGCCGCGCCCGCACGCACAGCCCGACCAGCAGCGCGGCGGCCAGCGAGTGCGCGAAGAGCCCGCCGGTGAACAGCCACGGCCGGCGCACCCCGTCCGCCAGCCACCACAGCACGCCGATCCCGACCACCAGGGACACCTGCGCCGCACCCGCCGCTCGGTCGCCCAGCCGAGCCAGGAGGGCGAGCACCGGCCTGGTCGCGACCACGGCACCCAGCAACAGCGAGAACGCCCTGGTGTCCGTGCCGGTGTAGACCCGGGTCGGATCCACCGGGCTGGCCAGCGCGACCATCAGCACCAGGGAGGCGACCGAGGCCAGGAGCCCCACCACCGCGACCCAGCGGTCCACCCGCCGCACGCACCGCGCGATGACCAGCAGCAGCACCGGCCACACCAGGTAGAACTGCTCCTCGACCGCGATGCTCCACAGGTGCTCGAACACCCGGGCCTGCCCGAACCGGTCCCAGTAGCCGGCCGACTCCGCCAGCAGATGCCAGTTGACCAGGTTCAGCTGCACCCACGGACCGTCCGCGAGCGTGGTCGCCACGACATCGGGCGGACTCACGGCCCACACCAGCACGGTCACCCCGGCGAGCACGGTCGCCAGCGCCGGCAGCAGCCGGCGCACCCGCCGGCCCCAGAAGGCGACCAGCGACACCGCACCGGTCGCCTCGACCTCGCGGAGCAGCAGGTCGGTGATGAGGTAGCCGGACAGGGCGAAGAACAGGTCCACCCCGAGGAACCCGCCGGGCAGGTGTCCGGTGTGGAACAGCAGCACCCCCAGGATCGCGACGCCCCGCAACCCGTCCAGCGCGGGGGAGTGCGCCCCGCGCTGGACGGGCTGACGCGCCGCCTGGGCCGGCCGAACGTAGGTCATGCTCGGGACTGTGCCGTGCCCGTGTCGGACCGCCGTCGTCGTCACGTCCCGGTTGTGTCGCGGCCGGTTCTCGTCCCCGGTGGACGTTCCGGGCGCCGGCTAGGCGAACCGCACGAGCGGAGGCGTGTCGAGGGTCGCGCGCAGCACGGCCCGTCGGGTCTTGCCGGCGGCGGTGCGTGGGATGGCCGAGGTGAACAGGACTTCGTCCGGCACCTTGTGCGTCGGCAGGACCTCGGCGCATCGGCGTAGCAGTCGGGCCGGGTCCACGTCTCCGCTGGCGGGTACGACGAATGCCACCGGGACCTGGCCGAGCAGCGGGTGTGGTTGTGCCACCACGGCCGCGTCCAGCACGTCGGGCAGGCCGACCAGCACTCGTTCGACCTCGGCGGGGTTGATCTTCTCGCCGCCGCTGACGATGCGGTCGCTCACCCGGCCGATGACGGTCAGGCAGCCGTGCGCGCCGAGCCGGCCGAGGTCGCCGGTGTGCCACCAGCCGTCGTGCCCGATGGGTGGTTGGTTGTGGTAGCCGAGCATGACGCTGGGGCCGCGTACCCAGATCTCGCCTTCCTCGCCGTCCTGGCCGGTGTCGGGGTCGACCAGCCGGACGTCCATGCCGGGGGCCGGTGGTCCGCTGCTGCCGGGCACTCGTGGGCCGTGGGGGGTTTCGATGGCGATCTTGCCGCAGGTCTCGGTGCTGCCGTAGCCGTCGAGCAGCGGTGCGCCGAACCGCTGCTCGAAACGCTGGCGCACCTCGTGGTCGCACGGGGCGCCGGCCGTGATGCACAACCGCAGTGAGGGCACCTCGGTGAGGTCGGTGTCGAGCAGCCGTTCGTAGCTGAGCGGCACGCCCGCCATGACGGTGGGCGCGTACTCGGTGATCACCCGGGCCAGGGCGGCCGGCTCCTGGACCGACGTGATCCGCGCGCTCGCCGCGGCGACGATGGTGCCGAGCACGCAGACCGAGTGGGCGTAGGTGTGGGCCATCGGCAGTGGCCAGAGGAGGCGGTCGGTCGCCGACAGCCCCAGCAGGGGCACGTAGCAGGCGATCGGTGACCAGAGCGCGGAGCGCTGGTTGAACACCGCCGCCTTCGGCGCGCCGGTGGTGCCGGAGGTGTACATCAGCCAGGCCGGCTCGTCGAGCCCGAGGTCGTCGCGCGGCGGACCGGCGGCGGCGAGGTCGTCGAAGCGCTCGGTGTTGTCCGGCAGGGGGCCGTCGCCGGTCACGACGAGCCGCGCCCGGGTGGTCGTCCGGGCTATCTGCGGCAGGTGCCGCCGGTCGGTGACCAGTACGTCCGGGTCGCAGTCGAGAATCGAGGTGGCGAGTTCGGCGTCGGTGGCACGCGGGCTCAGCGGCACGCCGACCGCCGCGGCCCGCAGCGCGGCGAGAAAGCCCTCGACCAACTCGACACTGTTGTCCAGACAGAACGCCACGCGTGCCCCGCGGTCGACGGCCAACCCGGCTGCCAGCCGGGCCGTCCGATGTGCCAGGTCGCTCCAGCTCACGCCGCGCCGGTCGTCGGCGAAAGCGAGTCTTTTCCCGTAATGTCGGGAATTCTCGGCGAGCAGTTCGGGCACGGTCCGCATGGGCAGACTTTCCCCAGGATTTTTCATGCCGTTATCCTGCCGTGGCGGACAAGGATGAATGCGTGATGAGCCGCTTGTGCGTGTGGAACAACGCATTCGGCCGACGCGCGGGCCGGGGGACCGGTGCCATCATGGGCCGGTGACCGTCACCGAGGCGTACCTGAGGGACGAGAGCGTGCACGGCGTGATGGACCGGTTGGACCTGCCGCCGGACGTCGAGGCCCTCTACGGTGACCGGCTCGTCCCCCGCCCGTTCTTCCTGGACCGCGGCACCGCCGACCGGGTCTCCGCCGACCTGAAGGCGTTCTTCGACCTCCTGGTCTCCTTGCCCGCCAGGCTTTTCGGCGGCAGCCTCACCCGTTACGCGGCGGCGCTGGGCATCCCGCCCGCGGAGGCCGCGCTGATGAGCGCCGAGCGGCCGCCCTTCCACGGCCGCGCGGACATCTACCGCGTTGGCGAGCAGTTCCGGTTGCTGGAGTTCAACTCCGGCAGCCAGCTCGGCGGCCGCGCCCTCGGCGACCTCGCCCACGCGATCCTGGAGGTGCCGGACTTCAAGCCGTTCGCCGACGAGCACGACCTGACCTACGTGCACCCGGTGGCGGAGCTCCTCGACGCGGTCGGCCGCGACCGCACGATCGCGTTCCTCGAAGCGGGCGGCATGCTGACCCGGTTCGCCGACCGGTTCGCCGCTCTCGTACAGAGCTGCGCCCGGCTCGGCGTCGACGTCCTGCTGGGGGAACTGGAGGACGTGGTCGAGCGCAACGGCCACGCCTACCTCGCCGGCACCCGCGTCGACGTCGCCGTCAGGTTCTTCGCACCGCGGCAAGCCGTTGGCAGGACCGGAGAGTTGGCCAGAGCCCACCGCACGGAGGTCTTCACGCCGCTGAGCAGTTACCTGTACGGCAACAAGAACACCCTCGCGCTGCTGTCCGGGCACCGTGACGAGCTCGAGCACGGCGAGCGGGAGCTGGTCGACCGGCTGCTGCCGTGGACGCGGTCGCTGCACCGCACGGAGCTCGACCAGGTACGCGCGAACCGGGAGAACCTGATCCTCAAGGCAGCCGGCGAGTTCTCGGGCACCGGCATCCACCCCGGCTGGCTGCACGACGACGCCGAGTGGCGCCAGCTCCTCGACGACGTCAGGGGAAAACCGTTCGTCGTCCAGGAACGGGTGCGCCCCACCCCCGACGTGGTGCCGGGTGACGACCGGCCGTGGCTGACCACGTGGGGCTGGTTCGTCACCGAACGCGGCTTCGCCGGGATGAGCATCCGTTCGATGCCGTCGGAGGTGGGCGCGGTCGTCAGCTACGGCGGCAACCCTGACACCCGCGTGTCGGCGCTACTCCTGCAATAGCACGGGTATCTCGCACACGGGCGGCCGGAAGGAGAACGGGATGCGGCAGCGGACGCCCGTCCGAACCCGCGGCGGCCCACGTCGCGCGGTCGCGGCTCTGATCGCCTGTGCGTTGCACGGCGCCCTCCTGACGACCGCTCCGCCGGCGTCGGCGGCGGATGACGGCTTCACGATCTACGACGGCGCCGCGACCACGCCCATCCTCATCGACGGGTCCTACCACCGCGATCACGACGACCGCGACTACCGGCAGGTGCGGCGCGCGGTTCAGGACCTGCGCCAGGACGTCGCCATGGTCACCGGTGCGATCGACGCCCACGCGGTGCAGGGCTTGTTCGCCGACGACGAGGCTGCGGAGGAGGACCGCCTGGCCGGCGCCGATCCCCGCAGGGTCCCCGCCCTGCTGACCGAGGCGCGCGGCGCGCGGACCGCGATCATCGTCGGTGTGATCGGGCAGAGCGAGCTGGTCGACGGGATCATCGCGGCGGGCCGGTTCGACGAGGCCGCGAAGATCACCGGTGCGTGGGAGGCGTACGCGGTCAAGGCCGTCGACAACCCCGTGCCGGGGGTCGGCCGAGCTCTCGTGGTCGCGGGCAGCGATCCGCGCGGCGCGATCTACGGGACCTACTCGATCTCCGAGCGGCTCGGGGTGTCGCCCTGGTACTGGTTCAGCGACGTCCCCGTCCGGCAACGCAACCAGATCGTGGTGCCCGGCGCGGCCCACGTCGACGACGGCCCGGACGTGAAGTACCGGGGGATCTTCATCAACGACGAGGAACGCACCATCGACTGGGCGAAGGCCAAGTTCCCCACCGACAGGGGCACGCCCGACGTCAACTACTACCGGCACGTCTACGAGCTGTTGCTCCGCCTCGGGCTGAACACCCTGTGGCCCGCGATGCACGAGGGCACCACGTCGTTCAACGCGGCCACCGACACGGGGATGTACGACACGGTGACGCCGGTCAACGCGCGGGAGGCCGCCGCGTACGGCGTGATCATGTCCTCCTCGCACGCGGAACCGATGCTGCGCAGCAACGTCGAGGAGTGGCAGCCGTTCTACGAGCGCAACAAGGACGCACTCGACATCAAGGGCGACGACTACCGCGACGCGTTCGACTACTCGGTCAACAAGCCCGCGATCATCGAGTACTGGCGCGAGCGCCTGGTGGCCAACGCGCGGTTCGAGAGCGTCGTCCCGCTCGGCCTCCGGGGCGTGCACGACGACGCCCCCAACTTCACGCCGGGCAACCCCTACGGTTTCGCCGACGTGCTGGCGATGGTCAGCGACGTGCTCGTCGAGCAGCGCGCTCTCATCGCGGAGGTCTACGGCAGCGCCGACGCCGTACCGCAGGTCTTCATCCCCTACAAGGAGATGGGCGACCTCTACAACAACGGGTTGAAGGCGCACATCCCGCCCGACGTGACCGTCATGTGGTCGGACGACAACGTCGGCTACGTGCGCCAGGTGCCGACGGCGACCGAAGCCGCCAGGCCGGGCGGGAACGGCCTGTACTACCACATCTCGTACTGGGGCTCCCCGAAGAGCTACCTCTGGCTCAACTCCACGCCGACGGCCCTGACGGTCGAGCAGTTGCACCGGGCGTGGCACTCCGGCGCCGGCCGGTTCTGGATCCTCAACGTCGGCGACATCAAGCCCGGTGAGATGAAGACCGAGCTGTTCGCCAAGCTGGCCTGGGACGTCGACGGTCACGACAACTCCGACACCGACAGGTTCCTGACCCACCAGGTGACACGCGACTTCGGGCTCGGCGGGCGGCAGGCGGAGGTCGTGGTGGACGCGCTCGACCGGTTCTCCCGGCTGGAAAGCACGAAGCGTGCCGAGTTCTGGGGCGCGTCGAGCGACGCGAGCGCCGACTCCGGGGTGTTCCCCGGCGAACGCTCCTACCCGTTCAGCCCGACGTCGGACGGCGACGAGCTCCAGCGGTACGTCAACGAGGCCAACGAACTGGTGCACATCCTGGAGGGCGTCGAGGCCGGCCTGGACGGCAGCTACCGGTCCGCGTTCTACCAGCAGATCACCCACCGGGTCCGCTCGTACCGGAACATGGCCGAGCAGCTCGGCTACTACTGGAAGAACCAGCTGTACGCCGCGCAGGGCCGCTACGGCAGCGCGGCGATCTACGCGTTGCTGTCGAAACGGGCCCGCGAGCGCATCAGGTCCGACGAGGCGTACTGGAACACGCGCAGCGGCGGCAAGTGGGACAGGGTGATCGGCTACAGCCACCCGTCCGGCGGCAACCAGGGCGTGGTGATGCTCACCGACAACCGGTACGCCGCCGCGACCCCGGCCGACGGCATCGGTGCGAATGCGGAAGGCCAGCAGGTGCCGGGCAGCGGCACGCTGCGGTTCTCCTCGGCGGCCCCCGACGACGCGCGCTTCTTCGACGTGTTCACCAGGAACGCCCACGCGGAGCAGTGGGCCGCACAGGCGGACGTCCCGTGGCTCACCCTCTCGGACACCTCGGGCACCACCGCCACCGAACACCGCGTCACCGTCTCCGTCGACTGGGCGCGGCTGAAGGCGAGCGCGACCGGCACCGTCCGGGTCTACCACGGGCCCGGCGGCGTGCGGGCAGGAGACCCGGTGGCGGCGTTCGCGGTGACCGCGGACAGGGCGATCCCGAGGGACGCGGAGACCGCCGTGATGGGACCCGGCGGGCATGTCGAGGCGAACGGCTATGTCGCCGTCGAGGCCGAACACTTCGCCGAGAACGTGCCCGGCGCGGACGGGAGCCGGTGGCGTCCGGTCGAGGGCCTCGCGCAGCGCGACGACGCCATGAAGGCCTTCCCGGAGACCGCGGCCCGCGTCGACGCCGACTTCGCGTCCACCGCGAAGCTGAAGTACCGCGTCTACTTCTCCTCCACCGGCACGTTCACCGGAACCTACTACCGGGTCCCGACCCTGAACGAGGGACGCGAGGACGACGGCACCCCGCGGACCGCGCAGACGGCGATCGGCCTCGACGGGAACGCCCCGGTGCTGCTGGCGGGCTGCTCGACCACCAGCTGCGGCAACGCATGGGGGAACAACGCCATGCGCCAGATCGAGCCGCTGACGTTCACGGTCGACGTCGCGAAGCCCGGCTGGCACGACCTCGTGGTGTACCGGTCGGACGCGGCCATCGCCTTCGACCGGATCGTCGTCGAGACGCGCCCCGGCGCCGCCGGCGACGGCCTCGTCGGTCCGGCGGAGAGCCCGAACGACATCGCCCGGGCGCGGCAGGCCAGCGTCGCACCGCTGCCGCCGGAGGTCGCGAACTTCCGGGTGCTGCCCGCGGTCACCGTGCCGGTCGGGGCGACCCGCGGTGTCGACGGTGTCGACGGCGCGGTGACGGTGACGTCGGACAACGAGACCGCCGTCTCGGCCGTGCTCCACAACGGGGTGCCGACGATCACCGGCAACCGGGTCGGCGTCGCGGAGATCACGATCACGACCCCCGGCGGTATGGCCCTGCTCACCGCGACGGTGGCGAAGGCCGGTGGCCCACGGCTGGGCGCGTACCAGGAGCGTGCCGGCTCGGTCGTGATCGACCCGTCGGACGCGCTGGAGCGCAGCGAGTACGCCAACCTGGTCGCCGGCAACGACGGCACGCACACCTGGGCGTTGGTACGCAACGGTGTCCAGGCCGTTCCGGTGGCGAACAGCGGCGCGAAGGCGAACTGGCTGGCGAACACCGCCGCGCAGGCCCAGGCCCTGCTCGCCGCGGGACCCGCGGACCACGTCAACGGCAGCGCGGCGGCGGGAGCGCCGCCACGGCTGGAGTTCACCGTCGACATCGCCACCGGCGGGACGTACTACCTGTTCGTCAACTCCAGCAACCCGAACCCGGACGCCGACTCCTACCACGTGGCCGTCGACGGCCAGTGGCGGTACCACTCGTCCAAGGGAACCTCGGAAACCGCTGCCGAGACCTGGTACGGCTCGACGTCGCTCAGCGCGGCCGCGCTGAGGCTCACGCCGGGCCGGCACACCATCTCACTGTGGGCACGAGAGGCCGGCTTCGCGGCGAACCAGCTCGCGCTGACCACGGACGCCACCCCCGACCTCACCGGCTTCCAGGCACCCAGCCAGCGGGAACAGCTGGACTCGTGACGGTCTGTCGCCCCGGCCTAAAATCCATGTCACCCGAGCAGAAGCCGCTGGCGGTGCGGCTCCTGCTCGGGTGTCGGTAGCCGGGCTACAAACTCGCCAGCTGGGGTAGGACGGACTTGGCCACGGGCCAGCTCGTGCGCTGCATCGCCGCGTTCTGCGAGTTGATCAGCGGGGAGTCGGCGGCACGATCACCGTTGTACGCCAGGCAGATCCACTCCGTGGCGCCTTCGAGGTCCGTGTGCGGATGGCATGCCGGGGCGAGCCTGGTGACGACCGTCTGGTTGGCGGAGACGAGCACGGGCACGAAGCTGGGGTTGGTCAGGCCGGTGCGGCTGCGGGTGATCAGTGCGATGGGGCCGACGGCGTTGAGCGAGAACCCGAGCTGGTCGACGGCGCCGAGGTCGGTGACGGTGCCCAGCAGGCTCTCGATCCGGGTTGTGCACGATGTCGCCGCCAGGGCGAAGGCCTGCCGGTTGTCCGTGGTCAACGCCTCGAAGTTGGGGAAGTCGACCACCGCGCTCCGCGCGCAGGCACGGGCCTCGGCGGTGGCGATCGCGTCGATGTGGCTGATGATCGCGGTCTGGGCGCTTTGGATGGCGTTGAGGATCAGGGTGGTCGCGTCCTGGCCGGAGGTGCCGCCCTGAGCGAATGACTTGTACACGTCGTAGGCTTTTTTGACCGCGGCGAGGATGGTCGCGATGTCGGTGGTGGTTCTGGTCGCGACACTCGGTGAACCGGCCGTGGACGGGGTCGCCTGGGCTGGGCTCACGCTCGTGGTGAGCGCGACGGCCGCGGTGAGCGCGACAGCGGCGTTGAACAGTCGCCTTTTCATGCGGTGCCTCTTTCCTTACCCGGCAGGGCAAGCAGGAGTCCGTCCGGTGAGGACGGGTTAGCTGGCAACCTTGATCTCGGTGATGCTGTTGTACGCGTTCTGGGTGTTGCCATAGCCGTAGACGCGGACGTATCGCGCGGTGCAGGGCAGGTTGTAGGCCTCCAGCCCGTTGGTGGTGCCCGATGAGGTCATCGTGTGGGTGTCGCAGGACTCGGCGCCTCCACCGAGGAGGATCCGGAACGTCTGCTGCCGGGTGTCACCGTGCAGCCAACCGATGAGGACCTTCGAGATGCTGGTGACCGCACCGAGATCGAGTTGCAGGTAGGCGCCGTCCTCATCGCTGCTCCAGTAGGTCGACGCGTTGCCGTCGACGGCATCCTCCGGTGGGTACCCGTCGATCCAGCCGGTCGCAGTGACGCCGCGGACCGGGTAGTACTGCGGCGCCGTGTGGGTGTCCGGCGGGCCGGGGTTGATGGGCGTGCTGCCGTTCCACTCGTAGCCGAACGTCGGCGGAACGGCGTCACAGTGGACGGTCGCCGGTGCCAATGCCGGGCAGGAACCGGTGTTGTCGGCGACCCGGATGCGGTCGTGGCAGTAGTCCCGGGAGGTGTTTCCCTGCGCCAACGCGGCCTGCTGGATGGTGGGGTAGAGCAGCCACCAGGCGTAGACGCCGAACTTGGTGAACGCGCCGTTCGAGGTGCTGTGTGAGGTGGGGGTAGCGTCGGGATAGGTGTTGGACACCTGCTTGTCGAACATGAGGGTGCCGTTCTCCCAGATGCGCAACCAGCCCGTGCCGTCGGTGTTGAACTTCACGTCGAGGATGAAGTTCGTCCACGCGCCGAGGTGCACCGGCCCGAGGGGGATGCTCTGGCGGTCGTCGTTGTAGCCCGTCGCCGGGTCGGCCGATCCGCGGACGCTGAACCCCCACGCCAGGCCGTCCGACCACAGCGTCATCGGCGGACCGTCGAGCGCCGGGTCGGTGGTGTTGTGGATCTGGAAGACCACATCGGTCACGCGGGTACCACGAGCCGGATCCACGGGGTTGGGTTTGAGGCCGGGATCCGGCCGGACGTTGAGCGAGTACCAGTACTCGTTGCCGACCTTGATGTTGGAGCCGCCCCTGCCGAGGATCTGAACCTCACCGCGATCCGAATGGACGTCGTGGTCGCCGGCGACACCGACACCGACACACATCGACTGGGAGCCGTCCACGGCGGTCTGCTTGTTGACCGTCGGCGTGTACGGACTTCCCGACAACAGGTGGAGCTGTCCCCCTTCGGCGTCGGTGTAGGGGTCGAACGCCATGCTGTCGACACCCTCGAAGTTGTACGAGCTGACCACGGCGCCGGCCGCGCCGGCCGTCCCCGCCAACCCCAGGGTCATCAGCACAGCCGCGAGACACACGAACAGCTTCTGAACTCCGGAGAACGGTGCTCCGGTATGCCGGACCGTCATGGTCATCCTCCTGGTGCGCGTCCGTTCACCCTCACCGGCCCAGCACCCCGCCGACGATGCCGATCGGCGGCCGGACCCCGAACTCGGCCGGCAGGCACTGTTGTTTCTTTCTGTCCTTCCACGCCGGCTGCCCGCCCTCCGGCAACTCGGGCGCAGCATGTCAGCCCCCGCTTTGGCCCCGCATTGCCGGCGCTTGAGTCCGCTGGTCACAGCCCTGTTTCCCGCGGCACGTCCCAAGAACTTGGTCGGACGGCCCGAACTCACCAGTCACAGGACGATGTCCGGTGCTCTTCGAGCCGCCGTTCCGCCTGTGCCGCGACGACGGCTGACCGCGCGCCCGGATGGAGCTACGGCTTGGGGCGCTGCTTGGTTCCCGCGGCCAGGAGGTCGATCATCTCGCTGATGCGTGCCGCGCGTTGTTCCGGGTGGCGCTTGGTGCCGTCGATCCAGCGGAGGTAGGCGCGGCGGTAGAACTGGGCCAACGAGTCGAAGAACGCGGCAGCGGCCGGGTTGGCGTCGAGTGCGGCCGCGATGTCCTCGGCGAGGTCGCCGCGCTGCGGGCCTTCCGGGGACAGGACCACCTCGACGCGGTCACCGGACGACACGCCGTTGTCGCGCCGCCACGCGGGACCGAGGACGATGCCGCGGTCGGCGCCGAGAACCTCGATGACGCCGCGGATGCGCAGTCCGTTGACGGTGCCCGTGATGTGGTGCCGAGGTTTGACGCCCCAGACCTGGTCGGGGTCGAACGGAACTGGCACGAACACGCGGTCGCGCCCGCTGGTGCCGACCGTGGCGGTGAAGCGTCGCGCCGTCATGAGCAGTGATCGTACAATCCACCGCCCGCTCCGCAGGGCTGTGGGAAGCGAGAATTCGTTGGCCGCGCGGCGGTGCCGACATCTACGGTGTCGTCGCCGAGCGGTGCTGAGGCAGGTGCTTTCTGCGCCGCACGTCGGATGTCGCAACCGCCACTGGTGACCCTGCCCGCCGCCACGGTGCTGGCGTGCCCGGTTCAGGTCGTGGCTTGCCAGGGGAAGGGCGCGCGGTCGGGTGGTGTCCAGCCGGTGCGGGCCTGGGCCGTGGCGAGCGTGGCGGGGTGGTAGAACCGTGTGAGCAGTCGCTTGTCCAGCAGCGCCGGGTTGCGCGTGGTGAAGGTGTCGAAGTCGACCGCGCCGTCGTGGTGGGTGTGGTGTGCGACGAGTTCCACCCAGGCTCTGCTGACCGTCGCGTTGTACTTCTGTGGTGCGCCCGCGTAGCGGGCGGTCTGTTGGATTCCGGTGCTGACCGCCGAGATCGCCGCGGGCAGGCCGTAGCGGCGGACGGCCAGCCAGGTGAGGTGGACGTGTTCGCGGTGGCCGAACCGGCCGGTGGCGGCGGTCACCTCGGTCAGCAGCCGCTGGAAGGCGGTCATGACGGCTCCTCGGTCAGTGCGGTGAGCACGGTGTGAAAGGCCTCGACCGACTCGGGTGGTAGACCGGCCACGGCCCGCCGTTCGAGTTCGGTCATGGCCTTGCGGATGCGCCTCGCGACCCGCCGGCCCGCGGTGGTCGCCGTGATCACGGTTGCCCGCCGGTCGGTCGGGCTGGCCGTGCGTGTGATGTATCCCCGGCTCTCCAGGCGGTCGAGCACGCCGGTGAGCGTGGTCGGTCGCGCACCGACGGCCGCCCCCAACTGCGAGGTGGTCCTGGCCTGCCCGTCACCGAGGTTGCCCAGCGCGTTGATCTCCGACGCGGTCAGCGCGAGGTCGGCCAGGACCAGCGAGAGCCGGTGCAGCGTCGCGTGCGTGGCCCGTTGCAGGGCAAGCAGAGCCGGCTCTTTCCTCACGGTTCCGTACTATACGCTTCCGTACTAACGCGGCGGCTCCCGCTGGTGGGTGGACGGACACCGGGACGGGGATCGCTCTGTGGCACTACGAAGGCTGGCCGTGGACACCGATCCGGTTCCCTTCGGCAGGACGTGACACGGGGGCGGTCGTCAGCGGGGGAGCACCGGTGCGTCGACGGGCAGTCGGAACGCTTCGCGTGCTTCGACCGCCGGATCCGGACCCGGCTCGCCCATCGACCGCCGTACTTCCTCGTAGCCGGGCTGGGTGAACATGCGGCGCAGCGACGCGTCGTGGCCGGCGCCGTCGGTCGGCACGTCCACGTCGTGCACTCGCCACCCGTTCCGGCCCGGCGTGAGCGTGACCACCAGTGGGCTGTGGAGGCCGGCCGACTCGACCAGTGCACCGTCCCGCCGGGCGTACTCCGAGCAGTTCGCGATCAGTCCTACTCGCACGGCACCGTCGATGTGACGGGTCTCCACCCAGCGTTCGGCGCAGAACCAGCGGCCCTTCAGCGGGCCTGGCCAGGTGAGCTCCCGGTCCGTCGGGAGGGCGGCGTGCACGACGGGCCCGACCTCCCGCAGGAGGGTCTCGTCGAGCTCCGGCTTCGCGTCGGTGACCAGCAGGACGGCCGCGGTGCCCGCGAGCAGGAGCCCGGCACCGGCGGACAGCGCGGTCCAGCGGCGGTTCCAGCCCGGCATGGCGACCCCCGGTGTCGGCTACGAACCACAGGACGCACCGGAGCAACCCGGGGTTGTCCCCAACCCCGCCGGGTGGCTGCACGGACCGGTCTTCGCGCCGGCCCACCGCGAGGCCACCGAGGGTGTCCGGTTGAGGTCGTGATCGGTGGGTATGTCTGATCCGACGAGAAGCGAGGAAGGGAGACCGTGATGGCCGGTCTGTTCAACCGGATCAAGAACTTCATGCGTAGCCCGCGTGGTCGGCAGATGACCACCAAGGCGGGAGAGATGGCGAAGGATCCGCGCAACCGTGAGCGCGCTTGCCAGGCCGTGGAGAAGTTCCGCCGCAAGCGCTGACGCCGGTCCACCGACCCGGCTGGCCGCGCCGGGGCTGTGCCGGCGCGGCCCGTGAGCCAGGCGCTCGTCAGGGTGCCCCCATGACGAGTCCCTCGATGGTGTGCTTCTGCTCGACCGGTTCCAGCTCGTCCACGACGCGGCACGGCAGGTGCGCGAGCAGCGACTCCGGCAGCTGGGCGTGGTAGGCGCGGGTGACCTGGAGGTCGTGCCGTTCGTCGTTGCCGGCGCCGGGGGCGTCGACGCCCAGGACGAGCGTCGGGCGCGGGGTGTCCGAGCGGTTGGCCGTGCCGCGGTGGATGGTGAGCGCGCTGCGGGCGGAGATGTCGCCGCGGCGGGTGAGCCTGCGCCGGCCGAGCTCCTCGTACCGCGGCCAGTGGTCGCGCGGCGGGAACATGCCGTGCTCGAACTCCGGGCTGTCGTCCCACTGGGTGCCCGGCGCGATCTCGAAGGGCCCCATCTCCGGGGTGACGTCCACCGTGGTCAGGTTGAACGCCAGTGAGGTGAGCCGGCGGTCCCGGGTGGTCTCGGGCGGCGCCGGGAAGTCGCGGTGCCACGGCTGGTTCACCGCGCCGGGCAGCGGCACGTCGAAGCCCACCTCCACGATCTGGTAGTCCGCGCCGAGCACTCCCTCGCACACGGCCGTGACCCAGGGGTGGGTGACCAGGTCGAGGAACCCGCGCAGCCGCTCGGGGTGGATCTCGACGTAGTAGCGGTTGGGGCCGCGCCCCACCGCGGTCCCGGGCAGCTCCAGCGACTCCCGGAAGATCGTCATGATGTCCTCGCCGAGCCGGTCGACCCACTCCGTCGAGAACGCCCCGCGCCGCGCGACGATGCCGTCGGTGTAGAGCCCCTGGACCAGCTCCTCGACCTCCTGGGCGCTCGGCGTGGTCACCTCGCCTGCCATCCGTCCTCCCCGCGCGATCGCGATCAACACCACCACCGACGATCGCACACGCCCACCGGCATGGTCTACCCATCCGGATCGCGCGCCCACCGGCTCTATGATCGCCCCATGGGTCTCCAGTTCGAGGTTCTGGGGCCGCTGACGGTGTTGTCGGACGGTACCGAGGTCGTGGTGCGGAGCCGCCAGCAGCGTGCACTGCTCGCCGGCCTGCTGCTGCGCGCGAACCGCGAGGTGCCGGTGCACACGTTGATCGACTGGGTCTGGGACGGGGCGCCCCCGAACCCGGCGGGTGGCCGGGCGGCGCTGCATACCCGCGTCGCGCGGCTGCGGCGCGTGCTCGGCGACCCGTCGTGCCTGCAGACCACCTCGGCCGGCTACCGCATCGACGTCGGTCCCGAGGAGCTCGACCTGCTGCGGGTCCGGCAGCTGGCCGACGCGGGCCGGGCGGCGGCCGACGCGGGCGATCCGGTGGCGGCGGCCCGTGACCTCGGTGCGGCCGTGGCGCTGTGGCGCGACGTTCCCCTGCGCGACGTCGACTCCGAGGTGATGCACGCCGAGGAGGTCGCGCCGCTGCTCGTGTGGCGCGCCGATCTCCTCCACCAGTGGGTCGACGCCAGCCTGGCGGTCGGCCGGACCGACGACGCGATCAGCGGGCTGCGTGAGCTGACCAGGACCGACCCGTTCAACGAGCAGATCTGGTCGACCCTGCTGCTGACGCTGCACCGCGCCGGCCGCCAGGCCGACGCCGCGAAGGCGTACGACCAGGTCGTCGAGCTCCTGGCCGACCAGTTGGGCGTCGAGCCGGGACCGGTGTTGAAGCAGGCGCACCAGGAGGTGCTCAATGCCGGACGGGACCGGCCGTTCCGCGTGCCGGCGCAGCTGCCACCGGACGTCACCCGCTTCCAGGGGCGCGTCGAGGAGCTGGCGGAGCTGGACCGGCTGCTGGCCGAGCCGCCCGACGCCGTGACCATCGTCGCGATCGACGGCATGGCCGGGATCGGGAAGACCGCGCTGGCGATCCACTGGGCGCACCGGGTGCGGGAGCACTTCCCCGACGGGCAGCTGTACCTCAACCTGCGTGGCCACAGCCCGCAGGGTCCGGTCGAGCCGCGGTCCGCGCTGGGCACGCTCCTGCTCTCGCTCGGGATGCCCCCGGAACGGCTACCGGCGGACATCGACGCCCGCACGGCCTTGTTCCGCACCGAGCTCGCCGGCCGCCGGATCCTGCTGGTGCTCGACAACGCCCACGATGCCGAGCAGGTGCGCCCGCTGCTGCCCGGCAGCTCCGCGTTCGTGTTGATCACCGGGCGGAACCGCCTGCGCGGTCTCACCATGGACGGCGCGCGGTCGCTGCGGCTCGACGGGCTCGGCACGGCGGGCGGCCTCGCGTTGCTGGAGGGCATCGCGGGCGCGGGTCGGGTCGCCGTCGAGCCGAACGCGGCGGCCGACGTGATCCGGCGGTGCGGTGGACTGCCGCTGACGATCCGGATCAGCGCGGAACGCATCGCCCGCTACCCGGAGGTGCCGTTGCGGGAGTTCGCCGACGAGCTGGCCGAGCACTCGCTCGGCGGGTTCGACCTCGGCGACGACGACCTGCGGTCCATCTTCGACGCGTCCTACCGCGACCTCGCGCCCGACGCGGCCGAGCTCTTCCGGTTGCTGGGCGTCGTCCCGGGCACCGACATCGGCGTCGCGGCCGCGACGGCGCTGGCGGGTAGGCCGCCGAGGCAGACCAGGTCGCTGCTGACCGCGCTGGTCTCGGCGAACCTGCTCGAGGAACGCCGGCCGGGCCGTTTCGAGCTGCACGACCTGCTGCGCGACTACGCGATCGAGCTCGACGACGGGTCGGCGCGACCGGCGCTGCGCCGGTTCGTCAGCTGGTGCCTGCAGAGCGGTACGAACGTGGACAACCGGTGCGACCCGGAGCGCAAGAGCCCGATACCGCTGGTCGACCCGGAACCGGACGTGGCGCCGCTGCTGTTCGCCGACTCCACCGAGGCGATGCGGTGGTTCGAGGAAGAGCGCCCTGCCCTCGTCGGGGCCGCTCGGCTCGCCGCCGCGTACGACTGGTGGGACCTCGCGTTCGGCCTGGCGTGGGCGCTGTGGCGGCCGCTGGAGTCCCTCGGCGCGAAGGACGACGCCGTTGTCCTCGCCGAGGTCGGGGTGACCGCCAGTGAACACCTGGACGAGCCGGCCGCGCGCAGCGCCGCGCTCAACCTCCTGGCCACCGCCTACCGAGTGGCCCGCCGGCCCGACGAGGCGCTCGCGTGCTTCCGGCGCAGCATCGAGATCAGCGCGGCGAACGGGGCGCACCGCGTGCGGGTGGCGACGTTGAACAACATGGGCAACCTGCTGAAGGAGGAGGAACGCTTCGACGAGGCGATCGCCGCCCTGACCGAGGCCTTGACGACGAGCCGCGAACTGACCGGTTCCTACGGCGAGGCGACGATTCTCGGCAACATCACCGACGCCCTGCGGGAGGACGGCCGCCTCGACGAGGCGCTGGGCACCGCGTACGAGGCCCTTGCCTGCAACCGCGGCGACGAGAGGGTGGTCCTGGGCCAGATCGGTGACGTGCACCTCGACCGCCAGGAGTACGACGAGGCCATCGAGTTCTTCACCAAGGCACTGGCCGGTGAACCGCTTTCCCGCGGTCGCAGGCAGGAATCCGCCATGCACGCCGGCCTCGGCCACGCGCGCCGCGGCAAGGGCGACATCGCGGGTGCCCGGGCGTCCTGGGCGGAAGCCCTCGACATCCTCACCCGGATGGGCGAGGCCGACACCCCCAAGGCGAAGGCACTCCAGGTCGCACTGGCGGAGACCGCCGCCGCCCAGACGAACGGGCGAGCCGTCAGCTGACGCTGCCAGGACCGGGACAGCACCCCCCGTGGACCCCGTCCCGGTCCTGGTCATCGCGGTCACGGAAGCATGATCGGCACGCCGAGGCCGTCGAACTGAGGTCGGCATGGCCTCGGCGCAGCCGGACATCATCCGTGCCATCCCCCGTGGTGCGGCGCCTGGCTCAGATGCCGGTGACGCACCAGAGCCCCCCGTCGTTCTTCGCCATCTCGACGGTGAAGTCCTCGCTGTGGCCACCCGCGGACATCGTGATGCTGGCCTGCGCGGTGTCGCCGGACTTCTGGACGTCGTTCACCGTCGCCGAGAGCTGGATGCCGTCGTAGCGCGACAGCTCGCTGTAGAGGTCGGCGGCCTCCTGCTCGGTGCAGGCGTAACGCCGGATCGTCTCGGTGTCGTGCTGCTCGACCACGCGGACGACCTCGTCCGCCATGGCCTCGGGGCTCGGGCCGCCATCGCCCGTGCCGCCGTCGCCACCGTCGGAGCCACCGTCCGAGCCCTCGTCGGAGCCGCCGTCGTTCGAGCCGCTGGAGTCGGTGCCGCCGTGCTGGGAGCCGCCGTTGGAGCCGCCGGGCAGGGCGGCCCCAGACGTGTGAACGGACCCGGTGCCGCCCGCGGTCGCCTTGCCGTCGTCACCCCCCGTGAGGACGACGGCAAGGACGACCGCGACGACCGCGACGACCACGACACCGACGAAGCCGACGATCGCGCCGGTGCTCCGCCGCCGCGGCGGCGGGTACGGACCGTAACCACCCCCGGGTGGCGGATACCCCGGTGGTGGCGCGCCGTAGCCGCCCTGCTGTGGATATGACACTCGAAGTTCCCTCCCTGTGGATACCCGGGGGAACGTAACGAGGATGTCTTTCACCGCCCTTTCAACTCCCTGTCACTCGACGTGCTCGGCGACATCACCCGAGGCGGCGGCGGATGAGCAGGCGTTCGCGCCGTCGAGGTGCACCATGGCGGGTGTGAAGCTGAAGCTCGATCTGCACGACATCTACAACCGCGGCGCGGAGATCGACCGCGCCCTACAGGCGATCATCGACGAGGCGGTCGCCAAGAAGGCGCCGTTGGTGGAGATCATCCCGGGCAAGGGCTCCGGCGCGTTGAAGAAGCGGGTGCTGCGCTTCCTCGACCGCAAGGAGATCAAGGCGATCTACCACCGGGTGGAGAAGGACTCGGACAACTTCGGCCGGATCTTCGTGCACTTCCGCTGGAAGTAGGCGTCCGCACGACCGTCCACTCGTCCGCCGCCGGCCGTGAGATAGGTGTAGCAAGCACGCATAAGGAGTCACGATGAGCAGAAGCATGCGTTGACAGCGGGAGTTCTCGCTCCATAACATGTGCAAGTCGCACATATTATTGGAGGGAGACGAGTCATGGTGGATGTCGTGGAGACCGGGGTGCTCATCAGCGGGGCCGGAGCGGCCGGGCTGACGTCGGGGATCGACCTGGCGCGCAGGGGAGTGCCGCTCGTGCTGGTCGACAAGGCGCCGCACCCGTTCATCGGGTCGCGGGGCAAGGGGATCCAGCCCAGGAGCCAGGAGGTGTTCGAGGACCTCGGGGTGATCGACCGAGTCGTCGCGGCCGGGGGCGAGTACCCGCCGCAGCGGGCCTACACGGACAACGGGCCGGTGGACAGCCCGGTCGGGGAGCTGTCCCCGGCGACGACGGCCGAGCCGTACCAGATTCCCTTGATGGTGCCGCAGTTCCGCACCGAACGCGTCCTGCGTGACCGGCTTGCCGAGCTGGGGCAGGCCCCGCGCTACCGCCACGAGCTGGTGGGCTTCGAGGCCGACGGCGACGGGGTGACCGCACGGCTCGCGACACCGGGCGGCGAGCGGATCGTGCGCGCGGCGTACCTGGTCGGCACGGACGGCGGGGCGAGCTTCGTCCGCAAGAGCCTCGGGATCGGGTTCGAGGGCAGGACCCTCGGCGTGCGGGCGATCGTGGCCGACGTGTACGCCGAGGGGGTCTCCGCGGCGTTCTGGCACCGGTGGGGCGAGAACACGTCCGCGCAGGTGTCGCTGTGCCCGCTCCGCGGCACGGAGATGTTCCAGCTCCAGGCGCCGGTCCCGTTCGACGTGGACGTCGACCTCTCCGCGGCCGGGCTCACCGCGTTGCTCCGCGAGCGCACCGGCCGCGACGACGTGACCGTCCGGTCCGTGTCGTGGGCGTCGGCGTTCGCCATGAACGCGCGGATCGCCGACACCTACCGGCGGGGCCGGGTGTTCCTGGCCGGGGACGCGGCGCACGTGCACCCGCCGACCGGTGGGCAGGGCCTGAACACCAGCCTGCAGGACGCCTACAACCTCGGGTGGAAGCTCGCCGCCGTACTCGGCGGCGCCGACGAGTCGCTGCTGGCCACCTACGAGCAGGAGCGCAGGCCGGTCGCCGAGGAGGTCCTCAACCTGTCCACCCGGCTCCTGCGCGAGGACCGGCGGCGCATGTCCCGTGGCCGGGAGAGCAGCCAGCTCGACCTCGGCTACTCCCGCTCGTCCCTGGCGCTGGCCGACCCGGACCGCGACAAGGGCGTGCTGGCCGGCGACCGCGCCCCGGACGCGCCCGTCACCGGTGCCGGTGGCCCGCCCACCCGGCTGTTCACCCTGTTCCAGGGGCCACACTGGACCCTGCTCGGCTACGAGGCCGACCCCGGGTCGGCGCCGACGGCACGCGCCGGCCTGCACGTCCACCTGGTCGGTGGCGACATTCGGGACACCGGCGACCACGTCCGGGACACCTACGGCCTCGAGCCGGGCCAGTGGGTGCTCGTCCGCCCCGACGGCTACGTCGCGACCGTCACCCGTGACGTCTCGAGCGTCGAGCCCTACCTCCAGCGTGTCGGCGTGTCCGCGCCCTGATCGCGGTCCGCCGGCCGCATGCCCTGCGGAGTGTCAGAGACCCAGGGCACCCACGAGCAAGGCGACGACGGCGTCGCGGTTGTCCGGGCTGTCCCGCCACCGCAGTCCGCGGCCGGCCTCGACCACCACGCCGAACCCGGCGTGCACCAGTACCCGGGCCTGGCGCGAGTCGAGTTCCGGACGCGCCGACCGCAGTTGCCGCTCCCACACCGCGATGTGCTCGCGCTGCGCGACGACCAGGGGGCGCCGCAGGGTGGCCGGCAGACCGGCGAGCTCCGCGTTCGCGACGTTGGTGAGCGCGGTGTGCTCGAAGCTGTAGGCCACGTAGGTCGCCGCCAGTGCGACCACGGCGTCGTGCGGGTCGACCACCCCGAGGAGGTTCTGTGCCACCGCCTGCGCCAGGAGTCCCGCGGCCTGCAGGCAGGCCGCCGCGAGGATGTCGGCCTTGCCGGGGAAGTAGCGGTAGATCGCGGACGGCACGAGCCCGACGGCCTCGGCGATCCGGCCGTTCGTGACGGTGGTGAACCCGTCCTTCTCGAACAGCGGGATGGCGGCCGCGAGGATCTCCGAGCGCCGGGTGCGGGGCACGGGCTGGGTGGGTAGCTCGACGGAGCGTGCGCTCCCGGTGGCCGCCGTCGGGTCGGTCGCCACCACGCGCGTGGCGGCCGCCAGCAGCACCTCCTCGACCCGGCGCTGCGCGATCGAGGTGCGGTGCATGGTGATGGACCCGATCACGCCGAGTGCCGCCGCGGCACGCAGGTGCTCGTCGGGCAGCGGGTGCTCGCGCCGCACCACGTCGGTCACCCGCCCGACGACGTGCGCGAACTTCGCCCGGAGCACCTGGCGGTCCTCGCGGTTGAGGTAACGGGACTCCCACCGGTACAGGCCGCCCGCCGCCCGGTGGGCGACGGTGACCCGCGTGACGGCGGCGAGCACGTCCACCAGGGCCGCTTCGGCGGGCACCTCGTCGAGCACGGCGACGAGCCGGTCCACCAGGACGTTCGCGCACTCGGCGAACAACGCGTACTTGTTCGGGAAGTGCCGGTACAGGGCCGCCGCGGTGATGCCCACGCTGGCGGCGATCTCCTCCATGGACGCCGCGTGGTAGCCGTGCTCGCTGAACGCCCGACCGGCCGCCTCGACGATGAGCTGCCTGCGGTTGCGCGGCCGGACGGCCGCGGCCGCTTCGGCGGTCACCGCGGCACCCGGGCGGACGTACGCGGGGACAGGGCCATGCGTGCCAGTCAACCACGGGACGAACCAGACCGACGCGACTCGCCCCCGCGTGACTGCCGGTTTACATCTTCCTTCTCGCGCAGCGGCGCTCGCCTGCGTCCATGGTCATGCGCGCTCCCGTCGGCGTAGGGACCGATTCAGGTGGGGATTCCCTTGCCGACGGCCGATCCGCTTCGATATGTTAATGAAGAATCTCATTCTGATGCGTCTGAGATCGTGGCTGGTTTGCTACCGCGACACCCTGCACAAGCGGTGCCTATGCCTACCAAGGAAGCCAGGTAAGTAAATGAGCAATCTCAGCAGGAGGAACGTCCTTTCGCTCGGTGTTGCGCTGGGCCTGGTCGGCGTGGCGGGCGCTGCCCCGGCCTGGGCGTCGGCGGGCTCGGCGGCCGGCGCCGCCGCGGGGAGCGACCCGTGGTGGGTCTGGGACGACGAGGTCGACCGCCTGGTGGCGGGCCTCTTCGACAACGGCCAGGTGCCGGCGGTCAACACGGCCCTGCGGTCGTGGGTGAACAACGGCGACCCGCTGCCCAGCGGCCTGCCGGCCGACCTCGCCGCCTACCTGCGGCGGGTCACCACGCTGCCGTCCTGGGCCGACCGCGCCAAGCTGCGCCTGGCCGCCGACTTCAACCGGCGCAAGGACACCTACCTGTTCATGCTCTACGGCCTCGGCAGCGGCATCATGAGCACGGTGATCCCGCGGGAGGCCGCGTCGGTCTACTGGTCGGCGGGCGGTGCCGACATGCAGGACCGCGCGGCCAAGACGTTCACCTTCGGCTACGACCTCAGCGAGCTGAACGCCTTCGACCCCGCGGGCCAGTTCCTGGTCACGTCCAACAAGACGCGCCTCGTGCACGCGGCAGTGCGCCACCTGCTGCCGCGGTCGCCGCACTGGCAGCAGGCGGTCCCGGACGAGCAGATCCCGATCAGCAACGGCGACATCCTGGTCACCTTCCACAGCCTCGGCACCTTCGTGCACCGGAAGCTGCGCGAGTGGCACGTCCCGATGACGGCCGCGGAGGAGGATGCCTTCCTGCACTCGTGGCAGGTCGCCATCCACCTGCTCGGCGTGCGCGACGAGTTCATCCCCCAGACCTGGGCCGCCGCGGACGCGCAGTCGGCGCAGGTGCTCACCCCGATCCTCGCCCCGACGCGGGAGGGCAGGGAACTGGCCGAGGACCTGCTCGGCCTGACCGCGCAGATCGACCTGGGCGTCACGCGCGGGTTCCTCAACGAGTTCGTGCGCTACGTGCTCAGCGACGCGATCGGCGACTGGCTCCAGCTGCCACGCGACTACGCGGCGGCGGCCCTGGTCCGCACCGGGTGGCCCGCCTACATCGCGTTCCGGGAGGGGCTGCTGCCGATCATGCCCGTCGGGTTCTACATGTTCGACCAGTTCATCCGCGCGCTGGCGATGCTGTTCCTCGACAAGGGCACCTCACCGACGGCCACCCTCATCACCATCCCCACGGGCAACCGGCCCTGAGCCCGGCCCGACGACCCGGCACGTCCGCGCGCCGGGTCGTCGGGGGGTGAGCCGTCAGGGGTTCGCGTCCCGGTACCGCAGGATCCCCTCGACACCGAGGAGGAACGTCTCGCAGACCGGTACGGGGTCGGTGAGGCAGCCCGCCGCCATCGCGCCGTCCCGCAGCATGACGAAGTGCCTCGCCGCGGGTTCGGGTGCCGTCTCCCCGGTCCGCGCCAGCAGTTCGGTGACGGTGCTCAGGAACCACTGCCGGTGGGCGAGGACGGCCTGGTGCACCGGGTGCGCGGGGTCGGGGTACTCCGCCGCGGCGTTCAGGAAGGCACATCCCCGGAACCCGGGCGAGCGGATGCCGTCGGCGATCGACGCGGCGACCGCCCGGACCACCTCGGCCGGGGCGCCCCCGGCGGCGCGGGCGGCTCCCACCTGCGCGCGGATCGCGTCGTCGGCGGCGCGCAGGTAGGCGACCACGAGGTCGTCCTTGCCGGGGAAGTGGCGGTACAGGGTCGCGCGGGTCACGGACGCCTCGGAGATGATCCGGTCGACGCCGACCGAGTGCAGTCCCTCGGCGTAGAACAGCCGGCTCGCCGTGGCGAGCAGCCGGGATCGTGCTTCGGACACCGTTTCGCTCCCCTCCACTGGCGCCACCGTAGCAGATAGAACGTTCGGTCTTGACGTAGTGCGAGGCTCGTGCCAGTGTTCGATCCACAGGACCGAACGTTCTATCTACTCGGCTGCACCGTCAGCCATCCGAAGGAGACCGGATGAGCACCATCACCGATCGGGCCGTCGGCGCCGGGCTTTCCCTGCGCCGGTTGTACTTCGTCCGGTTCGCGTTCGCCGTCGTCTGGGCCGGACTGCTGTTCGCGACCGCGTCGGGACTCGGCGCCGTCAGCGGCACGCTGCTGGTGCTCTACCCCGTGTTCGATGCCGTCGCCGCGGTCGTCGACGCCCGCTCGTCGAAGGCGACCAGGCCGGTGCCGGGGCTGTACGTGAACATCGCGGTCAGCCTGCTCGCCGCCGCCGGCCTCGCCATCGCCGCGTCGTCCGGGATCCCGGCTGTCCTGCGTGTGTGGGGGAGCTGGGCCATCGTGTCGGGCCTCGTCCAGCTCCTCGTCGGTGCCGGCCGGCGCGGTCTGGGCGGTCAGTGGCCGATGATCGTCAGCGGCACCGTCTCCGTGGTGGCCGGGGCGTCGTTCATCGTTCAGGCCGCGAAGGACGGTGCTTCGCTGACGACACTGGCCGCCTACGCCACGCTCGGCGGCGTCTTCTTCCTCCTCTCGGCGCTGCGGCTGGGGCGTACCGCCAGGTGACCCGCTCGCTCGCCGGCGGTCGGGGCGGCGGCGGCGCTGTCGGGGGTCTGCGGGAGAGTCAGGGGGTGGAGTCGATGCTCGAGGTGCGGAACCGGATCGTGGCGTGCCGGGCCTGTCCCCGCCTGGTGTGGTGGCGCGAGGCCTGCGCCGAGCAGCGGCCAGCGCGGTTCGCCGGCGAGGAGTACTGGTCGCGGCCGGTGCCGGGGTTCGGCGACCCCGACGCGCGGATCTACGTGGCCGGTCTGGCCACCGCCGCGCACGGCGGCAACCGGACCGGCCGGGCGTTCACCGGCAACTCGACGGCGAGCTGGCTCGTGGCCGCCCTGCACCGCGCCGGGTTGGCCGACCAGCCGGTCTCCGAGCGCCGCGACGACGGGCTGCGGTTGGCGGGGGTGTGGTTCGGGTCGGTGGTGCGGTGCGCCCCGCCGGGCAACCGGCCGACCGCCGCGGAACGGGACGCCTGCCTGCCGTTCCTGGCCGCGGAGGTCGACGCCCTGCCCGCGCTGCGCGTCGTGCTGTGCCTCGGCGCGTTCGCCTGGCGGGCGGTGGCGCGGTGGGCGGGAGCGCGCCCGCTGCCGCGGTTCGCACACGGTGCGGAGCAGGTGACCCCTGCCGGTCTGGTGCTGCTGGGCAGCTATCACCCGAGCCGGCAGAACACCAACACGGGCGTGCTGACCGCGGCCATGCTGGACGCCGTGGTCCACCGTGCGAAGGAACTCGCCGCCGCACCGGCCTCGACCGTGACCCGGTCATGCGCCGAATCCTGACCCTGCGGACGCCGCGGGTCACGGCCGGAGGTAGATCGTGATGGAGTGACCGACCTCGTCGATGGGTGTGCTGCCGTCGATCAGCGCTGCCAGGCGGTCGTCGGCCCTGGCGACGGCGGAGTCCGACACGATGAGCAGCCCGCGCACCCGGGCCGGCGGCACGGCGAGGGGGTCGGCGGCGTTGATGCCGTAGTAGGACGGCACGCCGCTGCCCTTGTAGACGAGCCAGACCCGCTCACGCGGGTAACGCTGCCTCAGGCGGTCCGACAGCCGGCCCAGATCCTGGCCCCAGTCGACGTTCGAGTCGTGCAGGCGCAGGTGGGTCCTCGCCGGGCCGCCGAAGGCCTCGTTGGAGTACGGCAGGTAGTACGGGAACGTGCTCAGCGCGCTGACCGCGGCGTAGGTGACCAGGACCGCCGCGGCGACGTGCGCCCACCGCGGCCGTAGCGCGACCACCCCGGCCGCCGCGACCGCCAGGAACATGGGTACGAAGATCGCGTACCGGGCGCCGAGGTCGCGCTCGCTGTTCATGGCCGAGACCAGCAGCACGGCCGTGGGGACGAGCACGTACAGCGCCGGCAGGCGCAGCCGGGGGACCGCCAGCAGTGTGACGGTGCCGGCCAGCCCGAGCGCCAGCGCGCCCAGCGGCGTCTTCACCAGCAGCGCGGCCGGCACGTAGTACCACAGCGAACCGAGGTACTGCCGGCCGAACAGGAAGCCGCCCCACACCTGGTCCTCGAAGCCGAACTGGACGCGCATCCCGTCCCGGTACGGCCGGGGGAACGGCAGCCAGTCGACGAGCGCGCGCAGTCCGTGGACGGCCGGCAGGCCCGGTGGCGTCTCGAAGCGCAGCCGCGGATCCACGGCCAGGTAGGAGGCCCACACCACCGCGACCGCGATCAGCACCACCGCGGCCGCCGCCGCCACGACGAGCCCGGCGGTCCTGCGCGGGTCGGGATCGCGTGCGCGGCGGGCGTGCCAGACGGACAGCGCGACCAGCAGCAGCAACACCGGAACCGCGGCCAGGGCGCTCATCTTCGTGGCGAGGGCCGCGCCGAGGGCGAGCCCCGCGAGGGGGAGGTACAGGACGGGGCGGCGCCGGGCCCGCCACAGCAGCCAGACCGACGTCAGCAGGAACCCGGCGACCGGCACGTCGAGCGTGGCCAGCGACCCGTGCGCGATCACGTCCGGCGAGAACGCGTACAGGGCGAGTGCCACCATCCCGCCCACGGGTCCGACCAGATCGCACGCGAACGCGAAGACGACCAGCCCGAACAGCAGCGTCAGCACGATCATCGGCAGCCGCGCCAGCAACATCACCCGTCCCGGGTCGTTGCCCGACTCGTACAGCACGTGCCGGCCGAGCTGTGACTGGTCACCGGCGAACGCTGGGTCGAGCCGTACGTCGGCGAAGGCCAGCCCGGTCGCCATGATCAGCTTGCCCAGCGGCGGATGCTCCGGGTTGTACCGCAGGTCGTGCTGCCGCAGGTAGACCACCGCCGTGCCGACGTAGACCGGCTCGTCGATGGTCGGCGTCTGCTCCACGGCCGTCGTGACCATCGCGAACGCCATCTCGGCGAGCAACACGACCACGACCAGCGCGAAACACCACCGCCGGTGCCGCCGCAACCAGTCGAACCGGCGCCCGTCGCCGGCCGCCGGCGGTTCCTCCGGGGTTACCTCGGCCGTGCTCGGAGCCAGGCTGGTGGTGGGTGACAACCCGAAGGTCCTTCCGTCCGAGGAACAGTCGCCACTGCGGGGCCGGCGCCCGCCCAGGAGCACGGACACCGTCCACCCTAGGACGGATGTGAGGCTGTCCGGTTGTTCGGGCGCCATCGGCGTCGCGAGTGGCGATCGTCGAACTCGGCAAGGACGAGCGGGGGCCCGGCCAGCCGGCCGGGGCCCGACCCGGTGAGGTACCGCTCGTGGTGCGGGCCATTCCGGTCGAGACCGTCGAGAACGAGCTGGGGGACATGGTGACCCGCCACCCGCGCGGCGACCGGTGGCGAGCGCGGTGCCGTCCCACGGCGGGCGTCAGGGGCGCAGCCCGTCGATGAAGATGTCGACCAGGTGCCGGCCGTAGCCGGGTTCCTCGCCGGGCACCGGCTGGCTCAGCAGGGCCACCGCGTGCAGGACGTCCTTGGCGTCGATGTCGGCGCGGACCCCGCCCGCCGCGGCCGCGGCCGCGATCATCGTCTCGAGCACGGGCCCCATGCGCTGGTAGAAGTGTTCGCGCAGCGCCTGGTGCGCCTCGCCCGCCGACTGGAGGGCCGACGCGAGGCCCGCCTTGGTCGCGACGAGCTCGGTGTAACGCCGGATCCACGTCACCAGCGCCGCCGTGGGCGGGTGGGTGGCGCGCAGCTGCGGGCCCGCGTCGGCGCAGGCGTCGATCTCGCGCTCCAGCACCGCGATGACCAGGTCCGAGCGCTGCGGGAAGTGCCGGTAGAGCGTTCCCACCCCGACACCCGCCCGGTCGGTGATCTCCTTCGCCGGTGCGTCCACCCCGGACGTGGCGAAGACGGCCTTCGCCGCCTCGAGCAGGGACTCGAGGTTGCGTCGTGCGTCCGCGCGCCGCCGGCGCGCGGCCGAGGTCTCGGTCACGGCCGTCCTCCACTCCACTTGCGTAACCGGAAAGCCTTTCCGTATGGTTGCGGAAAAGCTTTCCGGTTCACGATACGGCAGGAGACCGCCATGCGGTACCGCACCCTCGGCCGGACGGGCATCAAGGTCAGCCCGTACGCGCTGGGCACGCTGATGTTCGCCACGTCCATCGGCAACCCCGACCCCGCCGACTCGATCCGCGTCCTGCACAAGGCGCTCGACGCGGGCATCAACTTCGTCGACACCGCCGACGCCTACGCCGACTCCGAGGAGATCGTCGGCCGGGCACTGAAGGGACGGCGCGCGAACGTCGTGCTCGCGACCAAGGTCAGCCGCCCGATGGGGGACGACCCCAACCAGCAGGGCGCGTCCCGGCGGTGGATCACGACCGCGGTCGAGAACTCGCTGCGCCGGCTGGGCACCGACCACCTCGACCTCTACCAGATCCACCGCCCCGACCCGGCCACCGACATCGAGGAGACCCTGTCGGCGCTCTCCGACCTGGTCCACAGCGGCAAGGTCCGGGCCATCGGCACCTCCGGGCTGCCGGCCTCCGACATCGTCGAGGCCCAGTGGGTCGCCGAACGGCGCGGCCTGGTGCGGTTCCGGACCGAGCAGCCGGCCTACTCGATCCTCAACCGCGGGATCGAACGCGAGGTGCTGCCCGTCGCGCAGCGGTACGGGCTGGGCACCCTGGTGTGGGGGCCGCTCGGGCAGGGCATGCTCACCGGCCGCGTGCGCAGGGGCGAGCGGAACGACCTGCGCCGTGCGCGTTTCGTCGACCACCTCCACGACGAGCGCCGCCTCGAGGTCGTCGAGCGGCTCGTCCCGGTCGCCGAGGAGGCGGGCCTGCCGCTGACCCACCTCGCCATGGCGTTCACCATCGCCCATCCCGGGGTGACCAGCGCCCTGCTCGGCGCCCGCACCGAGGACCAGCTGGACGACCTGCTGGCCGGCGTCGACGTCGCCCTCACCGACGACATCCTCGACCGCATCGACGAGATCGTCCCCCCGGGCACGGACGTCGGCGCGCTCGACCAGGCCTACCAGCCACCGGCACTGCTGACGCCGAACCTGCGCCGCCGCCCCGTCACCGACCGCCGCGCCGCCTGAGAACGTCGCGTTGACGCTCGGCATCACCGGCTCTGTCGTGTTCGGACTGTCACCGGGACCTGAGGAGGTGGGCGGGGAGTGCCACTTCCGGGTGGCGCGCACTCCCGATAGTGGGAACTGTGCGCGTGAGCGGTGTGGGGAATGGCGCGTGAGGCTACTCGCGTGAGCCCATACCCTCCGGAAAGGAGCCGTGTAATGTCCCGTACCTTTCGTGGTTTGGCCGCTGGTGCGGCGGCCGTGTTGGCGTTCACCGGGATCTCGCTGACCGTCGCGAGCCCGGCGCAGGCCGACCAGGACAAGTGCACGCAGATTGCCGGCGGCGACAACGGTGGTGACAACGGCGGCGGTGGCGGTGACAACGGCGGCCAGAACGGCAACGACGACAACAAGTACGACGTCGCCTGCAAGGCGGCCGGCGACGGCCATCTCGACGCCTGTATCGCGCTGCTCGTGGTCGACGACGTGAAGCTGGACACCGCGATCAAGGCCTGCAAGGCCGCACACGAGGACGGTGGCGGCGACGACCAGAACCCCCAGCCGATCACGACGTCCTGACCAGGTCTCGACGAGGTCGCCGCACGTCCGTCCACTTCGGCCGGTCGCACCGACGCGGCTCTTCTACCGGTTCAGTTCGCGCCACGCCGCTCGTCGGCGGCGTTGTTCGGCGGGGTCGGCCACGGGTGCGGCGGCGAGCAGGCGCCGTGTGTAGGGGTGCAGCGGCTGGTTGAGCACGGCCGCGGTGGGGCCGTGCTCGACGACGTGCCCGCGGTGCATGACGGCGACCCGGTCGGCGAGTTGTTCGACGACGGCCAGGTCGTGGCTGATGAACAGGCACGCGAACCGGTGCCGGCGCTGCAGAGCGCGGAGCAGGTCGAGGATGCGTGCCTGCACGGACACGTCCAGCGCGCTGGTGGGTTCGTCCGCGACGAGCAGGTCGGGGTCCAGGGCCAGTGCGCGGGCGATGCACACGCGCTGGCGCTGGCCGCCGGACAGCTCGTGCGGGTACCGGTGGCGCAGGTTCGCGGGGAGCGCGACCATCTCCAGCAGCTCGTCGACCCGTCCGTCCACGTCGGCGCCCCGCAGTGCCCGGTGGAGGCGGATGGGCTCGGCGATGCTGGCGGCGACGGTGGCGCGCGGGTTGAGCGAGGACAGCGGGTCCTGGAACACCACGCCGATCCGCCGCCGCACCGCTCTGCCGGTGCGGCGGTCGGCGCGGTGGATGTCCGTGCCGGCCACGAGCACCGTGCCGTGGGTGGGCGGGATCAGGCCGGTGACGGCGCCGGCCACGGTGGTCTTGCCGGAGCCGGACTCGCCGACCAGGCCGAGGATCTCGCCGGGTTCCACGTGGAGGCTGACCAGGTCGGCCGCGCGCACGGTGATCCGCCGGAACCGGCCGCCGTAGCTCACCGAGAGGTCCGTCACGTGCAGCACCGGCTCCACGGCAGGCGTGTCCGGGACCGACCGCGTCGCCGGGTGTTCCGCCGCGGCCGTGTGCGTGCCGCCGGCCTCGACGATGTCACCGGTCTCGCCGAGATCGCCGGTCTCGCCGGGATCGCCGTGCAGGGCTCGTTCCACCGCGGCGGTGGCGGCGCCGCCGAGTGAGACGACCGCGCCGAGCAACTGCTTCGTGTAGTCCTCGCGCGGGCTCGCGAAGACGTCGGTGACGCCGCCCTGCTCGACCACCCGCCCCTCACTCATGACCACGACGCGGTCCGCGATGTCCGCGACGACGCCCATGTCGTGGGTGATCAGCAGGATCGCGGTGCCCAGGTCCGCGCGCAGGTCCCGGAGCAGCTCGAGGATCTCGGCCTGCACCGTCACGTCCAGCGCGGTGGTCGGCTCGTCGGCGATCAGCAGCACCGGGTCGTTGGCGATGGCCATCGCGATGACCACGCGTTGCAGCTGCCCGCCGGACAGCTCGTGCGGGTAGGAACCCAGTCGCCGCGCGGGTTCCGGCAGCCGCACCAGGTCGAGGAGCCGCACCGCTCTGCGCCGGGCCGCCGCGGACGACACCCGCTGGTGGGTGCGGACGGCCTCGACGAGCTGGACCCCGATCGTGAGGACCGGGTTGAGCGCGCTCATCGGCTCCTGGAAGATCATGGCGATCTCGTTGCCCCGCACGGCACGCAGCTCCGCCGGGCGCAGCGCGTACAGGTCCCGCCCGCGCAGGCAGGCCCGACCGGTGACGCTGGCGGTGGCCGGCAGCAGCCCGAGCAGCGACATCGCGGTCACCGTCTTGCCGGCGCCGGACTCACCCACCACGGCGAGCACCTCGCCCTCGGCCAGCGCGTAGCTGACGTCCTGCGCGGCCGGTGGTCCGTCGGCGGAGAACGCGATCGTCACGCCCTCCACCGACAGCAGGGGAGCACTCACCTGGCGAGCCCGACCAGCCGGTAGTCCGGGTAGGCGGGGAACTCGCCGATCTGGAAGTTGACGACCTTGGACCCGTGCAGGAAGGAGTTGCGGGTGTAGATCAGCGGCACGACGGGGGAGTCCTCGAGGATCTTCCGGTCGATCGCCGCCCACTTCCTGCCGGCCGCGCCCTGGTCGACGGTGCTCTGCGCCTCCTCGATGAGCCGGTCGACGTCCGGATTCCTGTAGCGCGCGGTGTTGTAGCCGCCGCCACCGATCTCCGACGACGCGAACAGCGGCTGGAGGTTCGCGTTCGCGCTGGGGAAGTCCGGCTGCCACGCCTCCAGGGTCAGGTCGTAGGTCGGGTTGGGGTTCGTGGTCACCTCGGCGTCGTAGGCGTCGCTGTCCAGCGAGCGGATGGTCACCCTGATGTTCGCCTTCGCCAGCGCGGCCTGGATGGCCTGCGCCTTCTCCGGGTAGTTGTTGACGTTGCCCACCACCAGCTGCAGGTTGTCCAGACCGTTCGGGTGCCCGGCCTCGGCGAGCAGCTTCTTGGCCTTCTCCGGGTCGCCGGTCGGCTTCGTCTTGTAGAGGTCGAACTCCTCGCGCCCGCCGATGCCCGGCGTGATCAGGGTGGTGGCGATGTCCCCGGCGAGCCTGGCGTTGCCGGCCGACGCGACCTGGTAGGCGCTCTTGTCGACGGCGTACTGGAAAGCTCTGCGCACCTTGGGGTCGGTGAGCACACCGCGCTGGGTGTTCAGCGCCAGGAACGCGAGCGCACCCGACTCCGAGGTGACGAGCCGGTCGGTGGCCGAGGAGTTCCCCCGCAGCTGCGCGAGCTCGGCGGGGGAGACGAACGACGCCCCGAAGGCCGACTGGTCGTCCCCGCTGTCGTCGATGAGGCGTTGCGAGATCACCGAGGTGTCCTGGCCGAGGGAGAACACGATCTTGTCCGGCAGCCCCGGCCGCAGGCCGTCGATCTTCTTGTTCCAGTGGGTGTTCCGGGTGAGGGTGACCGCGACCCCCTTCTCGTAGGAGGCCACCTGGTAGGGCCCGGACGTGACGGGGTGCTCACCGTAGTCGGCCTCGGCGCCCTTCCCCTTCGGCACCGGGGAGAACGCGGGTGTGCTGACCACCCACGGCCAGTCGCCGTAGGCGCGGCTCAGGTGGAAGACGATCGTCCTGTCGTCCGGGGTCTCGATCGAGGTCAGCTCCTTGCCCTCGAACGGACCCTGGTAGCCCGGTCCGCCCTCCAGCAGCGTCTTGTGGTAGCCCAGCCCGCCGGTGAACGCGGGTGCGAACGAACGCTCGACGCCCCACTTGATGTCGGCGGAGGTGATGGGGCTGCCGTCGCTGAACCGCAGGCCGTCCTTGAGGGTGAACGTCCAGGTCCTGCCGCCGTCACTGGCCTTGCCGGTGTCCTCGGCGAGGTCCGGCACCACCGTGGTCGTCCGTCCTTTCGCGACCTTCCAGGTGGTGAGCCTGCGGTGCACCAGGCCGTTCGAGGTGATCGCGAGCCCCTGGCTCCTGGCCGGGTCGAAGGGGAACGTCGTCTGGTCGGTCAGAACCGTCAGCGTGCCACCGGGTCTCAGGTCGTCCGACGCCGTGGCGGACCGCGACTCCTTGTCGTTGGCGCCACAGGCCGCCAGCAGCAGCACGACGCCGATCGCGGCTGCGAGCCGGCGTGATCCGAGGTTCATGGTCTCCCCTTCAGTTCAGGCGCACCCGTGGGTCGAGTACGCCGTAGAGCACGTCGACGACGAAGTTCGCGACGACGATGAGAAGTGCGCCGAACAGGGTGCAGCCCAGCAGCAGCGGCAGGTCGAGCGCGTGCACCGCGTCGATCATCAGCGAGCCGACGCCGGGCATGCCGAACACCCGCTCGGTGATCACCGCGCCGCCGAGCAGGCCGCCGAGGTCGAGGCCGAACACGGTGACCACCGGCAGCAGCACGTTGCGCAGCGCGTGCCGGCGCACGACCGTGGCCTCGGTGAGCCCCTTCGCCCGTGCGGTGCGGATGTAGTCCTCCCCGAGCGCCTCGAGCATCTGGCCCCTGGTGAGCCGGGCGTAGATCGCGGCGTGCAGGAACGCGAGCACGAGCCACGGCAGGACGAGGTGCCACGCCCAGTCCACCGGGCTCTCGGCGAACGGCACGTACCCGTGTGTGGGCACCATGTCCAGGGTGACGCCGAAGACGAGGATGCCGACGAGGCCGGTGAGGAACACCGGCGTCGACACCCCGGCCACCGAGCCGATCATGGCGATCCGGTCCGCCGGGCGGCCCGGCCGCAGTGCCGACAGCACGCCGACACCGACGCCGGCCAGGAGCCACAGCACCGCGGCACCGACCGCGATCGAGGCGGTCACGGGCAGCCTGCTCGCGATCAGGTGCAGTGTCTCCTCGTTCTGCTGGAACGAGTAGCCGAAACACGGCGCGCCGCAGTGGATCGCCGTCGGGCCGCTGCCGAACGTCCGGCCGGTGAAGATCCCGCCGAGGAAGCTCGCGAACTGCTGGTACCACGGCTGGTCGAACTGCATGAACTTGCGGGCGGTGGCCAGCGACTCCGGGCTGCACGGCCGCCCGCAGGACAGCCGTGCCGGGTCGGCGGGCAGCAGGTAGAACACCACGAACGTGACGAACGCGATGACCAGCAACACCACCACCATGCCGGCGAGCCGGCCGGCGACGAACCGCGCGATCCGCACTACGAACGCCCCCGTCCCCTCGTGTCCGCCTTCGGGTCCAACGCGTCGGCGAGGCCGTCGCCGAGCAGGTTGAACGCGCACGTGGCGAGGAACAGGAAGATGCCGGGGAAGATCAGGAACATCGGGTCGGTCGGCACCCAGCTGACCGCGTCGCTGATCGACCGACCCCAGCTCGGCGTCGGCGGCGGGATGCCGACGCCGAGGAACGACAGCGCCGCCTCGATCCCGATCCGTTCCGGGATGGACAGCGTGGCCACCACGATGATCGGCGCCCACAGGTTGGGCAGCAGCTCGGTGGTGAACACGTGCCGGGGACCGGCGCCCATCACGTGCGCGACGCGCACGAAGTTCCGCTGGCGCAGCGTCAGCGTCTGCGCCCGCACGATCCGGGCGACCTTCGGCCAGCCGAAGAACCCGAGCACCACGATCAGCAGCAGCGGTCGCGGAATGCTCGGCGGCGCGACCGCGCCCAGCGCGATCATGAAGATCAGGTAGGGGAAGCCGAAGATCACGTCCCCGGTCCACCGCACCAGCCGGTCCCACCAGCCGCCGAGATACCCCGCGCTGGTCCCGATCAGCACCCCGAGCAGCATCGCCAGCGCCGTCGCCGCGAGCCCGATCAGGAACGAGGTCCGCGCGCCGTGGACGACGATCGCGAACAGATCCCGGCCCGTCAGCGGCTCCACGCCGAACCAGTGGGTGCCGCTGACCCCGCCCAGCGGCCCGGCGGGCAGGCCGGTATCCGGATCCAGCGCCTCGTTGTGGTAGCCGTAGGGATCCTGCCCCTCGACCGCCGCCAGCACGGGCGCGGCCACGGCGACGACACCGAGCGCGACGATCGTGACCGCACCGGCGAAGGCCCACCGGTCGGCACGCATGGCACGCCACACGGCCACCGGAAGTGACCGTGCGACCGACGGGTTGGTCAGCTCGTTCAGCCGTACACCACCACCCGGGCGGTGACGGCCATCCCCACAGGCAGGCCGGCGTTCACGGGATGGAGCGTCACACTCAGTGCCCGACGGGGCAACGCATGGAAGCAGTGTCCCACGATGTGGACGTCCGGGGTGCTGCCCGGGAGGTCTCACGCGCTGGACGTCGTTGACCACCCTTGGTCACCGTGTCACGCTCCTGGTGTCGTGCCTGGCATCCCTTTGTCCTCAGTGGAGCGTGGTCGTGATCGACGAGAGCAGCTACGACCGGATCCGCATGGCGCAGTGGTTGGCCGGCCGGGCGCGGTCGGACGGGCTGCGGCGCAGGGACGTGCTGCGGGCGCTCGGCGTGGCCGGGGCGCTGGCCGTCGTGCCGGCCATGTCGGCGGTCGTGCCGGCCGTGCCCGCCGCGGCGGCGGGACCGATCGTCAAGCCGCTGCCGCCGGAGTTGTTCGACGTGTTCGGCGGCAACGCCGAGATGCGCTGGGAGTCGATGCGGGACCAGGGTTTCCACACGCCGGTGGACCGGTTCTTCGTGCGTGACCACACGGCCACGGCGCTCGTCGACCCGAACACGTGGCGGCTGCGGCTGTTCGGCGCCGGACTGCGGGGCGCGCCGAGCCGGGAGAACGCAGTCGAGTTCAGCCTGGCGCGGCTGCGCCGGCTGCCGTCGGTGTCGGTCTCGGCGTTCGTGGAGTGCGCGGGCAACGGGCGGAGTTTCTTCGCCACGCAGCAGAACACGCCGGTGCCGGGCACGCAGTGGCGGCTCGGCGCGGTCGGTGTGGCGCGCTGGCGCGGAGTTCGGCTCGCGACCGTGCTGCGGCTGGCGGGGCTGCGTGCCTCGGCGGTCGACGTGCTGCCCGAAGGGCTGGACGCCGAGTTCGTCAGCAACGGGGTGAACCTCGGGCACGTGCGGCGCCCGCTGCCGATCGCCAAGGCGCTGCGGGACGTGCTGCTGGCCTACGAGATGAACGGCGAGCCGCTGCCGCCCGACCACGGCGCACCGGTGCGGCTGGTCGTGCCGTCCTGGGTCGGCGTCGCGAACATCAAGTGGGTGGGGGACGTCGAGGTCGCCGACACCCCGCTGTTCTCGCCGTTCAACACCCAGCTGTACCGGCTGTACGGGCCGCGGTACCCGGCCGAGGGCGCCCCGGTCACCACGCAGAACGTCAAGAGCGCGTTCGAGCTGCCGTGGCAGGGCGCCACGCTCGCCGCGGGCCGCACGCACCTGCTGCGCGGCCGGTCCTGGTCCGGCAACGGCCGCATCCGTGACGTCCGGGTCAGCACCGACGGCGGCGCGACCTGGCGGCGGGCCCACCCGCGCACCGCGCAACGGGGAGGTGCGGCGTGGCTGCCGTGGGAGCTGCCGTGGCGGCCGGAACCGGGCACCTACGAGCTGATCGCCGCGGCCACCGACGAGACCGGCGCCACCCAGCCCACCGAGGTCCCGTTCAACACCGGCGGCTACCTCTACGGCGCCCAGGTCCGGCACGCCGTCACCGTCGCCTGACCTCCGCGTCCACTGTGGACAGACGCGGTGTCGCGCCGGCCTTTCCCGGCGCGCCGGTCCGTCAGCGGCCGGGTGGCGTCAGGCGGTAGACCGCGCCGGCCCGGTCGTCGGTGATGTGGACGGCGTGGTCCGGTCCGGCGACCGGTCGCCCCCAGCGGGAGCCGTCGGCGGACTGGAAACCGCCGACGAGGGTCTGCTGGTCGCCCGGCTCCGGGCTTCGCAACCGCGAGAACAGCGGTCGGGACCGGGGATCGACAAGCCGCCGCGGCCACGGATCCACCTGTACGCCGGGCCGACGTGCGTCGGCGTGCCCTTGGCTTTGCCCGTGCCGCCCTGGTGTGCGGGAGGTCGCCCCGGATAGGGAGGTAGTGCGGCATCCGTGTGCTGCCTCGAACGGACGGAGCTGATCATGCACGCACGCCACGAACCGGAAGGTGAGAACCCGCAGGAGTCCGCCGGCCGGGTGGCCCGGCCGACCGGCGACGCGAAGGCGGCCGAGCCGCCGCCGCTGTCGACGTCGCCGGCCGGATTGCTGGCGCTCCAGCGCGATATCGGCAATACCGCCGTGGCCAGGATGCTGGCCGACCGACGCGACCGCGAGCACCCGGCCGATGCCGACGAGGACCCCGTCCAGCGGTCGGCCGTGCGCGAGGTGCTGCGCTCGTCCGGGCGACCGCTCGACGGGCCGACCAGGGCCGAGATGGAGGCGAGGCTCGGCGCGGACTTCTCCGACGTTCGGTTGCACACCGACCCGGCGGCGGGGCGGTCGGCCGAGGAGATCGGCGCGCGGGCCTACACCTCGGGCAACCACGTGGTCGTCGGCGACGGCGGCGGGGATCGGCACACGCTCGCCCACGAGCTGGTCCACGTCGTTCAGCAGCGCGGTGGACCGGTGGAGGGTACCGACACCGGGTCGGGGCTCTCCGTGTCGGACCCGACGGATCGGTTCGAGCGCGAGGCGGAGCAGGTCGCCACCCGGGCGATGTCCCGACCGGCTGGCGAGCACCCGGCCCTGCCCGCCGCGTCGTCCGCCGACGGCGGCGGTGGGAAGCGGCCCGTCCAGCGGATGTTGGGGTTCGAGGCCGAGCGGGACAAGAGGGTCAAGAACCAGAAGGGCGGCAAGCTGCCCGGCGACACCGACATCGCGGAGAGCCGGAGGGCGGACTTCAAGGTCGTCTCGGACTCGCGGAGCCTGAACGACGGCGGCCCCTACTCCAACATCGAGTTCGTCACCGGCGCCGTCCAGGTGGTGGGCTCGAACGCGGCGGCGGGGCCGGACGAGCTGGTCGGGATCACCGACGAGATCAAGCGGGTCAGCGACGGGTTCTACGCGGCGATCGAGGGGACACGCCTGTCGTCACTGCGGCTGGACCTGCGGTTGCTGACCAAGGGCGTGACCCTCAGCAGCGAGGGCTACACCGAGCGGGCCGGGCAGCCGGGCATGGGTGACGGCCTGTTCGTCCACTACTCCATCGGCGTGCCGCTGGCCGGTATGCCGCTGTTCTTCGACCTCTACCGGGCCGACGCGCAGGCCAGAGTGGCCCAGGACCGTCCGACTCTGCTGCCGGACGCTCAGCACCGACTGGACCAGGCGCGGCCGTTCGCGGCGGCGGAGTTGACGCGGTTCACGCAGGCGATCGGGTCGCCGATCGACACCACGGCGCTCAACGGCTACCTCCAGCTCATCTACACGCAGATCACCGCCATGGCGGACTACGTCGCCGTGGCACAGGGGCAGAAAAATCGCTACGCGAGCCCGCAGGGGCAGCCCAAGAACTGGACCATCTTCCTTTCCCGCTCCCGGCTGGCCGACGCCTACCGACTGCTCGACCCCCGGATCAGGACCTACCTGGCGGAGAACCATGACGAGATCATCGAGCGGCTGTCCCAGTTCCACGAGGTGACGGCGAAGGGAGAAGAAGCCGCCACCTTCTTCGACGTCGGCGAACGCGCGCTTCCTGATCTCGACCCGGTGTCGCTGGAAACCTACGCACAGTCGGCCTTGGGCGTTGGACAGGCGGTGTCCCAGCAGCGGGTGTTCGGCGGGATGAAGGAGATCGCCCCGCACGAGGTCGAGGGCTCGACCGTGATCCCGATGGAGATCCGCTTGATCGGGGACTCGATGAAGACCTGGGCCGGCCTCAAGGCCGAGCTGCACAAGATCGCGGGCTGGGCACAGCGGTCATACCGGCAGGACCGCCAGATCAACACTCCCGGCCTGGCATGACGGTCGAGGCCGTGGATTGTCGTGGGGGTGCTTGACCGGAAAAGATCGACAGGGACCGGGTGGGTGCGGTTAGCTACTTGCGCGTAGGGGTAATTGGTGGTTGCGTCAAGCAGTCGGCGCCAGGTGATTCCCCTTCGCGCCAAAGGACTGCGATGCCATGATGGAACTGGACTTCGACGACAGTGTGGCACGTGGGCTGCTCCACTACGTCCGCCGTGTCAGCCGGGCTCTCGACCTGCACGGGGAGTGCTCGTACGTCCAGACCGACGAACCCTTCTCCGCCTACATCGCGCTGGACGGACGGCTCGGCCAGTTCCCGAACCGTGACGTCGCGTTGCTGTGGGAGGAGGGCCGGGGTTGGTCGGCCGCGGTCGAGAGCGGCGGTGGTGAGGAGCTGCTCGTCGTGGCCCGTCTCGGGGCGGACGTGCTGCCGCCGCCGGCCGCCGTGGCGGCCTGGGCACGGGCGCTCTTCGAGCCGCGGCACGACCTTCGCCCGGTCACCGACCCCGACGAACGGCCCTCCACCGTGGACGGTCTGGGGCAACGCCTGGCCGCGTACGTCACGCCCGTGCTCACCCCGACACCGGCGATCGGCCTTCCGGCGGTCGAGCGAGCCGGTCACCGCCCGTACGAGTGGGTCTACTCCGAGGTGCCCACCCGTTCTCGTTGGCGCAGGACGTAGAGCAGGACGATCGACGGCGCGACCAGCACACCGGCCGCGACGAAGACCACGGTGAGGGCGACGAGGGTGGCCCGGGGCGCGGCGCTCGCGGCCACGGACGCGTGGTCGCCCAGGAGGTACGGGTACTGGGCCACGCCCCAGCCGACCACGACGGTGGCGACCGCGACCGCGGCGAGCGCGCGGACGAGCGCGGGACGCGCTCTGCGCAACAGGAGCAGTGCCGCGGTGCCGGCGAGCACGGACACGACCGCGACGGGCAGCGCGGCGCCGAGGAGCCGGTCGAACAGGCGCGGCGCGTCGGCGTGTGCCACCGGCAGCCCCGCGATCGCGACCGCTCCGGTGACCCAGGCCGCGCCCCAGGCCCGGCGCCGGAACCAGGTCTCCAGGTCCCGGGTCTCCTGGCGGCGGGCGTCCGCGGTCAGGAACACCGCCGCCAGGTACGCGCACACCGCGACCGCGAACGCCCCGGTGAGCAGCGAGCTGGGGTTCACCCAGCTGGTGACGGCGTCGCCGTGCCCGCTCGCCGGCACCCGGCCGGACGCGATGCCGCCGGCGACCGTGCCGAGGAAGAACGGCGTGAGGATGGACGAGGTGGCGAAGATCGCGCCGTAGCGGCGGCGCTGGCCGGCGCCGCTGACCACCTCGCGGAACGCGAACCCGCTGCCCCGCAGGACGATGCCGAGCGCGGCCAGGCCCAACGGCAGGTACAGGGTCGTCATGATCGCCGCGAACGGGCCGGGGAACGCCGTCCACAACACGACGAGGCAGTAGATGAGCCAGACGTGGTTGGCCTCCCACACCGCGCCGATGGCGTGCCCGATGAACGTCCGTCGCCGGTCCTCGCCACCCGCGGTCAGGTCCCAGAAGCCCGTGCCGAAGTCGGCGCCCCCGAACACCGCGTAGGCGACCAGGCCGAGCAGCAGGCCGGCGGCGACCACGAGGGTCATGACGGCACCTCCTGCCCGCGGGGACCGTACGGGGTCGTCACGGTCTCGTCCGGTTCGCTCGCCCAGCGGCGGCGCATCGCCCGGATCGCGAGGACCGCGCCGGTGCCGATGGCGGCGTAGATGACCAGCACGGCCGCGAAGAAGAGCCACATGTTGCCCGACGTGGTCACCGCGTCCCTCGTGAGCAGGTGCCCGACGACGATCCACGGCTGGCGCCCGACCTCGGTCACGATCCACCCGCACTCGAGCGACACGACCGAGGTCACGCCGGCGAGCGCGGTCGCGCGGAGGAACCAGCGGCTCCTCGGCAGGTCGCGCCGGCGCCACCAGGCGATGCCGAACCACGCGGCGAGCGCCAGCAGCGCGAAACCGGTGAGGACCATGACGTCGAAGCTCAGGTGGACCATGTTCACCAGGTGGGCCGGCGGCCGCACCCGCGCGGGGACGGCGTCGAGCCCCCGGATGCGGGTCGCCGGGTCGAGGCCGGCCAGTACCGAGCCGACGTCCGGGATCTCCAACCCGTACCGGACGCGGCCGTCGACGAGGACGCCACCGATCTTCTCCGGCACGTGCGTGCCCGTGTGCGGCACCAGTTCGATGGCGGCGAACTTCGCCGGCTCGGCGTGGAAGACCTCGCGGCTGACGACGTCGCCGACGAAGATCTGCGCGGGCGTGACGACCGCGGCGGTCGTGAACGCGATGAGGAACCCGCGCCGGTGGTAGGCGTCGCGCCGGCCCTTGAGCATGCCCACCGCGTACACCCCGGCCACGGTGAACCCGGCGACGATGTAGGCGGCGAGGAACATGTGCAGCGCCTCGTACCAGAACGCGCGGTTGAAGTAGACGGCGAGCGGGTCGACGGACACGACCCGGCCGTCGCGGAGCGTGAACCCACCGGGCAGGTTCATCCAGCCGTTCGCCGCGACCACCGACATGGCGCCGAACAGACCCGCCACGGGCACCGGCACCCCGGCCCAGAAGTGCGGCCAGGGACGCATTCGCCGCCACCCGTAGATGTAGATCGAGACGAAGATGGCTTCCAGGAAGAAGAAGATGCCCTCCACGGCGAACGGGATGCCGTACGCGGCGCCGTAGCGCCCCATGAGCCCCGGCCACAGCAGGCCGAGCTCGAACGACAGCACGGTCCCGGACACCGCGCCGACGGCGAACAGCACCGCCGCGACCTTCGACCACCGCCGCGCGAGCCGCAGTGCGTCGGCGTCGCCGTGCCGGATGCCGCGATAGTTGGCCACCAGCATCAGGAACGTGAACGCGATGCCGAACGGCACCAGGATGATGTGGAAGCCGAGGGTGAACGCCATCTGCTCGCGCGCCGGCAGCAGCTGGATCGGGTCACCGCCGGTCAGCACGGTCGCACCTCGATCGGCGGACCGGAAATACGCCAACGGGTTGCCATGCGGCCCCGGCTACCCGGCCAGCACGCGATGACACACTCGATCAGGTCCCGCGAAGGCGGTGGTGGGGAGAAGAACCTGACCGGGTGGAGCGGTCCGGCAGCCGCCCGCGCGGCGTGCTCGTCCGCAGCGTTCGTCAACGGGCGCCGGTAGGTGTGGTCACCGCCTGCTCGCGACGCACGCGGCGATCTCGGCCACCGAGATGTGTTCGATGAGTTCGCGCAGGCGGGACAGGAGGTCCTGGCGTTTCTGGCTCGCCCGGCTGAATGCCCGCGGGTCGTGGAGGTCCAGACAGCGGTCGATGTCGCGATGGGCGTCTCTGAGCTGGTGGAGGAAATCCATGTCGGCCATGTCGTGCATTGCTTTCTCCCGTCGCCCGTTCCCCTGTGGCCCTGGCTACCCGGCGACGCGGTGGTTAGGCCGCCGTCACCGAGTCGGTACCGGATTCGGTCGTCAACGGTCGGTTTTCGTTATGTACGGGCGGGTACGCACCGGTGCTACCTGCTGAAGGGCGAGGAAAATGCGAAGGATGGGCAAGTTGGCGCTGCTGGCCGGCGCCGCCGCCGGTGTCACGGCGGCCACCCGGGCGTCGAGTGCGAGGCAGCACCGGGCGGACGAGAACCGTTGGCTGGCGGTCACGGTGAACCGTCCGTTCGACGAGGTCGACCCGGCCGGTCTGCCGGCGCCGCTGGTCGAGCTCGGCGACCGGATAGAGACCCGGGTGAGGCCGGCGAGCGGGGACAAGGGCACGGAGCTCGCGGCACGGCTGCGTGAACCGGGGCCCTCGGGCGTGGTGGCCCGGGTGGCCGGGCAGGATCCGCGCCAGGACGTGCGGTCGGCGTTGCGTGCGGCCAAGTCCCTGCTGGAGACCGGAGACGTGCTCCGGCCGGATCCGCCGTCGACGCACCCGGGACCGGGCGGCAGGCTCGTTGAGCTGGCGAGCCGGCGCGCGGGTGGGGAGGGACGGCTGTGAAAGCGTTGTGCTGGCAGGGAGTGAACTCGCTCGGGGTGGAGACGGTGCCCGACCCGGCGATCCAGAACGCCGAGGACATCGTGCTGAAGGTGTCGCTGTCCACCGTGTGCGGCTCGGACCTGCACCTGATCTCCGGCTACATCCCGTTCATGGAGTCCGGTGACGTCATCGGCCACGAGTTCATGGGCGAGGTGGTCGAGGTCGGCGCCGGCGTGCGCAACCACCGGGTCGGCGACCGGGTCGTCGTCTGCTCGTTCATCTCCTGCGGCCGCTGCTGGTACTGCGAGCGGGGGATGACCTCGTTGTGCGACAACTCCAACACCAACCCCGGCATCACGCAGCTCATGTGGGGCGCCGATCCCGGCGCGGTCTTCGGCTACTCCCACGCCATGGGCGGGTTCCGCGGCAGCCACGCCGAGTACGTGCGGGTGCCGTTCGCCGACTACACCGCGTTCACGGTGCCGGAGGGGGTGGACGACCAGAGCGCCCTGTTCGCCTCCGACTCCGTGCCGACGGGGTGGATGGGTGCCGACCTCGGCGGGGTCCGGCCGGGTGACACGGTCGCCGTGTGGGGCTGCGGCGCGGTGGGGCAGATGGCGGCACGGGCGGCGCAGCTGCTCGGCGCGGAGCGGGTCGTCGTGATCGACCGCTTCGAGTACCGCCTGTCCCAGGCCCGGCGACTGTTCGATGTGGACACACTGGACTACACCGCGACGGACGTCGGGGCGGAGCTGCGGGAGATGACCGGTGGGCGCGGTCCGGACGTGTGCATCGAGGCGGTCGGCCTCGAGGCGCACAGCCCTGGCCCGCAGTACTGGTACGACCAGGTCAAGCAGCAGCTGCGGATGCAGACCGACCGGCCCGTCGCGGTGCGGGAGGCCATCCACGCCTGCCGCAAGGGCGGCTCGGTGTTCGTCCTCGGCGTCTTCAGCGGCGTGGTCGACAAGTTCCCGCTGGGCGCCGTGATGAACAAGGGGCTGACGCTGCGTTCCGCGCAGCAGCACGGCCACCGCTACATCCCGATGCTGCTCGACCGGATGGCGCAGGGTGAGCTGACCACCTCGCACCTGGCCACCCACGTCATGCCGCTGGACCGGGGTGCCGAGGGCTACGACCTGTTCAAGAACAAGGAGGACGACTGCGTGCGCGCCGTCTTCCAGCCGGGCGGGTGATCGACCCGGCCGTGCTTTTCCGGCGCCGGCATGGGTGGCGGAACAACGGGTAGACGGCCGCATGACGAATTCCACCGAGCACGACGCCGGCGCCTCGACCACCTCGGCCGGCGACGCGATCGATTTCCTGACCGAGCAGCACCACACGATCCGGGACCTGTTCACCGAGGTCGCCGATTCGACCGGAGAGCAGCGGCGTAGCGCGTTCGAGCGGCTCGTGCGCCTGCTGGCGGTGCACGAGACCGCGGAGGAACAGCTGGTCCACCCGCTCGCCAAGAAGTCCGGGCACGTCAGCGCGGACATGGTGGACCTGCGCCTGGCCGAGGAGCGGGAGGCGAAGGACACCCTGCAGGACCTGGAGCGGATGGGCCCGGAGGCGCAGGGGTTCGACACGATGTTCGAGCAGTTCCGCGGCAAGGTGACCGCGCACGCCCGGCACGAGGAGGTCGACGAGTTCCCGAGCCTGCGGGAGTCGGTGCCGGCGGAGCGGCTGCGTTCGCTGGTGCCCATGTTGAAGGCGGCCGAGGCCGTGGCGCCGACCCACCCGCACCCCGGCACCGAGTCCGCGGCCGCGAACTACGCCGCCGGCCCGGCGCTGTCGCTGTTCGACCGCACGAAGGACCTCGTGCGCAAGGCCCTCGGCGATCGCCCGGGTGAGTGAGCGGCACGATCAGGCCGGTGGTTGGGACCGGTACGAGGTGACGGCCGCGGCCGGCACGCGGGTGCACGCCGCGGCGCTCGGCCCGGCCGGCTCCTCCGAGCTGGTGGTGTGCGTGCACGGCCTGGGCTGCTCGCACCGCTACTTCCGGCCACTGGCCCGGGCACTGGCGCCGGGGGTCGAGGTGGTGGCGCTCGACCTGCCCGGTTTCGGCCGGACACCGGCACACCGAGCCGACCAGCTGAGCGTGCGCGGCCAGTCCCTGGCGCTCGCGGACTGGCTGGCCGCGACCGGGCGCGGTGGCGCGGTGTTCGTGGCCAACTCGGCGGGTTGCCAGGTCGTGGTCGACCTCGCCACGTACGCGCCCGAGCTGCTCGGCCCGGCCGTCCTGTGCGCGCCGACGATGGACCGGCACGCCCGGTCGCCGGTGCGCCAGCTCGCTCGGCTGCTGGCGGACGTCGGTCGCGAACGTCCGTCCCTGGTCCCGGTCATCGCCGGGGACTACCTGCGGTGCGGCCCGCGCCGCTTGCTGACGGCCTTCCGCCACGTCCTCGCGGACGCGGTCGAGCACAAGCTGTCGCAGATGCCCACGCCGACCGTGGTCGCGCGCGGTGACCGCGACCCGATCGTGTCCCACGAGTGGGCGGTGGAGGTCGCGGCGCTCCTGCCCCACGGACGACTCGTCGAGGTCCCCGGCGCCGGGCACGCCCTCAACTACACCGCACCCGAGGACCTCGCCAGGATCACCCGGTCCCTCCTGCCGAGCACCGGCCTGCCCCGGCGGGGATGAGCCGCTTCCGGTCGCGTGGGCGCTCGCCCGCGCGACCGGAAGCGCCTCGGGTACTCAGCGAGACGACTCCGACTCGCGGCCCTGGTGTTCGGGCCAGCGCTCCTCGGGCGGCCTGGAGACCTCGCGCTCCATGTCGTCCAGTGGCGCGTCGGCGTTCTCCTCCGCCGCGCCCCGTTCGACGTCCTGGTCCTCCGCGCGCTCGGGTTCGGTCATGGCGATCTCCCTTCTACGGCAGGCGGTCTACGGCAGGCGGTCGGGCTACCCGGCTGAAGGTCGACGAACCACCGCGCGAGTCACCCGGACGAGTTTTCTCGGCGATCACCCGGGTAGTTACCGGTTCATGAATCCCTCGCTGCCGTTCGACCCGCCGGACCAGGAGTTAACCCCGGCGGAACTGGAGAAGATCGCGATCGCCGTCGGTGAGCAGTCGTCGCTGTGGGAGGATGACCTGCGCAGGACCACGGCCGAGCGCACGTACTGCGACGTGTTCACCAACGAGCACCTGGGCGTGTGGGCCATCTCGTGGATGGCCGACGAGCACGACACCGGTTACCACGACCACACCACGTCGAACGGCGCGGTGTACGTGGTGAAGGGGACGATCCGCCACGAGCACCTCCGGCTCGGCGACCGGCCGGTGGGCACCGCGGTACCGGCGGGGGAGAGCTTCCGGTTCGATCCCACGTTCATCCACCGCATGCGTCCGGAACCCGCCGCCGGCCCGACGGTCACCGTGCACGCCTACTCCCCACCCCTGACCGACACCGGCCAGTACGCCGAGTGCGAGGACGGTCTGCTCCACCGGCACCCGTCCCCGGCGGACGAGCAGCTCAAACCGCACGGCTGGCAGGGCACCCCCTCCACCGGGAGCGCGCCGTGATCAACCACGACGACCTGGTCGAGGTGGTGCGCCGACGTGCCGACGTGGACGCCGACACCGCCCGCGCCGCGATCTCCGCGGTCACCGGCGCCGTCGCCCGCCACCTGCACAACGAGGCACGGGAACGGCTGGCGACGTCCCTACCCGACACGGCCCGCTACGCGGCCACCACCCTGGCCGACGTCGAGTCCCCGGACGGCCAGGAGGTACTCCGCGACGTGGCCCGGCAGCTGGACACCGCGCCGCGGCAGGCCCGGCACCTCACCCAGGTGGTGCTCGCCGCCCTCGACGAGGCGGAACCGGGGCTCGTCGACCTCCCACCCGACCTCCGCGCGGTGCTCGTGCCCTGACCCGCACCCGGCACCGCGGCGGTCGGCGCGTGGTGCGGTCCGTGCCGGACCGCGAGGTCCGGCACGGACTCTTCGGCCGCGAACGCTAGTGGCCATCCGCGAGCCGGGACCACAGGTGCGCCAGGGTGGCCGCGCCGGCGAGCAGCACGTCGATGTTCACCCGCTCGTCGCTGTCGTGCCAGCGGTCCTCGGGCAGGCCGGTGCCGAAGAACACCACGGGCGCGTCCAGCGTCCGGGCGAGCAGCTCGGCGGGGCCGCCTCCCGCGTTGCCCATCCGGCCCACCGGCGTGCCGAAGCCGTCGTGCATGGCGGCGGCGAGGGCGTCGAGTGCCGGGTGGTCCTCCGGGGTGTGGTACGGCTCCTGGGCCGTCTGGTCGGACAGCGTGAGCTCGTGGTCGAGGCGGTCGTCGATGCGGTCGGCGACCCAGCTCCGCAGCTGCTCGCCGATCTCCGCGATCTTCTGGTCGGGCACCGTGCGGATGCTCAGGTCGGCCGTGGCGACCGACGGTATCGCGCCCCGCGACGGGCCGATCGGGTCGCCGGCGATGAGGCTCTGCACCTCGACGGTAGGGCGTACCCACAGCCGTTCCAGGGGGGTGTAGTCCTGCTCGCCGCCCAGGCCGCGGGTCTCCGACCGGGCCAGCCAGTCCTCCTCGTCGAACGGCAGCGCGGCCAGGTCCGCCCGCACGCGTTCCGACGGTTCCGCCACGAGGTCGTAGAACCCGGGCAGGGTGACCCGCCCCTTGTCGTCGTGCAGCCGCCCCAGCAGCCGGCACAGCTCGGTGGCGGGGTTGGGTGCCGTGCCCGACACGGCGCCGCTGTGCATGTCGCGCCGGGGGCCCTTCACCTCCAGGTGCGCGTTGAGCACCCCGCGCACGCTCGTGCAGACCGCCGGGTGGTCGGCCCGCCACAGCAGGGTGTCGGAGAAGACGACCAGATCGGCGCCCAGCCGCGCGCGGTTGGCGTCCAGCAGGCCGGCCAGGCTCGGCGAGCCGATCTCCTCCTCGCCCTCCACCAGGACCTTCAGGTTCACCGCAGGCGCCTCGCGGTCGGCCGCCGCCAGGTGCGCGCGGACACCCCAGACGTGGGCGAGGACCTGCCCCTTGGCGTCCGAAGCGCCCCGGCCGTAGAGGTGCCGGTCACGCACGGCCGGCTCGAACGGCGGCGTCTGCTCCCACTGCTCGTCCTTCGCGGCCCGCACGTCGTGGTGGCTGTAGACCAGCACGGTCGGGGCGTCCGGGGCCGCACACCACTCGGCGTACACGACGTTCCCCTCCCACACCTCGACGGTGGGGAACCCGGTGTCGCGCAGGTTCGCGGCGAGCCAGTTGGCCGAGCGGACCACGTCCACCTCGTGCTCCGGTGTGCCCGCCACCGAACGCAGGCGCACCCACCCGGTGAGCTGGTCGACGAGCTGTTCGCGGTGCTGTGCCAGGTAGCTGTGCACGCGGCCGGTCACCGCTCGCTCCTCGTGCCGCCGCACCCGTACCAACGCGAACCAGTCATCGTCTCCTCCTCCGTCGCACCGGGAACCAGGCGATACCCGCGCCTGTCCAGCCGAAACGCGCCGGGCACATGGCCCAAGATCACGCGCACGCCTTGACACCGCCAACTCCTCACCGATTTCCTGATGAGGCGGAAACCTGGCAACTCGACGGCGAGGAGATCAGGCATGCAGTGGACCCTCCGGCGGCTGGGTGTCGCCGCACTTGGCGTGGTTCTCGCGGTCGGCATGACCGTTGCCGGGGCCGCGCAGGCGCCGGCGGAGTCGAACGGCGGGGTGCGTGTCATGCCGCTCGGCGACTCCATCACCGACGGCTACAACGTTCCCGGCGGCTACCGGATCAACCTGTGGCAGCGGCTGGCGGGCGGCGCGTACACGGTCGACTTCGTGGGCTCGGGCTTCAACGGTCCGAGCACGCTCGGCGACCACGACCACGAGGGGCACTCGGGCTGGCGCATCGACCAGCTCGACGCGAACATCGTCGGCTGGCTGCAGACCTACGCACCGCGCACGATCCTGCTGCACATCGGCACCAACGACATGAACCAGAACTACGACGTCGCGAACGCCCCGGCGCGCCTGTCCGCGCTCATCGACAAGATCCGGGCCACCGCGCCGACCGTGGAGCTGTTCGTCGCACAGATCACGCCGGAGAGCGACCCCACGCTGGAGGCGCGCGTCGACGCCTACAACGCGGCGCTCCCCGGCGTGGTCGCGCAGAAGGGTCCGCTGACCCACCTGGTCGACATGCACTCGGCGGTCACCACCGCCGACCTCGCCGACGGCGTGCACCCCACCGCCACCGGCTACGACAAGATGGGCGCGCGGTGGTACTCGGCGCTGCAGTCGGTGCCGACGAGCCTCACCCCCGCGCTGCCGCCGGTCGGTACCGCCGTGGCGCTGGTGAACCCCCAGTCGAACCGCTGCCTGGACGTCTCGGGCGTCAGCACCACCCCCGGCGCGCAGGTCCACATCTGGGACTGCCACGGCGGGGTGAACCAGCAGTGGACCCGCACGGCGGCCGGCGAGCTGCGCGTCTACGGCGACCGCTGTCTCGACGTCGACGGCAACGGCACCGCCAACGGCACCAAGATCCAGATCTGGACGTGCAACGGCACGACCGCGCAGCGCTTCACCTTCGCCACCAACGGGTCCGTCATCGGCACGGGCTCCGGCAAATGCCTCGACGTCGCGGCCAGCGGCACGGCGAACGGCACCCTGGTGCAGCTCTACGAGTGCAACAACACGGGCGCCCAACGCTGGGCGGCGCGCTGACTCTTCCTCACGGTGCCGTAGCCGAAGACGACCAGTCCTCGGGGGACGACCAAGAACGGTCCTCGAGCACGTTGTCATGCACGACACCGAGGGAAACGAGTTCCGCGTCGCCTGACGGCGTGATCAGGTCGTGCCCGCACCACCCTCGCCGTGTCCGCGGGTGCGCACCGCCGGCACGATCGGGACCGGCGTGCCGCCCTCGGTGCCGTCCTCGAGGGTGACCACCGCGTCCGGGTCGCTGTGGTCGGCGAACCCGCCGCGGAAGCACGGGTGGACCCCGACGTGCACGAAGACCCCGCCGGACCGCAGCACCCTGGCCACCTCGCGCAGCACGGCCGGGTACGCCGGCATGTCGGTGCGCACCGCTACCGGCAGGGCGGGGTGTAGTCCAGGCCGGGGAAGTACCGGCTCCACTCCGCCGGCGTGATGCGGGGGTAGGCGGTGGCACAGGTACGGGTGGCGACCCGCTCGACGTCGGTGTCCCAGAACCGGACGGTGTGGTCCGAGCTGGCGGTGGCCACCGTGCGCCCGTCGGGGCCGAACGCCAGGAAGTTGATCGAGTCGGTGTGGCCGGTGAGGGTCGCCTCCTCGTACGGGTGCCGGACGTCGGCCACGGACCACAGCCGCACGGTCTTGTCGGCGCCCGCACTGGCCAGCGTGCGGCCGTCGGGGCTGAACGCCACCGAGTAGACCCCGTCGGCGTGCCCGGTCAGCCTGGCGAGAGCGCGCGGGCGCCGGATGTCGGACAGGTCCCACAGGCGCACGGTCCGGTCGCCGCTCCCGGTGGCGAGGGTGTGGCCGTCGGGGCTGAACGCCACTCCGGTGACGAAGTCCGTGTGCCCGGTGAGAATGGCCGCCTTGCGCGGGTGGCGTGGCTCGGACACGTCCCAGATCTGCGAGCGGTGGTCCCTGCCGACGGTGACCAGCGTGCGGCCGTCCGGGCTCAACGCGGCGGACCAGACGTAGTCCTCGCGGTCGCCGGTCAGCGTGGCGAGCGTGCGTGGCCGGCGCGGCTGGTCCACGTCCCAGAGCTGCGTCATCGCCGTCCGCCCCGTCGCGTCGGCGCCGGCGACGACGAGGAGTCGGCCGTCCGGACTGAACAGCAGCCGCTGGTCGCCGTCGAAGTCGGCGGCCACGGAGGCGAGCCGGTGCGGGTTGCCCGGATCCGCCACGTCCCACAGCGTCACCGTGGTGGCCTTCCGGTCGCTGCTGGTGGTCGCCAGCACGCGGCCGTCCGGCCGGAACGCCACGGCCTCGACCGGGTTGTCGGCGGGCAGGGCGGTGACCTGGTGGGGGTGGCCGGCGTCGGTCATGTCCCACAGCCGGGTGGTGCGGTCCTCGCCGGCGGTGGCCAGGAGGTGGCCGTTCCCGCTGAACGCCAGCGTGTAGACCGCACCCGTGCCGCCCATCGGCACGATGTCGGACACGTCCCACAACCGGGTCGTGTGGTCCTCGCCGCCGGTGGCCAGGGTCCGCCCGTCCCGGCTGAATGCCAGCGCGTAGATCGCGTTGGTGTGGCCGGTGAGGGTGATCAGCTCCCCGGGGCGGTGGGGGTCGGAGACGTCCCACAGCCGTGCCGTCTTGTCCACGCCGGCGGTGGCGAGGGTGCGGCCGTCGGGGCTGAACGCCAGCCCGTAGACCAGGTTGGTGTGACCCGTCAGCGTGGCCACCGCGCTGACCGCGCCGGGTCCGGTCTGGGGGTAGCGCGGGGTGGTGTCGCCGGCGAGCGCGGGCAGCCCCTGCGCGTGCGAGGGGTGCGACACGTCCCACAGGCGGGCGGTGTGGTCCCAGGAGGCGGTGGCGAGGGTGCGGCCGTCCGGGCTGAACACCGCCTGCCAGACGGTGTCGGTGTGGCCGGTGAGCGTGGCCAGCGCCGCGGGGTGGTGGACGTCCGCGAGGTCCCACAGGCGTGCGGTCCGGTCGGCGCCGGCCGTGGCGAGGGTGTGGCCGTCGGGACTGAACGTCACCGAGTAGACCGCGTCGGTGCCGCCGGTGAGGGTGACCAGCGCGTGGGGATGCCGCACGTCGGTGACGTCCCACAGCCGCACGGTCCGGTCGGCGCTGGCGGTGGCGAGGGTGTGGCCGTCGGGGCTGAACGTCACCGAGTAGACCGCGTCGGTGTGCCCGGTGAGGGTCGCCAGCGGCCGGCCGCGGTCGGCCACGTCCCACAGCCGCACGGTCCGGTCGGCGCTGGCGGTGGCCAGCGTGCGGCCGTCGGGGCGAAACGCCGCCGAGGCGACGGTGCCGGTGTGCCCGGTGAGCCGGGTGACGTAGGGGACGGCGGAGGTGTCGAGCAGGTTGTCCCGGGTGTCCCGCTCGGGAGCGAGGCGGTAGGCGGCGAGGCTGAGCTGGACGGCGAGAGCGGGGTTGGTGGCGCGCAACGCGACCGCGTCGCTGACGGTCTTGCGTGCGACGGCGACGTTGCGTTCCTCGCTGGCGCTGCCCCGGGCGCGCACGGCCAGCACGGTGGCGGTGCCGGCCACGAGCAGCAGGGTGGCCAGCAGCGCGACGAGTCGCCGTAGCCGGCGGGTGTGGCGCCGGGCGGTGGTGAGCTCGTCGGACTGCGCCGCGCTGCTGGCCGCGAGGAAGTCCCGTTCGCGCGTGGTGAGCGCGGTGTCGTGGGTGGCGGCCCAGTCGGTGGCGACGGCGAGGCGGGCGCCCCGGTAGAGAGCACCCGGGTCGCGGTCGAGGGCCTCCCAGGCGTGCGTGGCGTCGGTGAGCTGGCGGTGGATCCCCAGGCCCTCGCGGTCCTCGGCGAGCCAGCCGCGCAGCCGCGGCCAGCAGCGGATGAGGGCCTCGTGGGCGACGTCGACGCTGTTGCCGTCCACGACGACCAGCCGCGCGTGGGTCAGCCGCTCCAGCACCACGCGGGTGTCCGGGTCGTCGTCCAGCTCCCGGCGGCTGATCCGGCGTTTCGTGTCGTCGGTCGCGTCACCCAGGGCGGTCAGCCGCAGGAAGATCTGCTTCGCGACCGCCTGCTGGGCGGCGGTCAGGGTGGTGTGGACGTGCTCGGCGCTGCGGGCGATGGCGTGGCGCATGCCCCCGGCCGCCTCGTAGCCCACGAGGGTGAGGGTCGCGCCGCGCCGGCGCCGCCAGGTCTCCAGCAGCGCGTGCGAGAGCAACGGCAGCGCTCCCGGCTGCCCGCCGGCGTCCGCGACCAGCCTGGTCACCAGCGTGGTCTCCACCATCGCACCCGCGGCGGCCGCCGGGCCGGTGACGGCTGCCCTCAGCTCGTCGGTGGACATGGCGCCGATGAGGATCTGTGCGTCGCGCAGGGCCGCGACGAGCTCGGGGTGCTGACCGCAGTGGCCGTAGAAGTCCGCCCGCACCCCGAGGACCACCCTGACCCTGCTGGTCGGCGTCGTCGCGGCGAACACCAGGGCCGCCACGAACCGCTCGCGTTCGGCGCTGTCGGCGCACAGCGTGTACACCTCCTCGAACTGGTCGATCACCAGGACGAGGTCGACGTCGGCCGGCCGCTCGGCCAGCGCCGCGCGCACCCGCAGGTGCAGGCTCTCCGGGTCGGCGGCCAACTCGTCCCGCAGCGTCGCCACCGACGTCGCGGTGAGGGACGCGAGCTGGACGGCGCATTCCTCCAGTGGATGCGGCCCCGGGGTGAACAACAGGGTCGGTCGCGGCCCCCGGCCCGCCACCAGGTCCCCGGCCCTGCTGCGGGCCACGAGACCGGCCCGCAGCACGGAGGACTTCCCGGAGCCGGACGCCCCGAACACCCCGACGAGACGACGCGCGCGCAGTCGCGCCAGCAGGTCCTCGACGACCTCGTCCCGACCGAAGAACCGGTCCGCGTCGGCTGGCTCGAACGCGGCCAACCCGACGTAGGGCGCCGGTCGGCCGGTGTCCTCGCCGGGGCCGTCGTCGATCTCGCCCAGCTCCGTGATGACCTCGCGCCACCGCTCCTGCCAGTCGACCGGCTCGCCGCCGCAGGCGGTCACGTAGGCCATGGTGACCGGAAGCGTGGGCAGCTTGCGGCCGCCTGCGGCCTCCGAGAGCGTCGCCGGCGAGTAGTGGACGCGCCTGCTCAGCTCCCGGTAGGTCGGGTTGCCCGCCTTCTCCCGCAGCCGCCGCAGATCCGCCGCGAACCGCAGCAGCGCCGTGTCCTCCGACGCCAACGGACGTTCACGACGTGGCACCGGCACCACCCCCCTCGGCTGCCGGCCCATTGTTCAGCGAAGTTTGTTCACCGTCCACCAACCCGATCCCGAACAACGCGCGACCGGTAGACACGGTGGCACCGGGCCGAGGGAGGCAGGAGTCGCACTCACGTTCCGTGAGCCGCGGGTGGGAGGAGAGCGTTGTCGAGGAATTCGTTGGAGAGACCGGGGGCCGGCCTGACCACGGAGCACGACGCGGTGCGCCTGCGCGTGCTCGGTCCGCTCGAGCTGTCCGTGGGGGGTCGGCCGG
>NZ_JBJMIE010000645.1:0-10589 GCF_045807065.1 Actinophytocola sp. | reverse complement strand
GGACGGCCGCGTTGTCGGTGACGACGACGTCGCGTTCCGGGGTCGCTGTGACGGCGTGCAGCGGGAACTGGAGGTTGCTCGAGTCGTACGGGTCGAGGGTCAGGCCGTCCACCGGCACCCTGACGACCGGTAGGTCGGTCTGGCCGGTCACGACGACGAGGGTGTGCTGGTTGAGCCAGTCGACGCCCACGGCGTTGTTGATCGTCCGTTGTTGGAGGGTGCGGGGGTTGGCCAGGCTGACCGAGTCCCGGTCGCGTACGACGGCGGCCACGACCAGTTTGCCGTTGGTCATGACCATGGCGGCTCGGGTGCCGTCGCGGGACAGGCGGAACTCGCGGATCGGGCCGAAGTCCTGTAGGGACGTCGCGTTGACCTCCACCGGGGTCCAGCTGCCGGTGCCGGAGCGCACGACGCGTACGACGTTGCCGTCCTCGACGGTCCACAGCTCGTTCGCGTCCTGGCCCTCGACGCTGGACACGCGCCAGGTCGGTCTGGTCATCGTGGTCGCGTCCAGGGCGATCTCCTGCAGGCTTTCGCTGCCGTAGCGGCCTACGCGCAGTCTCAGCTTGTCGCCGTTCTTCGTCACGACCGCGAGTTGGCCGCCGTCGATGGACTGGGCCGCGCTGACGACGTTGTAGCTGCCGTTGCCGGCCGGGCCGGGGACGGGCTTGCCGTCCAGCAGGGTGTACAGCCGGCCGGCGGAGCTCATCAGGCCCGGCTGGTCCGAGCTGGGCTTGGTCAGGGCGTCGTACTGCTTGATGTCCGTCGGGCGCCAGTCGCCGTGGCCGGGGATCAGGTCCTGGCCGTCGCCCTTGATGCGGAGGCGGCTGGACGTCACGTCCCGCATGGTCAGGACGATCTGGGCGGCGATCAGCTCGCGCTGTTCCTCCGGTTTGTCGCCCAGCGGTCCCAGGTCCACCACCAGTGTGCCGTCGCTGTCCTCGACGACGTTGGTTCTCGTCGTCACGCCCTGCAGCGGGGTGGCCAGTGAGCGGCGCATGGCGTCGGACGGGCCGAACAGCAGCGTGGAGATCACCCGTCCCGGCAGGCCCTCCTCGGGCTTGGCGGCCACGTAGCGCTGGTCCGGCACGATGATGCGCAGGTCCGGGTCGAAGAAGTACACGGTGACCGGGCGGTAGCTGGCGTTGAAGTCCGACAGGGGCACGTACAGGCCCTCGGGCGGCTCGTCGATGCGCCACTGGCCCTTCTCGCGCACCACGCCGACCCGGAACTGGTTCTCGCCGATCATCGGGACGAACGCGTTGTCGGAGCCGAGGCGGCCGAGGACGGTCACGCGGAGCATCACCGAGACGCGGGTGATCGGGCCGCTGCCCTGGTCCTTGCCGGCCTGCACCTCGTCCTCGGCCTGGTCCGGCACGGTGCCGAAGATGTCGTCGATGATCGTCGGCTTGTAGTCGCCGCCCCAGTCGTGCTGGCCGCGCTTCGTCAGGTACTGCCTGGCGGCGTCGGGGTTGCCGGACCGCCGGACGAACTCGCGCACGAGGTCGAACGGGTTCAGGTTGGCGCTCGGCGGCGGCTCGGCGGCCTCGCCGGTCGACGGCTGCTGGTCGTCGCGGACCGCGTGCGGGGTCGACTCCTCCGGGATGTTCGCGCAGCCGGCCAGGAACAGGACCACGAACAGCAGCGCGGCGTAGGCGCGGCGCCGCACGGCCGGCGGTCGCCGCGTTCGGCGACGTGCTTCGCGAGCTGTGCTCATCGGGCCTCCTCCCAGACGGGCGCCGGTGGTTCCAGCTCGGGTTCGGCGTCCTCGCCGGCGGCGACCGTGACGCGCACGGCGTCGGCGTCGGCGATCGGGTCGACGTCGGCGGCCAACTCGGTGGGCACCTTGGCGTCCGGCGGCGGCAGCGGCAGCGGGTTTTCCGTGTACGGGACGTCCTGGTGGCGCGGCAGCGTCAGCCGGAAGCACGCGCCCTTGCCCGGCTCGCCCCACGCGTCGAGAGCGCCGCCGTGCAGGCGGGCGTCCTCGAGGCTGATCGCGAGGCCGAGGCCCGTGCCGCCGGTGTGCCGGTTGCGGGACGGGTCGGCGCGCCAGAACCGGTTGAACACCAGGTCCGCCTCGCCGGTGCGCAGGCCGACGCCGTAGTCACGCACGGTGACCGCAAGCGCGTACTGGTCGGCCGCCATGCGCAGCCGCACGGGGTGGCCGTCGCCGTGGTCGACCGCGTTGGCCAGCAGGTTGCGCAGGATCCGCTCGATCCGGCGCGAGTCGACCTCCGCGGCGGTCTCCTCGTCGGGCAGGTCGAGGATGATCTCCGTGCCGGCGTTGCGGGCGATGGTGGAGACCGTCTGCGCGGCGCGCATCGCGATGGGCCGCACGTCGCTGTACTCGGCCGTGAGCTCCTCGACGCCGGCGTCCAGCCGGCTGATCTCCAGCAGGTCGCCGAGCAGCGACTCGAACCGGTCCAGCTCGTCGACCAGCAGCTCCGAGGACCGCGCCAGGCCGGGCGGGAACTGCTCGCGGGACGCGTGGAGCACGTCCGCGGCCATCCGCACGGTGGTCAGCGGCGTGCGCAGCTCGTGGGAGACGTCCGAGGTGAACCGGCGTTGCAGCCCGCCGAACTCCTCCAGCTGGCGGATCTGTTTCTCGATGCTCTCGGCCATCTTGTTGTACGACTGCGCGAGGCGTGCGACGTCGTCCTCGCCGACCACGGCCATGCGCTCGTCCAGCTCACCGCCCGCGAACCGCTCCGCGGCCTGGGCGGCGCTGCGGACCGGCCGGACGACCTGCCTGGTCACGAGGTTCGCGATGCCGGCGAGCAGCAACAGCAGCACGAGGCCGCCGACGAGCAGCGTCGACTGCACGACCGCGATGGTCGACTGCTCGGCGGTCAGCGGGTACAGCATGTACAGCTGCATCTGTTGCTGCTGCCCTGACCCGAACGGCGCGCCGACGATGAGGAACGTGGTGCGCCCCGACGGCCGGTCGACCGAGTGGATCTGGACGGCGAGCTGGCCGTTCTCCACGAAGTGGCGCAGGCTCTCGGGCACGTCGCCGTACGGGCCGGCGCTGACCGTCTCCTCGCCGGCACCCTGGGCGGGCTGCGGGCTCGCGAGCACCGGCTCGAACGTGCCGGCCGAGGAGCTGACCGTGTCGGTGTTCGGCGTCGAGCTGGTGAGCTTGTTCCGGGCCTGCTGGAGCAGGGTGCGCACCGGGTCGGTCGACAGGTTCACACCCTTCAGCTCCCGCTGCGCCACCGCGAGCGAGTCGCGGGTGGCCGCGATCGCCGCCTCCTCCTTGGTCTCGAGGAGGCGGTCGGTGATCTGGTTCTGCAGCACCATGCCCAGCACGAACACCACGGCCGAGGACAGCGCGAGCGTGCTGACCACGACGCGCACCTGCAGCGAGCGCCGCCACAGCTCGCCGAAGCGCATCGCCCGCGCCCGCCCGAACGCGACCGCGCGGGCGCCGTAACGGGCGACCGCGCGGAGGTACCGCTTCATGCCGGCTCCTCACCCACTCCGTGGCGCCGGAACGCTCCGCAAGCTCCAGTCCACCGGCGCCGTCCGAGCCGGCGGGAGCATCGATGACTCGCTCCGCGAGCTCCGCTCATGCGGACCGTCCGATCACGGTGGGCCAGCCTTGTAGCCGACACCGCGTACCGTCAACACCACCTCGGGGTGCTCGGGGTCGGTCTCGACCTTGGACCGCAGTCGCTGCACGTGGACGTTGACCAGCCGCGTGTCCGCGGCGTGCCGGTAGCCCCACACCTGCTCCAACAGCACCTCGCGGGTGAACACCTGGCGCGGCTTGCGGGCCAGGGCCACCAGCAGGTCGAACTCCAGTGGCGTCAGCTGGATGGCGACGCCTTCGCGGGTGACCTCGTGGCCGGGCACGTCGATCGTGAGGTCGCCGATGGACAGCATCTCGGCGGGCTCGGAGTCCGTGCGGCGCAGCCGGGCACGCACCCGAGCGACCAGCTCCTTCGGCTTGAACGGCTTGACGACGTAGTCATCCGCACCGGACTCCAGGCCCAGCACTATGTCGACCGTGTCGCTCTTCGCCGTGAGCATCACGATCGGCACGCCGGACTCGGCGCGGATCGCCTTGCACACGTCGATCCCGTTGATACCGGGCAACATCAGGTCGAGCAGTACCAGGTCGGGCCTGAGCTCGCGCAGCGCGGGCAACGCCCGGTTGCCTTCCGCCACCACCGCTGTGTCGAAGCCTTCGCCCCGCAGCACGATGGTCAGCATCTCGGCCAGAGCCGGGTCGTCGTCCACTACCAGCACACGTGCCTTCATGGTTACATCGTCGCACTTCGTGAGGCTCATTCGTGCGGGACCCGGCCGGTTCATCCGGATACCGCAGTTCGAGTGACAGGTTGTAACACTTTCGCAGCCGCCGGCAATCTACCCGGTGAGCTCGTGAACCTTACTCGGGGGAGGACGCGGATGGGCATCAGGCGGCTCAACCATGCGGTGCTCTATGTACGCGACGTGGCACGCAGCGTGCAGTTCTACACGGACGTTCTGGGCTTCCACGTCGTGCACCGCCGGCACAACGCCGCCTTCCTGCGGGCCGCCGAGTCCGACAACGACCACGACCTCGGGCTGTTCCAGGTCCGCGGTTCGGCGACGAGATCGACCGGTGTCGGCCTGTACCACCTGGCGTGGTCGGTCGGCACCCTGCCGGAGCTGGCGGACTTCGCCGAGCGACTCGCGGCGGTCGGCGCGCTGGTGGGCTCGTCCGACCACGGCGTGTCGAAGTCGCTGTACGGCAAGGACCCCGACGGGTTGGAGTTCGAGGTCTCGTGGTTCGTCCCCCGCGACCGCGTGACCGACGAGATGTCCGCGACCCCGACGATCGCCCGCCTGGACATCGAGGCGGAGATCGCCCGCTGGGGCGCCGACCTCGCCGGCGCGCCGTAGTTCCCGGCCTATTCCGCCAGCTTCTTCGCCAGGTCGGCCGCGTCCGGGGCCGTGGTGCCGTCGACGACGTGCCACGGGGCCAGCCAGCCGTCCTCGGCGAGACCGTCGTACACGGCGGCCACTCTGGACTGCAGCGCGTCGTCGGACTCCCAGGTGTCGCGACCGCGGTCGGCCTCGGTGCGGGCGCGGTGGGCCGAGCGTTCCGCCGCGACGGCGGGCGGGACCCGCAGCAGGAGGTGGGCGTGCGGGACCGGGACGGCGAACCGCTCCAGCTCGATCGCACGCACCCAGGACACGAACTCGCCGCGGGCGTCCTGGTGCAGGCGGGCCGCGCCGAACGCCGCGTTCGAGGCCACGTAGCGGTCGAGCAGCACGTACTCGTGCGTGTCCAGCGCGGCGCGGACGTCCGGGGCGGCGGCGCGGCGGTCGAGCGCGTACAGCATGGCCATGCCGTAGACCTCGTCGCCGAACGGGCCGAGCCTGCCGTGCAGACCGTCGCGGATCAGCTCCCCGTACACGTCCGTGTCGTAGCGCGGGAACGCCATGCGGGCCACGCGGCCGTCCAGGGCGTGCTCCAGCGCGGCGGTCAGCGTCCGCTTGCCGGCGCCGTCGATGCCCTCGATCACGATCAGTCGTCCCACGTCGGGCACCCTATCCGCCGCCGCGCCGCTCCTACGCGAACGGCACGTGCCACCAGGGACTGGTCCGGTCGGCCACCAGCAGGCGGTGCGGCCCGAGCACGGACACGTACATGTGCCCGTACCTCTCCTCGTCGAAGCGGATCACCCGGCCCAGGGCGTAACCCGCGCTGAAGTCGGCCCACGACGAGTAGTGCTGGCGGCACAGCTCCCCCGCACGCAGCACGATCCGCTCGGCCGCCGGGTAGTCGCAGAACCGGCCGCCGTAGCCCCACCGGGCCATGTTGACCGCGCGGCCGAAGTCGTAGCCGAACACACTGGTCACGATGCCGTTGGGCGGCAGCAGGCCGTCAGTGCGGAAGCGGGACTCGTAGCGGGTGATCACCCCGGCCAGCTCGACCAGCTCGTCGACCTCCGCGGGCGGCCTGCGCTGCCGGCGGGCCCAGCCGCCGACCGCGTTCTGCCAGGTGAACAGGTCGTAGTGGCCCTGCTGGCGCAGCAGCGTGCGGCGGACGTTCAGCACCGCGTCCGCCGCCGGGCCGACGTTCTGGCCGGCCAGCAGGTAGTCCACCTGCCTCGACCAGTCCTCGGCCGTCTCCACGCCCCAGTTCTCGGCCAGGCTCTCCCGGTTCTCCTGGTAGTCCCGGACCGGATCGTCCAGCGCGTTCCACGGGCTCGACACGTGCACGGCAATGTGCGCGCCGCACGCGAAGCCGTGTGCGAGAGGTCCGTAGAACGGGCCGTTCGGGGCGCCGACCACCCCCTCCACGTGATCACACACCACCACACCGGCGGAGTGTAGCCACGTGCAACGACACCCGTGGTCGAATCCGTCCTGGGGACATGAGACTCATGCTCGTGGCCCTGCTGCTCGTCCTCGCCGCCTGCGGCCAGCGGCCCACCGGCGAGGCCGCCGCACCCGCACCGGACCCGTTGCGGGGCAGGACCTTCCTCGCGACCGCGGTCACGGAGGACGGCCGGCCCCGGGACATGCGCCTGTCACTGCAGTTCACCGACGACGGGCGGCTGGTCGCCAGGGCCAGCTGCAACACGATGCAGGGCCAGGTGGACACCGGCGACGGCAGGCTGGTGATCGACGGTGGACTGTCCACCACGGACATGGGCTGTGAGCAGGCGCGGTTCGCGGAGGACGCGTTCGTCACGCGGGTGCTGGAGGCCTCCCCGTCCTGGGAGCTGCACGACGGGGCGCTGACGATCACCTCCGGCACCACGAAGTTCGAGCTGGGGCCGCGCGAGGCCGTCGACCCGGACCGCGCGCTGGCCGGCACGACGTGGGAGCTGGACACGCTGCTCGACGGGCAGGTCGCGTCGAGCATGGCCGCCGGGGCGCAACCCGTGACGCTCGTGTTCACCGGCACGGAGGTCCGCGCCGACACCCACTGCAACGGCGTCCGTGGTGACTACACGATCGACGGTGACACCATCGATGTCGAGCTGGGTCCGATGACGAGGATGGCGTGCGCGCCTGAGATCATGCAGGGCGAGAACGCGGTGGTCGGCGTGCTGACCGGCAAGGTCCAGTACCGGATCGAGGCCGACCGCCTGACGCTCACGAACACGTCCGGCAAGGGGATCCAGTTGCATGCCAGGTGAGTTGCCCGAGATGGAGTTCGCCGACCAGGCCGCGTTGGCGGCGTGGCTGGCCGAGCACGCCGACACCCCCGGCATCTGGCTGCGGATCGCCAAGAAGGGCACCGGCATCACCTCCGTCGACCACGACCAGGCCCTCGAGGAGGCGCTGCGGCACGGGTGGATCGACGGCACCGTGCGCCGCGTCGACGACCAGTGGTTCATGCAGAAGTTCACGCCGCGCTCGCGCCGGTCGCGGTGGTCGCGGATCAACAGGGAGTCGGCGGAGCGGCTGATCGCCGAGGGCCGGATGTTCCCGCGCGGCCTGCGTGAGGTCGAGGCGGCGAAGGCGGACGGCCGCTGGGACGCGGCCTACGCGGGACCGGCGTCGTCCACGGTGCCGGACGACCTGGCCGCGGCACTCGCCGCCGCCCCGTCCGCGCAGGCGTTCTTCAACACGCTGACCAGCCAGAACCGCTACGCCATCCTGTACCGGGTCGAGGAGGCCAAGCGCCCGGAGACCAGGGCACGCCGCATCGAGAAGTTCGTGGCGATGCTGGAGCGTGGCGAAACCCTGCACTAGCCGCCTCCCCGGAATTTCCATGTGTTGGTTACGACCCGACGAGCGTGCGGGTGTCGAGGCGGGCTGAGTGGCATCAGGTTCCCGTGAGGTATCTGTTGATCGGGCCCAGACCGTGTACGAGGATTCGACTCCCGCCATCTCACGTTTCCGCGGGTCCCGGCGTCTTCCTGGTGTGATCGTGAAACCGTTCGAACAGGTCGTGGCCGAGTACGGGTCGATGGTGCTGCGGGTCTGCCGCGCCGTCGTCGGCCCGGTCGACGCCGAGGACGCCTGGTCAGAGACGTTCCTGGCGGCGCTCAAGGCGTATCCGGAGCTGCCCGCCGGCGCCAACGTCGAGGCGTGGCTGGTCACGATCGCGCACCGCAAGGCCATCGACGTCACCCGTGCCCGCGCGCGCCGACCGATCCCCGTCCACACCGTCCCCGAACAGGCGAGCACGGCGGCGACGGTGGACGGCGACCTGTGGGACGCGGTGGCGAAGCTGCCGGACAGGCAGCGCACCGCCGTCGCCTACCACTACCTCGGCGGGCTGCCGTACAGCGAGGTCGCACGCATCACCGGGGGCAGCACCGACGCCGCCCGGCGCGCGGCGGCCGACGGCGTCAAGGCCCTGCGGACCGCTACTGAGAGGGAGGAAGCATGACCGAGGAGCTTTTCGGGTCGGCCCCCGAGATCGACCCCGAGACCACTCGCCGCCTGCACGAGCGCCTTGTCGCCGCGGCCGCGCGGGAGCAGCTGCTGGACGTGGCCTACCGCACGCTGGACACCCCCGTCGGCACGCTGCTGCTGGCCGCGACCGAACAGGGCCTGGTCCGCGTGGCCTACGCCCGCGAGGACCACGACGCGGTGCTGGCGAAGCTGGCCGACGCGGTGAGCCCGCGCATCCTGGCGGCCCCCGCCCGGCTGGACCCGGCGACGCGGCAGCTGGCGGAGTACTTCGACGGCAGGCGCACAGCGTTCGAGTTGCCACTGGACTTCCGGCTGGCCCGCGGGTTCCGCCTCGCGGTGCTGAACCACCTGCCGGCGATCGGCTACGGGCACACGGAGAGCTACGCGCAGGTCGCGACCGCGGCGGGCAGCCCACGCGCGGTGCGCGCGGTCGGCACGGCGTGCGCTACCAACCCGTTGCCGGTCGTGGTGCCGTGCCACCGCGTGGTCCGTTCCGACGGGTCGTTCGGCGGGTACGTCGGCGGCGAGGACGCCAAGCGGACCCTGCTGACGTTGGAGGCGGCGTGAACAGGTTCTCCAAGCGGGTCGCCGCGGCCGACTGGGCCGCGGTGGCCGCCGAGGTGGACGAGTACGGCTGCGCGCTGCTGCCGCGGCTGCTCACGGCGGCCGAGTGCGCCCGGGTGGCCGGCCTGTGGGACTCCCCGGAGCGCTTCCGCGCGACGGTGAACCTGCGCCGCCACCGCTTCGGGGACAACGGCGACTACCGGTACTTCGCGTCGCCGTTCCCGTCACCGGTGGGAGAACTGCGGGACGCGCTGTACCCGCGGTTGCTGCCGATCGCGCGGGACTGGGCCGCGCGTCTCGGCTGGGACCCGGAGTGGCCGGACACACTGGACGAGTGGCTGACGATCTGCCACGAGGCCGGCCAGACGCGGCCGACGCCGATCCTGCTCCGCTACGAGGAGGGCGGCTGGAACGCACTGCACCGGGACCTGTACGGGGAGAAGGTGTTCCCGTTGCAGGTGGTGATCAACCTGAACGAGCCGGGGGTCGACCACACGGGCGGGGAGTTCCTGCTCGTCGAGCAGCGGCCGCGCGCGCAGTCCCGGGGCACGGCGACGCTCATCCCACAGGGGCACGGGCTGGTGTTCACCACGCGCGACCGGCCGGTGCGGTCGGCGCGTGGCTGGTCGGCGGCACCGGTGCGACACGGCGTGTCCGCGGTCCGCTCCGGCCGACGCCACACCCTGGGCCTGGTCTTCCACGACGCGACATGACCTACACGCTGGTCGGGGCGGATGGGAGGTCCTACGAGAGCGCGACACCCGGCACACTCGGCGGGTACCGGCGCCGCAGGATCTACGGCCGCCTCGACTGCCCGTCGGCGCTGCGGGCGATCGCGCGCGGGGAGTACGTGTGCCACCGGGTGTTCTTCGCCGACGAGGCCACCGCGCGCACGGCCGGCTACCGGCCGTGCGCGGTGTGCCTGCCGGAGAAGTTCCGCACCTGGAAACGCGACGGGTAGGTCCGGCTCGTACAGCCTCTCGACGTCCGCACGAGTGTCCCTTTCGCCCGCACTGGTGGACGAAAGTTATCCACAGCCCCCCGCCGACGTGCGGTTTTGTCGGTGCCCGCCGATAGACTGGCATCGGGGCCGCCCCCGGGATGGGTGGGGGTCTGCCCAACCACCTGCGCTGCCGTTGATCATGAAGCTTGCGCCGAGTCTCATCGGTCGGCTCATGAGGCTGTCCGACCGGTGGACCATCGCCAGCAAGTCACGCGGATTCCTGGGCCCCGCTGACGCGCGCTGGAGGTCGAGGCGTCACGACGCAGAGGCCGGCCCCCGCGATGCGGGAGCCGGCCTCTGCGTGCTCAGGCCTCAGTAGCGGTAGTGGTCCGGCTTGTACGGACCCTCGACGTCGACGTCGATGTACTCCGCCTGCTCCTTGGACAGCTTGGTGAGCTGACCGCCCAGTGCCTCCAGGTGGATGCGGGCGACCTTCTCGTCGAGCTTCTTCGGGAGGCGGTAGACCTCCTTGTCGTACTCCTCGTTCTTGGTGAACAGCTCGAGCTGCGCGATCACCTGGTTCGAGAAGGAGTTCGACATCACGAAGGACGGGTGGCCGGTCGCGTTGCCCAGGTTCAGCAGCCGACCCTCCGACAGCACGATCAGGACCTTGACGTCGTGTTATTTGAAGTTGTTGTTGTTGGGATTGAGT
>NZ_JBJMIE010000644.1:0-13622 GCF_045807065.1 Actinophytocola sp. | reverse complement strand
TTCAACCAATTTCTGAACCCCGCGAGAGGTCAGGCCAGTGGGCGGTGGTCCCGGCCGCGGGCGACCGGGACCACCGCCGGCTACCGCACCCGGTACGCGCGGATGACCGTCTCGGTCACCGCGTTGCCCGCCGCGTCCACCGCCGTGGCGCGGAGGCTCGCGAACCCGGTGCCGCCGGGCACGCTCACCTTCCACCGGTCGCCGTCCCGGGCGGTCGGCGCCGGCTGCCAGGTCGTGCCGTCGTCGAAGGAGTACTCCACGGACAGCTGCCGGACCGCAGGGTGAACCGCGCCCTCCTGGTGGACCGCCGACACGTACCCGGTCAGGCCCGTGGCCGGCGCCGCGTTGTTGCCGTCCAGCGGCAGGTCCCACCGGACGTCCAGCAGCGGCAACGCGGTCCGCCTCCGCTCCGATGTGGTCGCGAACGTCCACTCCGCACTCGTGCGCACCGACAGCGGCCACTCCGGTCGGGTCTTGGCCGCCTCACTGACCAGTGTGTACCGGCCGGCGCCCGGCGGGACGTCGAACACACCGCGGCCGGGGACGTCGTTGCGGCCGATCTCGTCGCCGGCACCGGACATCAGCACGGTGCTGCCGGTGTTCGTCTCGTCGGTGAACGTGTACGTCGCCGGGTCCGCGCTGCCGAACATGGGCACCTCGAACGTCAGCTTGTCACCCTGCCGGTACGCCCAGGGCAACGGCTTCCCCGTCTGCGCGTCCGGGTTGAGCCGCGCCAGCTCCGGGCCCAACGGCGCGCAGTACAGGCACAGCGTCCGCTGCTCCCCCGCCTTCACGGTGATCGGCGACGTGATCTCGTACCCGCTCGGCGCGGACGTGTCCGGGTCGAACCCGACCGAGGTGTAGCCGGACCACGTGAACTCCGGCGAGTAGTAGTCGGTCCGCCGCTGCGGCCACCGCGCGCGCACGTCGAAACCGGCACGCAGGACGTCCGACCGGGCCGTCATGGTGACCCACCGGAAGTCGTCGGTCGTCAGCAGCGAGGTGAAGCTGGTGTCGACCCGGCCCATCTCGGCCTTCTCGAACCGGAACGCGTACCCGTCCGGCACGCGGCCGCGGACGATGCCGGCGGCGAAGTACGCGTACGGGCTGTCCCGCCTGCCGTCCACCCGCACGTCGACCGGCCCCTTCGCGAGGTCGGCCCGCATCCGGTCGATGTCGGCGCGGCTGTACACCTGCACGACCGGCAGGACGCTGAGGTCGCTGACGTAGTTGAACGACAGCACGAGCCGGGCGCCGTGGTCCCTGAGCACCCGGACCCGCCTGGCCAGCTCCTCGTCCCCGGGCGAGTCGGCGGTGGCCAGCAGCGGCACCTTGCCGCGCAGGTCACCGGGGTCGCCGCTGCCGTCGCCGACGTCCACGAGCGAGCCGGTCACGCTGCCGACCCAGCCCGCCCTGGACTGCTCGATGGCGTCGGCCAGCTCGTACCCGTCGGGTCCGAGCACCTTCACGGTCGTCCACGGCCGCTGCCACTGGCTCACGTGTCCGAAGGCGACGCCCGGGATCGGCGGGCTGCCCAGCGCGTACAGCGGGACGGTCGGGCCGCCGCCGAGGAGCACGCCGACGCCGGACCGCCCGTCCTGACCATCCACTGTGGACACCACGCCGGTGCCGCCGGCGGAGACGCTCGGCCGCGCGGTCGGCTCGTCCACCGACACCGTGACCGGCTTCGCGTTCGCCGCGGCGACGGTGACCTCGGTGTCCTCGTCGACGTCCCGGGCCGGCAGGGCGAACGTGGTCACCGCGTCCATGTCCCAGCCGCCGTCCAGCACCTGGCCGATGACCCGGTAGGGACCGGCGGGCACGGACGGCGCGAACACCCCTTTCTCCACGATGGACTCGTACACCGCGCCGGTCGTCTCGTTCTGCACGGCCACGTCGGCCACCGCGGGGTGGCCCTGCCGGTCGGTGAGCCGGACCGTGAGGGTGTGCGTCTCGCCCGCGAGGGTGACGGACACGGGCGTGGTCAGCTGGACGTCGGCCGCGGTCGCGGCCCCAGTCACGTCCCCGGTCGCGGTCGCGGTGATCGTGCCGACGAACTGGCCCGCCTGCCCCGCGCCGGGGGCGACCCGCAGCGACAGCTCGGCCTTCCCCCTGGCGGGGATGGTCACCTTGTCGCGGCTGAGCGAGAACAGCCCGGCGGGCGCGGGCGAGCCGTTGCGGTAGCTCAGATCCGCGGCAGCGGCGAGCGTGACCGGCTGGCCGCCGTCGTTGTGGTAGACCACGCGGGCCTCGGTCGTCTTCGCTCCGTCGAGGGTGATGGCCGCGGGTTCCACGCGCGTCTGCTGCCGCACCGCGCGGGCGACGTCCACGAGCCCGGCGCCCTGGCCGAACGGGTTCACGTCGTCGATGGGCGAGGCGCTGCCGACCAGCGCGGCCTTGATCGTCTCCCCGCGCCAGTCCGGGTGCTCCCCGGCCACGATCGCCGCCGCGCCGGTCACGTGCGGCGTGGCCATGGAGGTGCCGGAGAGCTTGGCGTAGTAGGCGTTGACGGACTCGGAGGCGAGCGTGCCGGCGGCCCTGGCGGCCACGATGTCCGAGCCCGGCCCGGCGATCTCGGGCTTCATCCCGTTGTCGCCCGCCCGCGGCCCGCGGCTGGAGAACTGGCTCAGCTCGCCCGACTTGGTCACGCTCGCGACCGTGAGCGCGTCGTCCGCGGCGGCGGGCGTGCCGATGGTCCGGTCCGCGCCCGAGTTCCCGGCGGCCACGACGAACAGCGTGCCGGAGGACTCGCTGATCTGGTTGAGCGCCGTGGACATCGGGTCGGTGCCGTCGCCGACGGAGCCGCCCAGGCTCATGTTGACCACGCGGGCGCCCTGTTCGGCCGCCCACTGCATGCCGGCGATGATGCTCGACTCGGCACCGGAGCCGCGCGTGTCCAGCACCTTGCCGACCAGCAGCCGCGCCCCGGGCGCCATGCCCTTGTAGCGGCCGCCCGACGCGGCCCCGCTGCCGACGATGGTGGAGGCGACGTGGGTGCCGTGCCCGTTGTGGTCGACGGTGTCGGGGTCGCGGGAGAAGTTGGCGGCGACGTCGACCTTGCCGGCGAGGTCGGGGTGCGTGGCGTCGATGCCGGTGTCGAGCACGGCGACCTTGACCCCGTCCGCGCGGTAGCCGGCCTGCCAGGCCTGCGGCGCCCCGGTCATGGGCACGCTCTGGTCGAGCGAGGCCTGGACCTTGCCGTCGAGCCAGACCCTGGCGCCGCCGGCCTGGTCGAAGAAGTCGGCGGCCCTGGCCTTCGGCACGGACATGCCGAGCATGTCCACCCGGCCGAGGTCACGGGTCACGGTCCCGGCGGTGGGCACCGCCGCCCGCTCCCCCCGCGGCGCGGACACGATCACCGGCACGGACGGCGTGTGCTGGTCGTCGTAACCCTGCTGGACCAGGCCGGTGACGTCGAACAGCCGCTCGTCGAGGCGGCCCTCGGCGAGCGCCCTGGCGGCGTCCATCGGGATGACGTAGTCGTGGCCGTCCCTGGTGTTCTGCCAGTACCGCACCGCTCTTCGGCCGGGGGCCATCGCGACCGAGAGGACCCGGTCCCCGCGCACGGTGACGCGGTCCCCGGTGATCAGCGTGACGGTACCGACGGCACCGACGTCGGCGGTGCCGCCGACCGGTGCCGCGTCCGCCGGACCGGCACCGGCCACCGCCGGCACCGGGGGCAGGACGAGCACCGCCGCGACGGCGAGCAGAGCGAAACGAGGCCTGCGCAAGGCGCCCCCAACTTTCCGTGGTTGAGAGTTGACCTTGTATTACACGGGGTGGCCCCAGGGAAAGTTGCACCGCCGTAGAGCGGTGAAAATTCACCGGACCCCGCTACCTCGCGATGCCGGGTAGCTCCTCGTTCAGCCGTCGGAGGCCGTCGGCGATCTCCTGGCATTCCGGGCAGCCGTCGACGTGTGCGGCGACGCGCCGCATCTTCTGGCTGGTGAACCGGCCCCGGACCCAGCCGGCCAGCTCGCACACCAGGCCGCGGCAGCCGTCGCGCACCTCCGCCGGGACGTGCTGGTCCAGGTACGCCTGCCGCAGCCCCTCGCGGGCCCGGTACGCCAGCGCCGCGACGCCGTTCGGGGTCATGCCGAGCGACTTCGCCACCGCCGCCGGCGTCTCCTCCTCGATCTCGGTGCGCCACAGCACCAACCGCCAGCGCTCCGGCAGGCTCGCGAACGCCTCGGCCGCGAGCGCGGCGTGCAGCCGGTCGCCCACCACGGCCTCCGGGCTCGTGCTCCGCTCGACCTCCGGCACCTCGGCCACCACCGACACGGCGCCGTCGCGGCGACGCCAGCTGATCATCACGTTGCGCATCGTCGTGATCAGGTACGCGCGGAACTCGTCGTCCGGGCCGCCGCCGGCACGCAGCACACGCAGCAGCCGCACGAACGCCTCGGCGACCAGGTCCTCCCGCTCGGCGGCGGTCGCCGTCAGCCCACCCGCCGCCCGCCGGGCGGCACCGAGGTGGCGCTTGTAGAGCAGGCCGTACGCCGCGAGGTCGCCATGGCGCACCGCCCCGGTCAACTCCGCGTCGGTCGTCCTGGCCACCGCACTCGCGTCCGCCGCCACGTCGGGCATGGACACCTCCCCAGTACGTGCATCTGCACGTGCACCATCCTTCATAACGCACAACCAACGAGTGACGGTTCAGTAGGTTGCTACCGCAACTTTCTGTTTTTCCCCGCTGACCTGTTCGCCGCAGGCGGCTCCGCCGAACGGCCCGTTACCGGCCGTCACGGTCCAGGGCGCGCGCCACCTCGACGGCGCCGTCGACGCACGCGTCGAGGTCCAGCGCCACCGGCCAGCCGGTGTAGAGGATCCGCAACTCCCGTTCCTCGACCGCCACGAGCGCCACGCCCACCGCCAGGTCGGCCGGCGTGCCGGCGACCGGCGCGGCGACGCGCCTGCGAAACCGCCACCGCGCCTGGACCGGCGCGTGCGCGTGGCGCAGCCGGACGAACATCGTGGTGTGCCGCGAGGTGGCGCCCTCGCCGTGGGGCTCGGCGGAGCAGGAGACACCGACCTCGAAGCCGTCCCGGCGACCGACGGCGAGGATGGCACCGGTGAAACGCGGGCTGGCGGGCAGCGTCCAGTTCCCGCCGAACGCGGCCGGGTCGGTCCCGCTCCGGCCGTCGTTGTGCCCGGCCCAGACCGCCACCGCCACGGCGGCCTCCTGCCACAGCCGCGTGTCCCGCCGTCGGTTCCCGGCCGCCAGGAACGCGATCGCGCCGCCGGCGGCGGCCGAGACGGCGACGGCCGACACGAGGATCACGGGCGCCATCCGCGTGAGCAGGCCGACGACGAGGACGGTCAGCGCGCAGCCGCCGACGAGCAGCCCGCCCGCCGCCGCGCCGCCGATCGCACGCCTGGGCCACGCCCGCATGACCGCACCTCGGAACAGGGAGCACCCATTCTGACAGCCGAAGCGGGGACGCGGAATCACCTGAGCGGAGTGCGGATCCGCCCCGGACGGTTCGGTCGTCACGGCAGCGTGAGCGCGGACGCCACGGAAGGGTGGTAACGATCTCATTCGAGGGGTAAGCCCGGGAGGCTGCCTCATCGAGGAGGATCACGTTGAGAAACCACTTCACTCTCGTCGGGTCGCGGGTGCTCGCCGCCGCGCTGCTGGCCGTCGCGGTGGCGCCTGCGGCCGGCGCGAACACCGTGCCGTACCTCGACCCGCGCGTGCCCGTCGAGAAGCGCGTGCACGACCTGTTGGGCCGCATGACGCTCGAGGAGAAGGTCGGCCAGATGACGCAGGCCGAACGCGCCGCGGTCACCGCCGACCCGAGCCAGATCACCACCCTCGCCCTGGGCTCGCTGCTCTCCGGCGGCGGCTCGACCCCGGCCGACAACACCCCGACCGGCTGGGCGGACATGGTCGACTCCTTCCAGTCCCGGGCGCTCGCGACCCGTCTGCACATCCCCCTGCTGTACGGCGTCGACTCCGTCCACGGTCACGGCAACCTGGTCGGCGCCACGATCTTCCCGCACAACCTGGCCATGGGTGCCACCCGCGACCCGGCGCTGGTGCGCGACGAGGAGCACATCACCGCCACCGAGACCCGCGCCACCGGCCCGCAGTGGGTGTTCGCCCCCTGCGTGTGCGTGGTCCGCGACGACCGCTGGGGCCGCACGTACGAGAGCTTCGGCGAGGACCCGGACCTCGTCGTGCGCATGGAGACCGCGATCGACGGCTTCCAGGGTGACGACCTGTCCCGCCCCGACCGCGTGCTGGCGACCGCGAAGCACTACGCCGGCGACGGCGACACCAGCTACGGCACGTCCACCAGCGGCACCTACACGACCGACCAGGGCGTCACGATCACCGACTGGCGCCACTTCGCGCGGGTCGACCTCGCCCCGTACGTGCCCGCCGTCCGCCGCCACCACGTCGGCACGGTCATGCCGTCCTTCTCCAGCGTGCAGTTCCCGGGGAGCGCCCCGGTGAAGATGCACGCCAACAAGCAGCTGCTGACCGACGTGCTCAAGCAGAAGATCGGCTTCGACGGGTTCCTGATCAGCGACTGGGAGGGGATCCACCAGCTCCCCGGCGACTACCCCACCCAGGTGCGGACCGCCGTGAACGCCGGCATCGACATGTTCATGGAGCCCAACACGGCACCCCAGTTCGTCCAGACGCTGCTGGCCGAGGTCCGGGCGGGCCGGGTGCCGGTGAGCCGCGTGGACGACGCGGTGAGCCGGATCCTGCGCGCCAAGTTCTCGCTCGGCCTGTTCGAGCACCCGTACACCAACCGCACGAACATCTCCACGATCGGCTCCCCCGCCCACCGCGCGGTGGCCCGCCGGGCCGTGGCGGAGTCGCAGGTGCTGCTGAAGAACACCGGCCGAGCCCTGCCGCTGAAGCGCGACCAGCGGATCTACGTGGCCGGCGTCAACGCGAACGACCTGGGCAACCAGGCCGGCGGGTGGACCGTCACCTGGCAGGGCCAGTCGGGCAACGGCCACTTCCCGGGAACCACGATCCTGGCGGGCATCCAGTCCTACGCCCCGCACGTGACCTACAGCGCCGACGCGTCCGCCCCGACCTCCGGGTACGACGTGGGCGTGGTCGTGGTCGGCGAGACCCCGTACGCCGAGGGCGTCGGCGACGTGGGCAACGGCCACACGCTCAACCTGTCCGCCCCCGACCGGGCGAACGTCACCCGCGTGTGCTCGGCGATCAGGACGTGCGTGGTCCTCGACGTGGCCGGGCGACCCCAGATCGTCACCGATCTGCTGTCCACTATGGACGCCTTCGTGATGTCCTGGCTCCCCGGCAGCGAAGGCACCGGCGTGGCCGACGTGCTGTTCGGCAGGCACCCGTTCACCGGCAGGCTCCCGGTGAGCTGGCCCCGCGCCGAGAACCAGGAACCGGTCAACATCGGCGACCGCCCCTACGACCCGCTGTTCCCGTACGGCTACGGCCTGACCCGCTAGAACAGGGTGGGCTGAGCCGGCTCCGCTACCCGCCCCCGGCGACCGTGCAACGCGAACCTGTCTTCGACGGACTCGTCGGGGGCCGGCAGCCCGTACTCGGCGATGAGCGGGAGGATCCGCTCGCGCAGGGTGTCGCGGTACTCCCGGGTCCCGCCCTTCCCGTAGAGCCGCGTGTACTCCTCGACCAGTGCCGGGTGCGCGCGGCGCAGCCACGTGAAGAACACCTCCCGCACCCCGTTCGACAGGTACAGCGGCGTGTACAGCACACTGGTCGCCCCGGCACGCGTGACCGCGGCCAGCAACGCCCTGAGCTGTTCCGGGCCGTCGTTGAGGTGCGGCAGGACGGGCGACAGGAACACCGTGCACGCGAGCCCCGCGTCCCGGATCTCCCGCACGGTGGCCAGGCGCGCGGCGCTGGTGGCCGTCCCGAACTCGACGGACTCCCGCAGTTCCTCGTCCAGCATCGAGATCGACAGCCCCAGGTGCACGGTCGTCACCCGGCTGGCGGCGACGAGCCGGTCGAGGTCGCGGCGGATCAGCGGGCTCTTGGTCAGGATCGAGAACGGGACCCGGGCGCCGGCGAGCGCGTCGATGATGCCGGGCATCAGCTGGTAACGCCCCTCGGCGCGCTGGTAGACGTCGGTGCTGGTGCCGAACGCGACCCGGGGCGGCAGCACCCGCCTGCGCGCCAGCTCGGCACGCAGCACCGCCACGATGTTGGTCTTGACCACGATCTCGCGGTCGAAGTCCCCGGCCACGTTCAGGCCGAGCCGGGTGTGGGTGGGCCGGGCGAAGCAGTACTGGCAGGCGTGCGCACAGCCGCGGTAGGGGTTGATGGTCCACTCGCCGGGCAGCATCCGCGCGTCCTGCGGCACGTGGTTGAGCGCGCTCTTCGCCAGCACCTCGTGGCAGGTGACGTCCCGGAACTCGGGCGTGCGCACGCTGCGCACGAACCCGGACATCCTCGCGAGCCCCGGCAGGGTCCCGTCGTCGACCCGGTCCACCCGCTGCCCGTCCCACCGCAAGGTCATGTCCTCGATCCTGCCCGCGGCGGGAGCCGGTTTCCGGCCAGATCCGGCCACGGTGCGGGCCCGCTGCCAAGATGGGGGCATGAGCATCGTGAAGATCAACGCGCTGACCGTGCCCGAGGAGATGCGCGAGACCCTCGAACAGCGGTTCGCCTCCCGCGCCGGCATGGTGGAGGGCTCCGACGGCTTCGAGTGGTTCGAGCTGCTGCGCCCGCTCGGCGGCACCGACCAGTACCTCGTCTACACCCGCTGGCGCAGCGAGGAGGACTTCGAGAGCTGGATGAGGAACTCGATGGAGAACGCCCACCGCGCCGGCGGGCGCCCGGCGGCGGCCGACTCGCAGGCGTGGACGTTCGAGGTCATCCAGCAGGCCGCGCCCAAGACGGACTGAGCAGGCCGCCCAGGCCACGGTGGAGCCGGTTTTCACCAGCTGGGCTCTGGGTAATACGGACGAATGGAGGAACCGGACCCGGCTCTGCTGCACACGCTCACGAAGGTGGTGAACACCCTCGCCGCCGCGGGTATCGACTTCGCGGTGGCCGGCGGGTTCGCGGTGTACGCCAGGGGCGGCCCGCCGTCGGACCACGACGTGGACGTGTTCGTCCGCGAGGAGGACGCGCCGGCCGCGCAGCAGGCGTTGCTCGCCGAGGGGATGCGGGCGCACGAGCCGCCGGAGGACTGGCTCACCAAGGTCTACGACGGTGACGTGCTGGTCGACATCATCTTCCGGCCGAACCAGCGCACGAACATGGACGAGCTGCTCGCGCGGGCGGAGCCGATGCGGATCGCGGCCGCGTACGCGCCGGTGGTCACCGGAACCGACCTCATGGTCGACAAGCTGCTGGTGCTCGGCCCGCACCGCTGCGACTTCACCCCGCTCCTGGCGATCGCCCGTGACCTGCGGGAACAGGTCGACTGGGGGCAGGTCGCGGCCGAGACCGCCGGGTCGCCGTACGCGAAGGCGTTCCTGGTGCTCGTCGAGGAGCTGTCGGTGGCCGAGGTCGAGAGGAGCGTGCCATGACCGCCGACGAGAGCCCGCAGTACCGCGTCGCGCACCTGCGCCGTGCGCTGGCCGAGGACCCGCGCACCACGGAGATGGGCGTGCGGGTCAACGTGCGGGGCGACCAGGTCCACCTCTCCGGCGAGGTCGCCACCGAGGAGCGCCGCGTCGAGCTGGAGCGGGTGCTCGGCGAGGTGGCGCCGGAGCTGACCGTGAACAACGACGTGCGGGTGGTCGACATCCGCGAGCCGGGACGACGGGAGGAGCTGCGGTGATCCGGATCGCCGCCGTCGGCGACGTGCACCTCGGCGAGGACGCGCGCGGGCTGCTGCGCCCCGCGCTGGAGAACCTGCCGGAACACGCGGACGTGCTGCTGCTGGCCGGCGACCTGACCCGGCACGGCACCCTCGACGAGGCCCGGGTGGTCGCCGACGAGTTCGCCGACCTGGCGGTGCCGGTGGTCGCGGTCCTCGGCAACCACGACTATCACGGCAACGTCCCGGACGACATCACCAAGCTGTTGGAGGACAGCGGGATGCGCGTCCTGGAGGGCGACGCCGTGACCCTGTCGCTGGACGGCGGCACCCTGGGCGTCGCGGGCGTGAAGGGCTTCGGCGGCGGCTTCGCGGGCAAGTGCGCGAGCAACTTCGGCGAACCGGAGATGAAGGCGTTCGTCGAGCACACCATCGAGCGCGCCGAGCGGCTGCGGGAGGCGCTGGCGAGCCTGGACACGGACGTGAAGGTCGCGCTCACCCACTACTCCCCCATCCCCGAGACGCTGCGGGGCGAGCCGCCGGAGATCTACCCGTTCCTGGGCTGCTACCAGCTCGGCGAGGTGATCGACGCGTGCGACGTGGACATCGCGCTCCACGGCCACGCCCACTTCGGCTGCGAGCAGGGCGTGACCCCGGGCGGGACCCGGGTGCGCAACGTGGCCCAGCCGGTCATCCGCAGTGCGTACGCGTGCTACTGCCTCGACCCCGTGACGGCCGGGTGACGGTTGGACAGCGCATTCGCGACGCGCCGGGTGCCAGGGTTGATCCATCCGATGGCACCTCGAGAAGAAGCGGCGGATGGCTGTTCCCGCACGATCACGCGGTCCACGACCGCCCGAACCAGCCGCCTGGCCGGCGGTGGTACCGCGCCCGCCCGCCCGGCGCGGCGCGACGGCCCCGGGGTCCGCGGACGTCGTCCGTGCCAGGACCCTGGTGGGCAACGCGGCCGTCACCGCCGCGATGGCGGGTCCGCCGGAGCGTGCCCGGCCGAGCGGCTGGACCGCGGGGCTGCTCCTGGCCGGGCAGGAACTGGTCGGCAACCAGGCCGTCGCCAACCAGGCCCTGACGCGTCCGCCCGGTGCGCCCGCACCCGTGCCTGTGCCGCGCGGCAAGCCCGTGCCCCAGGTCCCGGCGGGACCCAGGGCGGCCGCACCGCCCGCGGCCACGGCCGACCACGAGGGGCAGCAGGACAAGACGGTCGAGCGCCCCGACAGGGACGCGAAGAAGGACAAGGCCGCCGGCCCGCGCTCGCCGGGCGCCGACCCGAAGTTCCGGGCGCTGAAGAAGGACGTCACCGCCAAGGAGAAGGCGATCGCCGCGAGCCACCCGCCGGCCGCGGCCGAGGCGGGCGCCGCGCAGGCCGCGGCGACGCTGCCCGCCGACGACCGCGAGGCCCGCGGCAAGGCGGCCCACGCCGAGGACATGGACGCCGCCCAGCCCAAGGAGTTCGACAAGCAGGCGTTCGTCGACGCCGTGCGCAGGGCCGTCGCCGACAAGGCCCCCAAGAACCTCGACGAGGCGGACAAGTTCGGCGAGTCCGGGAAGGCCGAGGAAGTCAAGGCGGAGGTCCAGGACAAGGTCGGCGCCGGGAAGGACGCCTCGGCCAAGGAGATCGCGAGCACGACCGCGGCGGTCCCGCAGCCGGCGCCGGACGCCAAGCCGGTCGTGCCGCTGACCCCGGACAAGGTCCCCGGCAAGCCCGCCACACCCAACCCCGGCCAGGCCGCACCCGACCCGCTGCCGGCGTCCGCCACGGACATGTCGGCCGGTCCGGCCAAGGTCGACCAGCAGCTGTCCGACGCGCAGGTCACCGAGAAGCAGCTGTCGTTCGACAACTCGCGGGAACCGGGCTTCGACAAGGCGGTCCGCGAGAAGAAGACCATGGAGGCGCACTCGACGGCCGCGCCGAAGCAGCTGCGTGCGGGCGAGTCCCGTGAGCTGAACGGGGTCCGGGCCACCGCCGCGACCCACGGCGCGGCGGCCATGGCGGGCATCCACGCCACCCGCGTGTCGACCGGCAAGCGGGTGGGGACCGGCAAGACCGGCGCCAAAGGCAGGGACGAGGACAGGCGCAAGCAGGTCACCGACCTGCTGCAGACCGTCTTCGACCAGACCAGGGGCGACGTCGAGAAGATCCTGACCGACCTCGACGAGAAGGTGGACGACCAGTTCACCGCCGGCGAGAAGCGCGCGCGGGACCGGTTCACCCACGAGCACGAGGAGGGGATGCGCCGGTACAAGGACGAGCGGTACGGCGGCTGGACCGGCTGGCTGAAGTGGACCAGGGACCTCTTCGCGGGCCTGCCGGAGGAGGCCAACCGCATCTACGAACGCGCCCGCGACAACTACCTGGCGGCGATGAACCAGCTCATCACCGACATCGCCGGCACGGTCGAGCGGGAGCTGCGCCGCGCCAAGGACCGCATCGCCACGGGCCGCAAGGACCTGAAGGCCGCGGTGGACGGTCTCCCCGCCGACCTGAGGATGATAGGCCGCGAGGCGGCCGCGGACTTCGCGGGCAGGTTCGACGAGCTGAAGGACACGGTCGGCGACAAGGCCACCGAGCTGGTCGACGCCCTGGCCACCAGGTACACCGACGCGGTCAAGTCCGTCGACGACGAGATCGCGGCCGAGAAGGAGAAGAACAAGGGCCTGGTCGACAAGGCGATGGACGCGGTCGGCGGCGCCATCACGGCGATCATCGAGCTGGGCCGCATGCTGATGGGCGTCCTCCGCAAGGCCGTCTCGGCAATCGGCGCGATCCTGAAGGACCCCATCGGCTTCCTGGGCAACCTGGTCACCGGCGTCGGCGGCGGGCTGAGGCTGTTCATGCGCAACGCGGGCCACCACCTCGAACAGGGGGTGCTCGCGTGGCTGCTGGGCACGGGTGCCACCGCCGGCCTGCAACTCCCCACGAGCTTCGACGTCCTCGGCATCCTGCTGATGCTCGCCGCGCTCCTGGGCCTGTCCTGGGCGAACATCCGGGCTCGGCTCGTGCGCAAGGTCCCCAACCAGGCGGTCACCGCCGCGGAGACCGCCGTGCCGCTGGTGGCGGAGGTCAAGAAGCGTGGCGTGGCCGGCATGTGGTCCGACCTGCGGTCCCGCGTCGGCGACCTGCGCAAGGAGCTGATCGGCAACCTCGTCTCGTTCCTGCTGCCGACGATCGTCATCGCGGGCATCACCTGGATCGTGTCGCTGTTCAACCCGGCGTCGGCGTTCATCCGCGCCTGCAAGATGATCATCGACATCATCCGGTTCATCGTGACCAACGGCCGCCAGATCATCGAGTTCGTCAACACCGTCCTGGACGCCGTGATCGCGATAGCACGCGGCGGGACCGGTGGCGTGCCGGCGTTGGTGGAACGCGCGCTGGCTCGCTCGATCCCGGTGCTCATCGGCGCCCTGGCCGCCCTCCTGGGCATCGGCGGCATCGCGGGCAAGGTCAAGCAGATCTTCCAGAAGCTCGCCCGCCCGGTGAACCGCGCCGTCGACTGGGTCGTCGCCAAGATCGCCGGCCTGGTCAGGAAGCTCTGGGCCAAGCTCAAGGGCGCGCTGGACAAGCGGAAACGGCGCAGGGACAGGCCCGGCGACAGGGACCAGAAGGACGTCGACCGCATCCTCACCGCCGCCCTGCGTGACGCACGCGCACTGGTGCGGGCACGCCAGCCCGTCGACAAGATCAGGGCGCGGCTGCCGGCGATCCGCCGCAAGCACAGGCTGACCTCGCTCGTCGTGGTGGTGGAACGCGTCCAGGGCACGCGCGAGATCATCCACTTCGTCGCGAAGGTCAACCCGGAGAAGCAAAGTCCGGCGGAGGGCACGCCACTGACCAAGGAGGAGGTCAGGCAGGACTACGGCATCCTGATCAGG
>NZ_JBJMIE010000643.1:0-8220 GCF_045807065.1 Actinophytocola sp. | reverse complement strand
TGCGCCGGACGCTGGTCGCCGAGGACCGCAGGCTCTTCCCGGTACTCACCCCGCTGACGAGCGCCACATCGCTTCCAGGTTTCCTCCGCAACATCTGGTCACTCCAACTGAACGCCGTCCATTCTCCGGACATGATCGCGCAGTTGCTGGTCGGCGAGATCACCGACCAAGTCTTGTCCACACGAGACGATGTGGATCGGCTCTTCGCTCATACAACCGGTGTCGTCGAGTGGGCCCAGGAGGGCATGCGCGACTACGACGGCTGGTTCCGGATCGAACAGCTCCTGGAAGCGATGTCCGCTGCGGTGCGGAACGACGATCTCGAGTCGCTGCGGCGGCTACGCGGAGAGCTCGAGGGCATGACGCCGACGCCCGTTGATCTGTCGGGCCGCCAGTATCCGGCGCCAGGCAGTGTGATCAACCTGGTTTCCGAAATCGTGCGCGGCCTCCGGCGCCGCGCCAAGAAACTCCACTGATTTCCCGTCCGTGCCAGATATTCGGAGGCTTCCCCCCAATGAATGACGAACTCGGCAGTGACCACATTTCGGCGCTGTTCGCCCTGATGGGTGCGGCGCGTGAGATCTCCAACAACGAGCTGGAGGAGCTGGCGGGCTTCCGCATCGACGGCAAGCTGCGCCAGGCGCTGAACAGCCGGCACCTCGTGGACAGCACCCGGCAGGGCAACCAGCCGTTCGTGCACAAGCTGACCGACGCCGGCTGGAAGCGGTGCGAGGCCGAACTGTCCGGGGGCCACCTGAAGCCGACGAAGTACCTGGCGGGCGCGTTCGCCATGGTCCTGGACGGCGTCGGGCACTTCCTGCGGCGGGAGCACACGACCCCGAAGCAGTTCTTCGTCCAGAAGGCGCCGGAGCCGGCGAAGCCGGCCGAACCGGTGACGGACGCGACGGTCACCACGCTGTACCGGCAGCTGGCCGAGAAGCAGGGCGACTGGGTCCGCCTCGCCGACCTGCGGCCGCGCCTCAACGGGGGCGGCCGCGCCGACGTGGACCGGGTGCTCAGGAACATGAGCCGGGAGGGCCGGGCGCACCTGGCTCCGGAGCCGGACCGCAACTCGGTGACCGACGCCGACCGTGAGGCGGCGATCCGGATCGGCGGTGAGGACAACCACCTCCTGGTGGTCGAGCGATCATGAGCGAGCCGCAGCGAGAAGCGCTCGCCGCCCTCCGGTTCAACTGGTCGGAGACGCCCGACCACATCTGGAGCACCTCCCCCTACCACGTCGACGGGCTGCACGAACGCGTCGAGCAGGAGATCCGGCACGGCATCGACGACGCGGCGTGGAGCCAGGGGCCGAGCCCCATCGGCCTGGTTCTGCAGGGCCAGAAGGGCGTCGGGAAGACGCACCTGCTCGGCTGGGTGCGCCGGGAGGTGCAGCGGCAGCAGGGCTACTTCTTCCTGGTGGCGCTCAACTCCGGCGACACGTTCTGGCCCGACACCGCCAACGCGGTGCTGTCCGGCCTGTTCCGGCCCGACGACGGCGGCGAGACCCAGCTGACCACCTTCCTGCGCAGGCTGTGCGTGCGGATCGGCACCCGCGACGCCGTCACGAACGCGATCGCGGGTGACGAACCGCTGTCCGGGGACGACCTCCAGGTGTTCATGGCGGGGCTGCGGCGGCTCGACCCGCAGGTCGGCCGGGAGTGCGCGGACACGGCACGCGCCCTCGTCCTCTACGCGTCCACGAGCGCGCACAACAACAACATCGGCCAGGACTACCTGAACGGTGGCGACGACCCGGAGGACAACAGCCGCCAGGCCTGGGGCATTCGTCCCGGCGCGAAGCCGGCGCACACGATCGTGCAGGACGTCTCGCGGCTGCTCGCGCTGACCGGACCGAGCGCGGTGGCGGTCGACCAGCTCGACACGCTCGTCGCCAAGGCCAGCCTGGCGCCCAGCGACAAGGTGATCGGCCAGGAGATCGCGCTGATCGCCGACGGGCTGATGCAGCTGCGCGAGCGGACACGGCGCACCCTCTCGCTCGTCGCCTGCCTGCCGAGCTCCTGGCAGCAGCTGCGCGCCAGGGCGGTCGACTCGGTCCCCGACCGGTTCGAGGACTCGCTCACCGTCGGCCGGATCATCAACCCCGAGCGGGCCAGGGCCTTCGTCGAGGCCTGGCTGAACGTGCCCTACCAGCAGATCCGGTTCGACCCACCGCACCCGACCTGGCCGGTCGCGCCCGAGGCGTTCGACGACTGGGACGAGTACTCGGCGCGCGCGATCCTGCGGCGCATCCGCAGCCACGCGGAGGCCTGCCTCCGGGGCGAGATCCGCGAGCTGACGTCGTTCGACACCGACGAGGTGCCGGTCATCGCGACGGAGGTACCGCGCACACCGGCCCGGGAGCCGGCGTACTTCGCGGACCTGGACGCGAGGTTCGCGCAGCTGCGGGCCGCCGCCGACATCGGGCGCGCGACCGACGAGCGGACCGAGGACAAGGTGATGCCCGGCCTCCTGTCGGCGGCGCTGCGGGCCTGGATCACCGAGATCGGCAACGACGACATGGCCTGGGAGGCCGAGTCGCAGCAGGACGACAACACCGTGCACGCCAGCCTGTCCCGGGTGGTCGACGAGAGCCTGGACATCGAGGAGCACTGGGCGTTCCGGGCGATCGCGGCCACCCACCACCTGTCGGCGCTGAACCGGCTGCGCAACGCGAAGGCCGCCACCAGCGCCGAGGGCAAGCACCTGGTCCTCATCCGGAACATCGCGTGGAACAAGGGCCCGAAGACCCAGGCGGAGCTGACGGAGTTCCGCGCGGCGGGCGGCCGGGTCACGCCGATCTCCGAGGACGACCTGCGGACGTTCAGCGCGCTGGCGGAGCTGCTGGGGTCCCAGAGCTACGAGCTGCTGGAGTGGCTGGTGGCACGCCGGCACGCGAGCCGGTCGGAGCTGCTCGGCGAGGTCCTGCCGGTGGTCGTCCCAAAAGGGGTTCAGCCCTCGCCGAACGGCTCCCCGCCAACCGGCGCTTCCGAAGAGTCGCGGGCTGCGGTGACCCCGGCCGCCACCGCGCCGGCTGAGGCGGACGCGGCGCGGGACGAGACGTCCATCTCGCTCGGCGACGCGCCGCCGATCGCGCTGGAGACGTTGCGCAAGCACGCGGTGGTCTTCGCCGGGTCCGGTTCGGGGAAGACCGTGCTCATGCGGCGGATCGTGGAGGAGTGCGCGCTGCGCGGGGTGTCGGCGATCGTGCTGGACCCCAACAACGACCTGGCCCGGCTGGGTGACGGGTGGCCGAGCGCGCCGGAGCGGTGGGGCGCGGGTGACGAGCGGGCGGCCCAGGAGTATCTCGCGAACACCGACGTCGTGGTGTGGACGCCGGGGCGCGCCGCCGGCCGGCCGCTCAGCTTCCAGCCGCTGCCGGACTTCGCGGGTGTGCTCGACGACGAGGACGAGTTCAACCAGTCGGTGGACGCGGCCGTCGCCACCCTGGCGGCGTACGCGATGGTCAACGGCTCGACGCAGAAGGCCCGACGCGCGAAGGCCGTGCTGCGCCAGGCCCTGACGCACTTCGCCCGGTCCGGCGCACGCAGCCTGCCCGGTTTCGTCGACTTCCTGGCCGACCTGCCCGACGGGGTCAGCAACCTCGCCGGCGCGACCACGATCGCCGCCGACCTCGCCGAGACGCTCAAGGCCGCGATGGTCAACAACCCGCTGCTGGGCGGCATGGGTGAGCCGGCGGACCCGGCCGTGCTGCTGACCCCGGCCGGCGGCAGGCGGGCACGCGTCTCGGTGATCAACTTCAACGGTCTGCCGTCGGAGGAGCAGCGGCAGGGCTTCGTCAACCAGCTGCAGATGGAGGTCTTCGCCTGGATCAAGCGCAACCCCGCTCGCGACCGGCCGCTCGGCGGTCTGCTGGTCATGGACGAGGCGCAGCTGCTGGCGCCGTCCCGCAACGCGGCGGGCCCCAGCCTGTACAGCACGATCGTGCTGGCGTCACAGGCTCGCAAGTACGGCCTCGGGCTGCTGTTCGCGACCCAGGCGCCGAAGGGCCTGCACAACCAGGTCACCGGCAACGCGACCACGCAGTTCTTCGGCAGGTTGCAGCACCAGACCCAGATCGCGGCCGCGAACGACCTGGCCCGCGCGAAGGGCGGCACGCTGGAGGACATCGGCGGCCTCGGCGTCGGCGAGTTCTACGTGACCAGCGAGAGCGGCGGCTTCCGGCGCATGCGGTCACCGCTGTGCCTGACCCACCACCCACCCAGCCCACTGCGCGACGAGGAGGTGCTGGCGCGGGCGAGGCGCGGGCGGAACTAGTCTCACCGGCATGGCTGACGAGCTGGTGCACTACAGGGTCGACAGGGGCGTCGCGACGATCACGCTGGACTCGCCGCACAACCGGAACGCGCTGTCCGCGCGGCTGCGGCGGGAGCTGCGGGACCACCTGACCACCGCGGCGGGCGACGACGGCGTCCGGGTGATCGTCCTCGACCACACCGGGCCCGTGTTCTGCGCCGGCATGGACCTCAAGGAGGCCGGCGACCCGAACTCCAGCACCGCGGGCGTCAACGAGTTCCCGGAGATCCTGACCCAGCTCTGGACCAGCGCCAAGCCGGTGGTCGCGAAGCTCGCCGGGCCGGCCCGCGCCGGTGGCGTCGGCATCGTCGCGGCCGCGGACATCGCGGTCGCCGTGGACACCGCGACGTTCGCGTTCACCGAGGTACGGCTCGGGCTCGTGCCGGCCGTGATCTCCGTGACCGTGCTGCCCCGCCTGCTCCCCCGCGCCGCGCACGAGCTGTTCCTGACCGGCGAGGCCTTCGACGCCGTCCGGGCGGTCTCGATCGGGCTGCTGAACGCCGCCGTGCCGGCGGACGCACTGGACGCCGAGGTGGAGCGCTACACGGGCATGCTGGCGCTCGGCGGCCCGACCGCGCTGGCCGCCACCAAGGAGATGCTGCGCCGGGCCAGGTCGGCGGACCTCGCCGACGACTTCGAGGACATGCTGGAGCTGTCCGCCGGGTTCTTCGCGGGCGCCGAGGGCCAGGAGGGCATCCGGGCGTTCGCCGAGAAGCGCCCGCCCGGCTGGGTGCCTACCGCGTGAGGTAGTAGCCGACGACCACCAGCAGGACGAGACCGATCAGCGCGATCGTGATACGTCTGGATGACCCCACTCGACTACCTCACGAACGCACCGAGTCGACGAGGTCCTCGGCGCGCTCCTCCGCTGGCTTCGCCTCGACGGCCACCTCGCCGCCGATCGGCTCCTCGTCCTCGGGCGAGGGGCCGAACCAGGTCGACGCGTGGTCGACGGTCCGGTCGATCACCCAGGCCACTCCCACGCAGAGCGGCCCGAGGAACACGACGACGAGCGCGAACTGCAGCGGGAAGGCGAGGCCGGCCACCCAGAGCTCGACGCCGTTCCACCAATCCGCCATGGCATCGAGAGTAGACCTGCACCACTTCCCTGGTTCGCGGGATGCCCGGACTGGGTAACTTGGAACTCATGTTCGCCGTTTACGCAGCAGAGCCGAACCCCGAGAGTCCGCTGGACGCGTTGCGGGTGGGTGAGCGGCCCGAGCCGGAGGTACCCGACGGCTGGGTCGCGGTGTCGGTACGGGCTGGCAGCCTGAACATGCACGACCTGTGGACGTTGCGCGGGGTCGGCATCAAGGCGGACCGGTTCCCGATGATCCTCGGTTGCGACGGCGCCGGCGTGCTGGCCGACGGCACCGAGGTCGTACTGCACAGTGTGATTGGTGACACATCTTTCGGGGACGAGACGCTGGACCCGAAGCGGTCCCTGCTCACGGAGAGATACCAGGGCGCGTTCGCGGACACGGTGGTCGTGCCGGCCCGCAACGTGCTGCCGAAGCCCAGGTCGCTGTCCTTCGCGGAGGCGGCGTGCATGGGGACGGCGTGGCTGACCGCGTACCGGATGCTGTTCAGCCGGTCGGGCCTGCGGCCGGGGCAGACGATGCTCGTGCAGGGTGCGTCCGGCGGGGTGTCGACCGCGCTCGTGACGCTCGGCAAGGCGGCGGGCATGCGGGTGTGGGTGACGGGCCGGACCGAGGAGAAGCGGGCGCTGGCGGTGTCCCTCGGCGCGGACGACGCGTTCGAGACCGGCGCGCGGCTGCCGGAGCGGGTGGACGCGGTGTTCGAGACCGTCGGCAAGGCGACCTGGGGTCACTCGATGAAGTCGCTCAAGCCGGGCGGCACGATCGTGGTGTCCGGCTCGACCAGCGGCCCGGACGCGAACGCGGACCTGCAGCGGCTGTTCTTCATGCAGATCCGGGTGGTCGGCTCGACCATGGGCAACCGGGCCGAACTGGCCGACCTGCTGTCGTTCTGCGATCTCAAAGGGCTGCGCCCGACCATCGGCACGCAGCTGCCCATGAGCGAGGCGAAGGACGGCTTCGAGCAGATGCTCGCGGGCGAGACCGCCGGCAAGATCGTGTTCACGCGATGAAGTTCACACTCGACGAGGCCATCCAGGTGGCGCGCCGCGCACACGAGGGCCAGCTGGACAAGTCCGGGCGCCCGTACATCGGCCACCCGCTGCGGGTGATGGGCGCGCTGCGCGGCGAGCACGAGCGGATGACGGCGGTGCTGCACGACGTGGTCGAGGACACGGCGGTGACGCTCGCCGACCTGACGGAGCTGGGCTGCCCGCCGGAGGTCGTCGCCGCGGTGGCCGCGATCAGCAAGCGACCGGGCGAGGACCAGGCGACCTACCTGGCCAGGGTGTCGGCGAACCCGATCGCGCGGGCTGTGAAGCGCGCGGACATCGCGGACAACATGTCCCCGGACCGGATGGCCCGCCTCGACCCGCTGACGCAGGACCGGTTGCGGGCCAAGTACGAGTCAGCTCTCCGCCTGCTGAACGACTGACGGCCGCCCGAGCAGCTCCGTGAGCACGATCCGGACCGGGAACGGTTCGTCGGTCTCGAAGGGCTCCTCCGCGTGGATGCGGGCGACCTGCCGGTAACCGTCGCCGTCGAGGTCGTAGGCCAGCAGCGACGGGCGGGCCGGGTCGAGCACCCAGTAGTGCGGCACACCCATGCGCGCGTAGGCGGCCTTCTTGTTGTTGAGGTCGTTGATGGTGGTGTTGGGCTCGACCACCTCAACCACCAGCTCGGGCGCGTCCAGCACGACCTCGCCCTCGATGTCCTCGTCCCAGGCGACCTGCAGGTCCGGCCGCAGCTCGGTGTCCACCGACGTCCGGATGACGTACGGCGGCCACAGCACGGCCAGCTCGTCGGGACACGTGTCGTCCAGCAGCTCGCCGAGCCGGACGAGCGCCCGCTGGTGCCGCCGCCCCGACGGCGGGCTCACGAACAGGACCCCGTCGATCAGCTCGTACACGTTCCCGTCGTCCGGCATGAAGTCGAGATCATCAACCGTGAGCGGCCGCCCCATGCCGCCATGGTGCACTGCTCGCGTGCGGAACACCATCCTCAGTACGGCAGGCGCACTGATCCTCGACGCGAGTCCTGTTCATCTTCGGCGGTGCCCCGGTAGCGAACCGTTCACTCGAGGATGTCCAGGCAGTAGACCGCGTCGTCGGGTTCGTGCTTCAGCTCGATGCCGTACTTCCCGTCGGCCGGGCAGGAGGCGTCGTAGTCGAGGACAGCGGTGATCCGGTAGACCGGATCGCCGGGGTTGTCGAAGGCGCTGCCGCCGGCCGGGCAGTCGACGGTCTCGATGTCCGTACCGCCCACGCCGACCTTCGTGCGCACGCACTCGCCGACCTCGTGCTTGCCGCCGAAGATGCCGCATCCGGTGAGTCCCGACGCGAGCACGGCCGTCACGGTGATCCCGATCGCCGTGGCTGCGATTCTGCCGCACATTCTGCTTGTTTCCTCTCGCCGTCGGTGGACCCGCCTTTTCGGTCCACCCGCACTGGAAAGAGAATCACCAGGGTGAACCGGGACGCCAATTCCCCTGGGTCAGGTGTTGCAGACAGCCTTCGGATTCGTCACTTGCCAGCAGTTCTCCGCAGGGCGTCGACGTCGTGAATAATCACCACACCGCGGTCCGTGGTCACAAGACCACCCTCGCGAAGCGATTTCAGCGCGCGCACGACAGATTCCCGGGACAAGCCGAGGGATTCGCCGAAAGCCGCCTGTGAACCGATGCCGATCCGCACGCCCGCACGCATGCCGGCACCGAGTTCGTCGACATAGCGCAGCAGCGTCTCGGCGACCTTGGTGAACGCGTCGTTGCCCTGTTCCGAGAGGTTCCGGTCGGCCTCGCGCAGCC
>NZ_JBJMIE010000642.1:0-50827 GCF_045807065.1 Actinophytocola sp. | reverse complement strand
GTTTACGAGGATGGCCGAGTCCAAGCAGGGCTACTACCTCTCCGACAAGCGAATCGACGGCTCCCTACAGTCACTGATCTTCCACGAATCCTCAGCAGAACACATTCTCTGCTACGAATCGCAGGTGATCCCGGGCCTGCTGCAGACGCCCGGCTACGCGCGGGCACGCAACATCGCCCTGCTCCCCGAAGCCACTGAAGAGCGGACGGCGGCCGCCGTCCGCACCCGCATGGAACGGCGACAGATTCTGTTGTTGCCGGATCCCGCGCAATTCACCTTTTTCATCCACGAACAGGCCTTGAGGATCCAGGTTGGAACCGGCCAGATCATGCATGAGCAGCTGTTGCATCTGGTGCTAACAGCCACTCTGAAGAATGTCACCGTTCGGATCGTTCCGAATGCCGCCGGCGCGTTCGGCGACGCGTTCCGTGTCATGGAGTTCCAGGAGCATCGCTCGATCGTCTACCTCGACAGTCTTTGGATCGGCGGCCTGATCCTCGACGACCCCCACCACGTGGAGAGCTACTCCAAACTTGTGTCAGTACTCGATGCCGTCGCGTTGGATGAGGGACAATCTCTGGAGTTCGCGGCCAGAATCGCCGACGCGTACGACCGAGGGAGCCAAGGGCATGTCACAGATGTCGTGGCGCAAGAGCAGCTACAGCAACAGCGAGGGGACGGATTGCGTGGAGGTGGCGTGGCGGAAGAGCAGCCACAGCCACGGCGAGGGAACGGACTGCGTGGAGGTGGCCTGGTCGAGCCACCAACCCCCATCTACGAGTGACGGGGTCCTGGTCCGCGACTCCAAGAACCCCGCCGGCCCGACTCTCCGCCTCCCCACCCCCGCCTGGCGCCGGCTGCTCGCTCACTAGACGTCGCGCTGCTGCTCCGCGAGGAACCGCTCCAACTCCGCACCCAGCTCCTCCGCGGTGGGAACCTGCTCGTCCTCACCGATGAGCAGGTTCTCGTTGGCCTCGGTGAAGGAGTCGTACTGCCGCTCCAGCGCCGCGACGATCTCCGCCACCTCCGCCGACTCGGCGACCTGCCGGGCGATCTCGGCGTCGGTGCGCTTGGCCGCCTCGTACAGCTCGGCGCCCTTGATCACCAGGCCCGTCGAGTTGGTCAGGGCTTCCAGCAACTTCGCCGCCGCGGCCGGGTAGGCGCCCTGCGCCAGGTAGTGCGGCACGTAGGCGACGAACCCCATGGCGTCGTGCCCGGCCTCGCCGAGCCGCAGCTCCAGCAGCGCCGACAGGTTCCCGGGCACCTGGATCCGGTTGAACGGCGACTTCTCCGTGACCAGCTCCGGCCGGGTGGCGTGCGAGATCACCCCGAGCTTGCGGGTGTGCGGCACCCCCATGGGAATCCCGTGGAAGCTCACCGTGAGCCGCACGCCCCAGCGCTCCACCAGCGACCGCACCGCCGCCGCGACCGCCTCCCATCGGCGGTCCGGCTCGGGGCCGGTCATCAGCAGGAACGGGGTGCCGATGGCGTCGTGCAGCAGGTGCACCACCAGCTCGGGAGCCTCGACGGACTCCCAGCGGTCGGCGGCGTAGACCATCGCGGGCCGGCGCGCGCGGTAGTCGAGCAGGTCGTCGACGTCGAACCGCGCCACCACTCGGTGCTCGTGCGTCTCCAGCAGGTGGTCGACGAGCGCCGAACCGGCGGCACCGGCGTCCATGAAGCCGGTGAAGTGCTGTAACAGCACCGTGCCGCTCAGGTCCGGGACATCGGAGTCGACCTCGAACAGCTCCTCCGGGTCCTGTGCCACCTCGTGCCTCCCAAGTGCTGACAAGTCTTTCACGTTGAGAACGCGGGACGGCCCCCGGTGATTCCCGTCCGCACCTTCTCCGGGTCGGTACTGCCACGCCAGGCGACGACGTGGTCCGGTCGCAGGAGCGCGCGTTCGCCCGGGGCGAGGAAGTCCACGCCCTCGAGCACGGCCCAACCCGGCCCGGCGAGGTCGAGCGTAGAACGCCCGTCGGTGAGCCGGCGATGCGGCACGCGGACACCCACCCGACCGGCCGGTGCGAACTCCGTCACGGGCTCGACCGAGCCGTCCGGCACCAGTGCGCCCTCGGTGTACTGGAAACCCTGCGTGGCCAGCACGAACGGGTGCGCCAGCGTCGGGTCCACCTCGGTGAGGCTGAAGTTCGCCGTCCGCCGCGCCGACTGGTCGGCGACGAACCAGCCCGCGGGCCGGCGCTCGGCGTCGTAGCTGTCGAGCAGCCGCTCACCCGCCTCGCCGCGCAGGACGGCGGCGAGCTTCCACGCGAGGTTGTGCACGTCGGCGATGCCGGTGTTGGCGCCGCTGGCCGCGAACGGCGGCATCACGTGCGCGGCGTCCCCGGCCAGGTGCACGCGGCCGGCGGAGTAGCGGTCGGCCACCAGCATCTCCGCCTGCCAGGGCAGCACGCTGAGGACCTCCAGGTCGGGCGCGGGCACCCCGAGCGCCTGCCGGACGACCGCGGGCCAGTCCTGGTCCATGTCCGCGCCCGAGGTCATGAACACCCAGCGCAGCCGCCCGTCGACGGACGCGAGAGCGCCGGTGTCGAGCTGGCAGAGGTTGAACTCCCTGCCCCGCACGACGTCCGCGAGGTCGGCGTGGAAGTACACGTTCACGCTCTGCCCGCCGAGGGCGCCGCGACCCGACCGCGTGATGCCGAGCGCCTCCCGGATCCCGCTGCGTGCCCCGTCGGCGGCGACCAGGTAACGGGCGCGGAGCTCCTGCCCCGGGAGCTGTGCGACCACCTCGTCCGCGGTCTGCTCGAAACCGAGGAGTTCGGTCCCGAAACGGACGTCCGCCCCGGCGTCCACGGCGGCCTGACGCAGGACCGGTTCGAGCACGTCCTGGGCGATGAGGCACGGCGGTTCGGGGCTGATCTCGATCTGCTCGCCGCCGGGGAGCCACGAGAGGGGGAGCTGCTCGGCGTCGGCGAGGGTGTGCCCCTTGGCCATGTGGTCGTGTCCGGCCAGGTCACGGGCGGCGTCGGCGACCGTTGGCGCGAGGCCCAGCTCGCGGAAGATCTCCATGGTCCGCACGTGGAAGCGGCGGGCCTTCGGTTGTGGGGACGTGGTCGTCCGCCGCTCGACCACGGTCACGGCGAGCCCGTGGTGGCGCAGCAGGAGGGCGGCGGAGAGCCCCACGAGTCCGCCGCCGACGACCAGAACGTCTTGTGTACGTTGTCCACTCATGATGTACGTTGTACACGAGCTGGTAGCCTGTGTCCACGATGAACAACGGACTGGTGTGGTTCGACGAGCCGTCGCCGCCACGGGCGACCGAGCCGCTGAGCCGCGAGCGCATCGTCGCCGCCGCGATGGACCTGGCGGACGAGGAGCCGAGCGGCGAGATCACCATGCGCACGCTCGCGACGCGGCTGGGCGTGCGCAGCCCGATGGCGCTGTACCGGTACGTCGGCAGCAAGGACGGCCTCGCGGACCTGATGGCCGACCAGGTCTACGGCCAGCTGACGGTCGCCAGGGGCGAGGGCTGGCGCCCGGCGCTGCGGTCGCTGGGCACGTCCGGCTGGGCCGCGGTGCGGCGCCACCCGTGGTTCGCGCGCCTGGCGTTCAGCCGCCCGCCACTGGGCCCGAACGCCCTCGCGGCCTACGACGCCGCGCTGGCCGAGCTGGACCCCCTGGACCTCCCCGCCGCGACCCGCATGGGTTTTGTGAACACCGTGCTGGGCCACGTCTTCGGCTCGGGCCTGGCACTCCTGGAGGAACGCACGATGCGCGCGGGCGCAGGCATCACCAGCGACGAGGACCTGGCCGCGTCGGCCGCCCCGTACCTGGAGCGGATCACGACGTCGGGCCGGTACCCGCACTTCAGCCGCTGGGCCACGGACGCGAGTCGCTTCGACCCGCAGCCCCAGACCTTCGAGGCCATCCTGGACTGGCTCCTGGACGGCCTGGCGACACTGCTGGCCCGCTGACCTTCCGCGGTGTCGGCCGGGCGGTGGGTCCTGGTGGCGCTGGCCAGCAAGCCTGACCGCGTCCCTGGCGGCGACGACCGCCTCGGCCACGATCCTGGGTGGCGCCGCGCTGACCCTCGGTCTGACCGCGGTGAGCGCGGTAGCAGAACCCTCTCAGGGATCCCCCTGATCTTTGCCTGGTATGCCTTGCGGTTGAGCCAAAGGCCGCAGATCCCGCGTAACTTCGGTGTCAACCACGAGGAGGGGTTGACCACAGTGACCGAATCCGATGTTCCACAGGCAGCACCGCGCGTCCAGTTCCCGGGGATCAGCCCGAGGGCGTACGAACACCCGGCCGACAAGGGCGCCATGGCAACGCTACGCGCGGTCCCGGGCGTGGGCGATGTCCTCAAGACACTGAACTCCCTGTTCAACGAACGCGCCGAACGCCTGATGGCGGTGGCGTCGCACATCCGCGTCGGCCCGTCGCAGTACCCCGTGCTCGACCGCCTGCGCAACGAGTCCGCGGAGATCCTGGACCTGCCGAAGGTGCCGAAGCTGTACGTGGCCCGCGACCCGCGCGCCATCGCCCAGACCAGGGGCATCGACGAGCCGTTCGTGGTGCTGTCCACCGGTTTGGTGGAGGCCCTCGACGAGGAGGCCCTGCGTTTCGTCATCGGCCACGAGCTGGGGCATGTGCTGTCCGGCCATGCCGTCCTGCTGACCCTGCTGGACCGGTTGCTGCGGCTCCAGGGTTCGGTGTCGTGGGTGCCGCTGGGCGCCATTGGTCTGCGCGCGGTGATCGCGGCGCTGTACGAGTGGCAGCGCAAGACCGAGCTTTCCTGTGACCGCGCGGGCCTACTGGCAAGCCAGAACCCGGCGGCCGCCCTGCGCACCCACCTGTACCTGGCCGGCGGAACAGACACGTCGCAGATCGACATCCCGTCCTTCCTGGAGCAGGCCAAGGAGTACGAGGAAGTCGACGACATCCGCGACAGCGTGATCAAGCTCCTGGCGGTGGAACATCAACCCCACCCGTTCGCGGTGGTCCGCGCCTCGCAGCTACAACGCTGGGCCGCCTCGGAGGAATACCGCACCATCCTGGCGGGCAACTACCTCCGCCGCGACGGCCAGGAGGAGGGAAGCCCACTCTCCGAGGACATCGGCGGCGCCGCGAAGTCCTACAAGGACGCGTGGACCAACTCGACCGACCCGCTGATCAAGGTCTTCACCGACGTGGGCAGCGCCGTAACCGGCGCAGTGGACAAGGTCTTCAGCGGCTTCCGCCGCTCAGACCGCCAGGAACCGACGGACGATACCAACCGCGCCTGACAAGCCGTGCGGTTGCGTGTCCGGTGTCGCGGTGGCCAAGTATCGGTGTATACGAGTTACGCCGGCACTTGGCCATCTACGGCGCTGAGATCACTGCTTCACCGCTAATCCAGTGACGGGAGGACCGGAACGGGAGTGTACTACTCGCTGTGGCCTTCTTGAAGAGTCGAGCTTATCTCCACTAATATTTCATCATTCGACACGCCGACTTGCACACCGTCACAACCGTAAGTGAAATCTTTCTTGAGTGGCGAAAATATTATTCCTATCCGATCTGAATTACGCCAGCACTTCATGTCCGCGGTCACGTATTCAAGGTGACTGTTGGTGCCCCGCTTGCTGTTCTCTCCTCGACTGTCGCCGCGCCACAGCGCTAGGTCGAACACGGGCACCAGGGCTTCCAACGGGTCAGTCGAACTGTCATCGCTTCTAGCATCGACACTTGGTGGGGCCTCAATCACGATCATCTGTACGAGGACCCCCGACATCGCGTCCACCTTCATCTCGATCTCTCCACCCTGATCACCAGATACACGTAGGTACAGTGGACGTCCCGGCGGTCGAGGCAACCACGTCACCTTGAGTGGAATCCACGGGTCGTTCTCTACGGCGACACCGCCGCAGGGTGAGGATCCCGTCAGTTTGATCATGTTGTCCTCCGGGCTCTCAGCCTGTGGGTAGTGCGTGGAACAGTACCGGCAGCTGGCCTGGCCCCCGAGGCGCGCCGAACTTGAGTTCCCAGCCACCGACAGTGATCATCGTATCGTACGTGATGCCTCCAGAAAGCGCTTCGGTAACAGCCGCCTGCAGGCTTGACAGTTGAGCCTGGGTCGCCAAATCTATCTGCGTCCTGGTAGCACCTCGTGACGCCATTCCAGACAAATATTCAGCTATATGTTCGGTAGCGTTACCGTGCACCCACACTCGAGCGTCTCCGGCGGAAAGCTCGAAGGATTTGGGGAGTTGGGACCCCGGATAGTTGGGTTGAGTAGCCTTGATGTCATCCCACACAGTTCTCGAAACAGACGCTCCGGCCCTCGCCTCCAGGTTGCGGAGTCTGTTCATACCCCTAGAACCGGCGACAACGGTGGCGACTTCGGCGAGGCCTCGACCGATGGCCTCCCCGTAGTTGCCCTGGTTCCAGTCGTCTTTGATGGGCTGGGTGATACCGTCCCACATAGCTCCAAGGACAGCCAGAGGGTCGTCAACGAACGCTGTCGCGAAGAGCGTGAGTGCCACGATGTTTTCCCCGCAGGCGTCTGACCACGGGGCCAGGCACTCGACGAAGGCCCAGCCCAGGTTGGCGATGCCGACGACCGACTCGACCGCCACCTCGACGACGCCCTTGATGAAGCCGCCTACCTGTTCGGCCGCCCAGACGACGGCGTTGCCGGCGTCGCACAGCCATTCCCACACCACGCAGCCGGAGTCTTCGGTGCCGCCAGGCCCACCACCGGCTACCTCGCTCGGTGCGGAGGTTGTCGACTGCACGTTCTCCAGTACGCCGTCCTCGTCGGTGAGGTCGTCCTGGAGTTGCTGGTAGCTGTGGTTGACGTCATCTACCGGGTCGCGGTAGTCATTCGCCTGTTGGGATGGGACGTCCGGGGCCGATGACACCGGCGGGGCGGTTGAGCCGCCGTACAGCGGGGCGTTCATCGCCTTCGGGATGGGTAGTGGGTTGTTCCGGGCGGCATCAGCGGCTGCCGCGCGGGCGGCTGCTGTTGCCGAGGCAGGAGTCCCGCCGCCTCCTCCGCGGCTACCCGATCCACCGCCGCCTGACGGACGCCCGTTCAGGCCCAGCCCGCTGCCGATGCCCCCGCCGCTGGTGCCGCGAGGACCGTTCGACTTCTTGAGGCCGCAGCCGAAGCTGCAAGGCTGGATCAGCTTGTGCTTGTTGTGCAGTTGGCCGTGCCCGCCGCCGGCCACCGCGTCGGCAGCAATACTGATGCCGATCACGATTCCTATCACGCAGATCGGGCAGTTGCCGCTCGGATCGGAGTAGTTGGTGGGTGAGCCGAGGCCGTAGCTGTAACGGTTAGCGGCGCCCGACGGCGATGTTGGCAGCGAGACGTCGTCGCGGTTCGTGAAACCGCCCGAGTTCGGGTTGTACCAGCGGGCGGTCATGTTGACCTGGTCCGTGGTGGGGTCGGTGTAGTCGCCCTGGTAGCCGATCGTGCGGTCGGTGCCGGACTTCACGGTGCCGAACGGGTCGTAGGCCGTGCTGTTGGACAGCGTTGTGCCGCTGGTGGGCAGGCTTGCCACGACGTCGCCGTGTTGGTCGGACAGAGCCAGACCTTGGGTGGCGCCCGTGCGGGTGGACAGGAGTTCGTCGGACGGGCCTCTGCCGAAGGTCGTGGTGCCGTCGGTCGTGAGTTCGTTGCTGGCGCCCGTGTACGTGAAGCGGGAGCCGTTGCGGGTGGCTACCCGGTCCAGTGCGTCGTAGGTGTAGGTGGCGGCGCCCTGGGAGGTCAGGCGGTCGAAGCCGTCGAAGGTGACCGGGGAGCCGGACTTCGATGCCAGGGTGCCTCGGGGGGTGTAGGTGTAGGTATCGGTGCCGTCGGAGGTCAGGCGGTTGCGTTCGTCGTACGTGGACGTCTTGCCGGCGGCCGAGGTTCGGTTGCCTGCCTTGTCCCAGCCGTAGGTGGTCGTTGTTGCGGTGCCGCCGGTTGGCTGGTTGGTCCAGCTGGTCAGGCGGTCGGCCTGGTCGTAGCCGTAGGTGTTCTGCCCTGCACCGGTGAAGCCCGTTGTGTTCTTGGTCGTCAGGCGGTCGTTCAGGTCGTAGTCGTATGCGATCGAGGCGGTGGTGCCCAGCTTGTCCAGCTTGAGCCGGCCCAGGTCGTCGTAGGTGAACTCACGGAGGCGACCAGCGCCGTAGTCCACACTGGACAGCTCACCCGCGTCGTTGTACGCCACGGTTTGGGTGACGCCCGTGACGCCGTCTCGCATCGTGGTCAGGCGGTCGTTCGTGTAGCCGTACGTGGCGGTGCCGGACGCGTCCGTGCGGGTGGTGAGGTTGCCGTCGGCGTCGTAGCCCAGGTTCGTGTCGCCGGACGGGCCGCCGGTGGACAGCAGGGCGCCGCGGTCGTTGTAGGTGAAGCGGTTCTCGCCTGCCGGGGTGGCGGCGAGCGTGACGCGGCCCAGCGGATCGTGGTCGAACGTCTTGGCGGGAGAGTTCGTGGCCGTCGCGTTCGTGAGGTTGTCGAGTTCGTCGTACGTGTAGGTGCGTTCTATGCCGCCGGGCAACGTGGTGTGCGTCGGGTTCGCGTCGGCGTCGTACGTCGTCGTCCAGGTGCGGTCGGCGGCGTTCGGGTGCGCCGTGGTGGCCGGCTCGATGACCGACTCCGGGAGGCCCCACTCGTTGACCGCGTACCGCGTCGTGTTGTTGCGGCCGTCGGTGTAGCGGGTCTGGTTGCCGGCGGCGTCGTACCCGAACGACGTGGTGATCGAGTCAGTCGGCGAGACCGGCTCCACCTGCTGGGTCAGACGGCCCAGGGCGTCGGACGTGTACGTCGTGACGGCGCCCAGCGGATTGGTGACCGTGGCGAGGTTGCCGGCCCTGTCGTAGGTCAGCTTGGTCTTCCGCAGCGGGGTGCCGTTCGGGGCCAGGTCCAGTACGCGGGTCGGGCGGCCGGCGAGGTCGTACTGCGTTCGTTGCGCGCGGCCCAACTCGTCAGCGGTCAATGCCTGACGGCCGGAGCGGTCGTAGCCCAGCCGAGTGTCCACACCGGACGGATCGGCGATCGACGTGGGTTGGTCCAGGCTGTCGTAGCCGTAGGTGGTCGTCGCGCCGGACGGGGCCTTCGCCGTGAGCAGGTTGCTGGCGTCGTCGTAGGTGTACTCGCTGGTGTAGGTGCCGGCGGTGGGGTAGCGCTCCAGTTGGCTGAACGTCGCCAGGCGGCCCAGGTCGTCGTAGGTGCGTTCGGTTCGGGCGCCGGTCGGGTCGGTCGCCGACAGGAGCTCGCCGGTTCTCGTGTACGTGTACTGCCACGTGCCGCCGGGCTCACCGGGGTTGTCGGGGTGCGGATCGGCTTGTGATACCAGCCGGCCCAGTTGGTCGTAGGTGTAGCTCGTCACCGCACCGCGAGGGCTCGTCGACGTCAGCATCCGGCCCAGGCCGTCGTAGGTGAACGTCGCCTGCGCGGTGATCGGGTTGCCGCCGGGCGGGGTGTACTCGGGGGACGTGGTCGAGACCAGGCGGCCGATCCGGTCGTAGCCGGACCGCCAGGTGTTGCCGTTCTCGTCGGTGACATGGGTGGTGTCGCCGTAGGTGTCGTAGCCGGTCAGCGTGACCGGGCGCGTGGTGCCGACCGACTCGACCTCGACCGGGGGAGCGGTCGTCGCCACCGACCGGCCCAGTTCGTCGTAGCGGTAGTTCCACGTCGCGCCCGCCGGGTCGGTGCTGGACGTCACCAGGCCGCGCTGGTCGTGGCCGTAGGCGGTGGTCAGGTCCTCCGATCCGGTGTGGACGGTCTCACTGGTCTGCAGACCCGTTGCGTCGTAACCGAAGTCGACCACCTCGGCGGCGGTCAGGTCGTCGAACTCGCCCGTGTTGGACTCGCGGCCGGTCATCCCGACCTGGGTCACGTTGCCGTTGAGGTCGTACGCCCACGTGGTGCGGCGCGCCAGGCCGGTCGGGTCGGCGGTCATGGCGCTGCGGCGGCCGACGGCGTCGGTCTCGTAGGTGGTGACGCGGTTGCCGGCGGTGGTCTGCCTGGTGAGGTTGCCGGCGGCGTCGTACTCGTTGCGCGCCAGCACCAGGTCCCGGGGTTCGGCGATGGTCTGGTTCAACAGGCCGTCGTCGTAGTAGGTGTACCTGGTGGTGCGGCCCATGGCATCGGTGCTGCTCGCCAGCTCGCCGTTCAACGCGTACGCGTACGACGCGAGGACCAGGTAGTCCTTCGGCCCCGGCTCGGCGCCGTCGGGGTCACCGTGCCAGCCGCGCACCCGGACCTCGGCGAGCTTGTTGCGGGTGGTGTAGGCGTACTCGTAGTTGACGCCGGTCGCGTCGACCATCCTCGTGGTGTTGCCGAACGCGTCGTAGGCGAAGCTGGTCTCGTCGCCCTCGGCGTCGGTGAGGCGGACGACGCGGTTGTGGTCGTCGTAGAGCAGCGTCGCGGTCCTGGTCTGGTCGCCGCCGGTCAGGTCGACGGCCTCGGCCTCGGTCGGGTTGCCGTCGGCGTCGTAGGTGGTGGTGATCTGCGAGCGGTGTGTCTTGCCGCTGATCTCGTTCCGCACCGAAGGTCCTGTTTGGACAGTCGGGCGGGACAGCTTGTCGTAGGCGACGGTGGTGGTGACGCCGGCCGGGAAGCTGTCGGAGATCTGGGTGCTGGTGACGCGGCGGCCGAGCACGTCGTAGGTGAAGCGGGTGATCAGGCCGGTGGGCGTGCGGATCTCGGCGAGGTCACCGTTGCTGAAGTAGGCGTACGCGGTGACCGCGTTGCGTGGGTTCGTGGTGGTGAGCACGAGGCCGGCCGGCGTGTTGCCACCGCCGTAGGCCGGTGTGCTGTCGGTGGTGTAGGTGTGGCGGACGACCGCGCCGTCCGGTGTGGTCTGTGTCTCCAGGTCACCGCGGGTCGTGTAGGTGTAGGAGGTTCGGTAGGTGTTGTCGGTCGCGGCGCTGGACCGGGCGTCCCGGCTGGCGATCACCTTGTCCAGCCGGGGATCGGTGAGGTTCGTGCCGACCGGCGTGTACTCGAAGTAGGCGGTCTGGCAGGAACCGCTGGTGCGACAGGTCTTCCGCGCGGTCACGTTGCCGCGAGCGTCCTGGGTGAGGGTGACGGACTTGCCCAGCTCGTCGGTGATGGTGCTCTGGAAGCCGTTGTCGTCGTAGGTGAACGTGCGGGCGCCCTGCAGTGCCACGGGCGGGAAGGAGCCCTGCCCACCGCCGATCGGGATGTCGCAGAACGGGTCCTGGTCCGGGGGTGGGCACTGGAACGGCGGCGGGGTCGGGACGGACTCGTCGGGTGGTGGCTGGTCCTCGGGACGGGTCTCTGAAACCGGTGCCAGGTAACGGACGATGCGACCGCGGACGGGATCGTAGTCGTAGTAGTGCGCGCGACCGCCGGGGTCGGTGACGCCGACGGTGCGGATGATGTTCGTCGAGCTGCCGGTCACCACCGGAGCGGACAGGGCCCAGGTGCCGCCGTTGCGGTCGGTGTAGGTCGAGAGCCGGTCTCGGCCGGTGTCGTAGCGCAGCTCGGCCGCCGTCCTGCCGCTCGGCAGCACCGTCTTCGTCATCGACACCGCGGCCGTCCTGGCCTGGTAGTGCGCCTTGACGGCGGGGAGGCCGAGCGGGTGCTGGTAGACGGCGACCTCGTCGATGTCGCCGGCGAACGAGCGCTGGTTGCCGGTGCCCCAGGCCGGCAGGTCCGCCGGGTTGATGGCGTAGGCGTAGCCGACGAAGCTGTGGTTGAAGGCGCTGTGGTCGATCGTGCCCGTCTTCGTCTGGACGCTTTGCCCGTCCAGGAACAGGGTCTGCGAGTTGAGCGTGCTGGACAGGACGACGTGGTGCCACTGATTGTTGTTAACGGTGCTCGGCGACACGATCTGGTTGACCGAGCCCGTCCAGAACTGGGCGTGCAGCTTGCCATCGGTACCGACGTAGAGGAACGGGACCGCCGCGGTCGGGGTGGTGCCCGTGGGTTGGTTCTGCGCGCTGAGCAGCGGCCCGCCGCTGCCTGTGCGGAACCACAGCTCCACGGTGAGCTCGCGGCTCTTGCGGACCGTGCCGGTCGGCAGGGTCAGCGCGGAGGTGGTGCCGTTGAACGTGGCGGCGGTGTCCGAGGCCACCACACCCGCGGTGCCGAGCGTGACGTTCTTGTAGGCGCCCTTGTCCTTGCCCAGGTTGACGCCGATCTGGCTCTGCGCCTCGGTTCCCGACGGCTCGCCGAGCCGCCAGTACGAGTCGGGGTGCGCGTCGACGACCGTGCTGCGGTAGTGCGAACCGGCGGTGTACTCGTACCTGGTACAACCCCCGTCGGGATCGCAGATCTGCTTGAGCTGGTCGCCGTCGTAGGTGTAGGTCCAGGTCAGCGCGGCGCCGTTGACCGGGTCGGTGCTGACCGTGTGGATATGGCCACCGGACCAGGTGACGGTCAGCTTCCGGTTGCTGGTGCGGTTGGTGACCGTGGCGAGGCGTTGGCCGCTGTCGTAGGTGAACGCGAGTGACCGGCCGGCGTTGTCGTAGATCTCCGACAGGCGACCGTCCTGCCCGAACACGTACAGGGTCGCGGACTTGTCGGTCAGTGTCCACCCGCCGCCCTCGGCCGCGGTCCGCGGCACGAGGGTCGCGTAGCGGCCCGGCGGGGACATCAGCCGGCCGCCCGTCGGTTGACCGCTCGCGTTCAGGTTGGCGCCGAACCGGGCCTGCTGCCCGTCGGGGTAGGTGACCACGACGTTGCCGGAACCGTCGTCGTCCGGCGTGACCCGCATGTCGTACTGGCTGGCCCACCCCGCGCCGAACGCCGCGTCGGTGCGCGGATCGAGACTGTTGTAGGTGCGGACGACCGACAGCTTCGGCCCGATCGTGGACACCGTGGCGTCGACCGCGCTGGCCGTGTAGTTGCCGACCTGCGGGTCGAACTCGCCGGACCGGCCACCGTAGGGCGCGTTGCCGAGGTGGGCGGTGATCTCCGGTTGCGGCACCGCGGTCAGCAGTGCGCTGAACGGCGTGGGCTGGTTCTCCGAGGAACCGTCGGACGCGTACACACGCCAGTAGTAGGTCCTGCTCCACTGCAGGCGTCCCAACGGGACTGACCACAATGGACTCGCCTGTCTGCCGGAGTCGAAGCAGTTGGCCTTGTTCTCGTCGCAGACCTCGAAGCGGTACTGCGGCGCGGTGCCGGGTGGCGCGTCGATGTCCACCGCCCTGGCCCACAGCGTCGGGGTCAGCGACGGCGCGGAGTACCCGTTGGGCGGGTACAGCTCCTGGACCACCGGCGGGACGTCGATGACCGTGAGCACGAGTACCGCGGGCGGGATCTGCTCGTCGGTGAACACCGGTCCGCCGCGGCGCATCATCGTGAACTCGAGCCGATAGTCCCGTGGCTCCAACGGTTTGATGAACGCGTCGAGCGTCACCGTGCCACCGCGGGCCACGTCGTTCGGCAGCGACGCGGCCTCGCTCCAGCCGAGGTAGGCGCCGTTGCGGTCGAAGATTCGGTACGCCAGCGCGTAACCGGAGGCGGTCCACGCGTCCACGCTCCGGTTGGTGACCTTGATCGTCACCTTGCCGCCCTGGTTCCTGGTCACCGGCGGGTTCGGCACCGGGTTCACGAACTCGTACTCGGCGTCGAACGGCGTGTGCGTCACCGCGAGCCGCGGCGGGTTCGCCGTGCCGGCCTGCGCGAACTTCTTCCAGCCGAAGACGTCGGTCTCCGACGCCCGCACGGTGAGGCCGTAGTTGGCCTGCTGCCCGTTCGCCCAGCGCTGCACCAGGTCCCGGCCCGCATCGCCCAGCGGGATGGCCTCGGTCGCCGTCGGACACGGCGAGGACGTCTGCCCGTGCGGGATGTAGCCGTGCGCGAAGCTCTGGGCGGTGAGCGCGGCGGGGTCGTAGCTGGGACCCGGGTAGTTGTACGAGGAGCCCGACGCCCAGTCCTGGGTGACCGCGTGGACGGTGAGCGGCCGCGCCTGGCACGACCACGAGTGGAAGTTCGTGAGCGACAGCTGCGCGCCGAAGATCTTGTGGTTGCGCAGGCTGTCGATGCCGGCGAACCTGACGTAGCTCGCGGCCGTGAAGCTGCCAGCGCCGTCGCTGGCGTGCCCGACCCGCAGCTCGTCGTTCGCGGTGATGCTCGTGCCGGTGTTGTCGTTGCGTTGGACGTACATGCTCTGCGCGGCGGGCCGCACGTCGACCGACGGGTCGACGGTCACCGGGTACACCCGTCGCGGGTCGCGCAGCCACGCCTCGTCCAGCGTCATCCGCAGACCGCCGTCGACCAGCTCATAGGTGACGCCGTAGGACGTCGTGTACTGGCCGGAGTGCTCGTCGTACGCCGAGTCGACCATGAACCCACGCGGGATCCGCGCTCGCTCCACGCCCTTGGCGTCGAGGAAGACGACCGTACCGTCTACTAGGGACGGCCGTAGACCGTTGACGTTGAGCGGGAACAGCCATGACGCCGGCGCGTCCGGTGAGTCGAGGCGGATGGTTTCCTTGAGGCCACGGGAAGTGACGTCGAGCCGCAGGTCCGCGCCCGGTCGCACGTCCGGGTAGGTGATCGTGCTGCCGTCCACCGTGCCTTCGACCCGGTTCGCACCGTCCACAGTGAACTCGACGCGCTGGTCGCTGATGTCCAGCCGTGCCAACGGTCCCGCGCCCACCTCGTTCGCCGTCCAGATCCGGACGGCGTCGGCCGCGTTGCGCCAGCCCTTCCCGTCGGGCACGAGCCGGGTGTCGATGGGCTCCCAGGAACCGTCCGGACCGCGGAAGTTGAGCGGGTCACGACTGAACTCGGTGGTCTCGGTGCCGTCCGCGTTCGCGAAGGTGCGCTGCGACTCCCGCCGCTGCGCGGGCACCTCCCGACTGAACGACGCGTCAAAGCCCCGTACCACCCGCGCCGGCGACTCGCCCACCCGCGCCACGTTCCGCGCCGCCGACGCCTTCTGCTTCGGCACGGGCGGATACTTCGACTGCAGCGACCGCGGATCGGCCGTGTTCCCACGCCCACCCGCGTCGTGCGACCGGCCCGCCGCGTCGCCCCACTCCTGCGCGGGACCGTGTCCCGGCGCCGCCACGTCCCGGCTCGTGCTCGGCGTGTCCGGCCCCAGCGCGCCCGCGACCAGGGCGAGCACGAGCAGAACGGCGAGACCACGCCCGGCTACCGAGGTTTTCCGCGCATCCGACAACGATCGCACCCTGCCCCTCCAGAACGGATAACGGCGTAAAGAACTACGCCAACCGCAGCAATGGGTGACCCTCCCCACGAGGTTCGCCAAACAACACGAATACAGCCTGAAGGAATCCCTGACAACACCGAACCGCCATCCGGCGCAGTGGGAAAATGTTACGCCCTCGGGTAGTGACGTATATCACTCACGCGCTTGATTGACGCCCGATATGCGCCCGTTCGACACTGGTCGACGGTCCGCACGGGGGCGGACGAGAGCTCGAGGTAGGACTCGAGCGGCACTGGGGCCCAAAGATCAACCGGCGCAATCGCCGGTCATTGGACGACCGATAAATCCGGCGAGCCACTCGACAACACGTTTCCGCAGAGGGACGGAAGGAATAACGCCGTGCGCCTGGCACGCATTTCCACAATCCTCGCCGTGTGCATGATGACGGCATCACTCCTCGAGACCTCCGGCGCTGCCGCGCCACTGGGCGAGCCGTCGACGCTGCAGTGCGCGTCGAGCGTGCCGATCTACCGCGTCGTGCGCACCACGGGCGAGATGAAGGAGTACCAGCACCTCGAGCCGGAGAACGGCGTGCTGTCCTGGGGCGCCAACCCGACCATCGGCCAGGCCTGGCAGACCGGTCGCGCGGTCGCGGCGCCGGACGGCGTCATCTACGCCCCGTGGAACACCGGCGAGCTGCGCCGCTACCGCTGGGTCAACAACGCCTGGGAGATGTACAACGGCAACTGGTACCAGGTCATCGACCCCACGGGCTGGGACCGGTACACGACGGCCGACTACCGCAACCGCATCACCGTAGACGCGGAAGGCCACATCTACACGATCGAACCGGACGGGTTCCTGCACTGGCGCTCCTACGACGCCACCACCGGCACGTGGCGCCACCGCGTCATCGCGGGCGGCTGGAGCCAGTACAACCTCATCTTCGCCGCCGGCAAGGGCATCATCTACGCCCGCACCGCCACCGGCGATCTCCACCGATACCGCTACCACGCCGCCTCGAACCGCTGGATCGGTCCCCTGCGGGACATCGGGCGCGCCTGGGGCCGGTTCGACCGCGCTTTTTCAGCCGGCGGCGACATCATCTACGGCATCGAACCCGGCGGTGACATGTACTGGTACCGCTGGAACGAGGACACCGAGGCCTGGGCATCCCAGACCGGCCAGCTGATCGGACGTGCCTGGGACGACGTGGCGACGACCGCCCGGCCGGACGCCTGCCAGCGGGTCGGCACCAGTGCGCCGGCCCGACCCGTGGTCGCGGCGCAGCCGAACGGTGCGGTGACGCTCCTCAACACCAGCGACGGGCACGTCCACTACAGCTACGTGGACGCCGAAGGCCGTGCGGCGCACGCCGAGGCGTCGGACCTGTCCGGTGGCACTCCCTTCGGTGTCGCGGTCATCCCCGGCTTCCAGGCGGTCACCGCGACCACGGCCATCGGCGAGTACCAGGACGGCCGAGTCGAGCTGCTCGCGACGGGCACCGACGCCGACGCTCGCGAAAGCGTGCTGGGCGCCAACGATGTCTGGTCAGCGCCGACGAACGAAGGCGGCTACCTCGTCACGGCTCCTTCGATCGCGCGGCTGACGGGGAACGTGCTCGCCGCGTTCGCCCTGGACACCGACTTCAACCTGTGGACGCGCAAGGAGCCGGCGGCCAACGCCCCACTCGACGGGTGGCGCCTCGTCGGTGCGACGCCCCTCGCGCGCCAGCGGCTCACGGTCGTGCCCACCAGCGCCGGTGTGCGGATCATCGGTCTGGGCCGCAACGGTCTGTTCCAGACGGCGACGTTCGAGAACAACACGCTCGGCACGTGGGCCAGCCTCGGCGGCAGCGGGTTCGCCGGCACCGCATCGGCCGTCACCATGCCGGACGGCACGGTCCAGGTGTTCGCCGTGGACAGCGCCGGCACGGTGCAGACCCAACGTCAGACCACCAGCGGTTTCTCGGGCACCTGGACCCCGCTCAGCGGGGTGACGGCGGTCGGCGCCCCCTCGGCGATCCTGGCGCCCGACGGCACACTGCAGGTGGTGGTGCGGAGTACGGACAACTATGTCTACTACGCCGGCCAAACCGCGCCCGGTGCCACCACGTTCACGCCCTGGCGGATCGTCACCACTGCCGACGAGACGTCCACCGACCCCACCGCCCTCGCCGTGCCGAGCGCGAGTACCTGGGTCGTCGGCTACCTGACCGACACCGGCGTGCCGAAGCTGCGCCGCTACCAGGCGCCCGTGTCCGCCCGCGCTGGCCGAGCCACGTTCGAGGACCTGCCGATGACCGTGCACAAGTGACCCCACGTGTGCGGATGATCTCTATCGGGTGATACTTTTTCGCCGGATCGGGGGAATCAACACTTTCTGGACGTCTAAGGGTGGCGCGTGACTGTCACATCTACCGTTCCGGTGTCGCCGTCCGAAGAAGGCGCGACTCAGCCGCGAGCGCGGCGGACCTGGTTGTTCGCCGCACTCGGGCTGGGGGTGCTGTTCGTGTTCGGGGTGCGGGCGGCGTGGTTCTTCACCATCGACGACGCCTACATCACGTTCCGCTACTCGGACAACTTCGCTCAGGGGTACGGGCCGGTCTGGAACGTGGGTGAGGATCCGGTCGAGGGGTTCACCAACTTCCTCTGGATGCTGTGGCACACCCCGTTCGCCCTGCTGGGCCTCGATCTGCCGCTCGTGGCGAAGCTGACGTCGTTCGCCGCCGGGGTCGCCGTCCTGGTGTTGCTCGTTCGGTACTGCCACCAGCGCTACGGCCTGGTGTCGGCGCTGGTGGCCGGTGGCGCGTACGTGGTGTTCGTGCCGACGTACTTCCACATCACCAGCGGCCTGGAGACCATGGCGTTCGCCGCGTTGTTGCTGCGGGCGGTGATCGTCGGTCTCCGTGCCGTCAACGGTCAACCGGTGCGGGCGTGGGAGCCGCCGCTGTTGCTGGTGCTCGCCGGCATGCTCCGGCCAGAGGGCGTGCTCGCGGCCTTCCCCGGGTTCGCCGCCTGGCTGTGGGTCAACCGCCGTGAGCGAAGGGCGTGGCTGTGGACCGGTGGCGCGGCCGTGGTGGGCGGCGGGTACTTCGCGTGGCGGTGGGCCTTCTACGGACACCCGTTCCCCAACACCTTCTACGTCAAGTTCGGCAACGTCGACGCCGGCCGGTTGTGGCTCGAGACCACCGTTCCCGTGCTGCTGTCCCTTCTGCTGTGTGCGCTCGCGCTGTTGGTGCGGCGGGACACCCGGTGGTCCGGTGTGGTGGTATGCGCGACCGTAGGGGCCACTTACCTCACCTACCTCGTCTCCGGGCCGACCATGGACTACCTCTACCGGTTCGCCTACCACGCCGTGCCGGTGCTGTGCCTGGCCGCTGGTCTGGCGGTCGGTCCCTTCCGGCGGTGGTGGCTCGCCTCGGGTGTTGGCGCCGTCGCCGTGGGATGGGTGGCGGTGACCGGTGCACAGGCGCCCGACCTGCCGTTGATCGCCAACTACGGCCCGGACCTCGCCCGCACCCACGTCCCGATCGGCGAGGGTCTCGCGCGGGCCGACATCCCCTCCGAGTACCGCACCCTGGCGGTCAACGACGCCGGCGCCATCCCGTACTACAGCGGCTGGAACACCATCGACTTCATCGGTCTCAACGACGAACCCATCGCGCACGGGGACACGGACCCCACCACCCGGGTCACCGAGGCGAGACCCACCGTCATCGTCGTTCGCAGCTACACGCCCGACATTCCCGTTGACGCCTACGGTCTCGACGTCGCGCGGGCCACGCGTGGGTACGAACACCTCATCACCGTCCAGATGCGTGACGGCTACTACAAACAGGTCTTCGCCCTGCCGGAATGGGCGGACGAGATTCGCGGGCCTGTCACCGCCGCCGTCGACCAGGCGCAGGCCACGTACGACCCCGGCCGCTACGACCTCACCATCGACCGCTGGTTCGACCGTCTCCGCAACGGGTTTCCCTGGTAGGTCTTCAAGTATCCGAACAGGACGTGAAACCCCCGCACGCCGGCGCGTGCGGGGGTTTCTCCGTGTCGGGCCGCGAATTGCCAACTCGGGTATTTCCTGGTGTATTGCCAACAATCACGATGGCGGCGCCACAAATCACGTGGAAGTTCTCATTTACTCTCACCACGTAGGCGTCTAGGGTCTCTACCTGGCGACCAGCCCGACATATTGTCGCCGAATGTCGATGAATCGCGGGTTGAATTACCCGGCGCTGAAACGCTGCGTTTGATTTGGGAGTTCGCAATGGCCAGGAGAACGAACAGCATGAATATCGAGACCGCGCTCAAGGAAGCACTGTCCGTCGACGGGGCGGTGGGGGTCGCGCTGGTGGACTTCGAGAGCGGGATGTCGCTCGGCACGCTGGGCGGTGGCGACTGGCTCGACCTGGACGTCGCCGCGGCCGGGAATACCGAGGTGGTGCGGGCGAAGATGCGGGTGATGTCGGAGCTGGCGCTCGACGACACCATCGAGGACATCCTGATCACGCTCGGGCGCCAATATCACCTGATCCGGCTGATCGGTGAGACCGGACGCAGCGGTGCCCCGACCCTCTTCCTCTATCTGGTGCTCGACCGGAATCGTGCGAATCTGGCGCTCGCTCGTCACCACCTCAGACGCATCGAGAATGACCTGACCGTATGAGTGTCATCCGGTCCCTGCGGCGTGCCGTGGCTGCCGAGACGGTGGACGAGAGGGTGAGCGAGGTGACGCGGACCGTCGGGTCCGGTCAGCACGGGCCTGTCGACCGGGCGGTGCTGGCGGCCGTTCTGCGTGAGGTGCGTGCCGAGGACGACCCCGTGCTCGGGGGCGCGCTGGTGGCCGGTGTGGACGGGCTGGTGCTGGCCGCCGAGACCTACGGGTCGCAGGTCGAGATGCTCGGCGTCATGGCGGCGGCCGTCGCCGGGGTGGCGAGCCAGATCGTCGCGCACGCCGGCGCGGCGGAGGCGCTGACCTGCCTGATCGAGGGCTCGGCCGGGCATGTGGGGGTCTTCCCGCTGCCGCCCGCGATGGTGCTGGTCGTGATCGGAAGAGGCGGGGTGAGCACGGGGCGGTTCAACCTCGCCGCGCGGGGCGTGCTGTCCCGCCTGCGGGCGGCCGTCGCCGAGGCGTACGCGTCCGACGCCGCCGAGGCACCCGCGCTGGGCACCGCCCACGAGCCGGCGCCGGTCGAGGTGCCCGTCGAGGCGCCCGGGACCGGCCCGGACACGCAGAAGTTCGAGCCCGTCAACAGGGTGCCGCACGTGACGTTCGATCTGGGGTAGTTGACGAGAATCCGCTGGTCTCTGGCAGGAACACTCCTCATACCACCGCCGCCCGGCCGGATAGCTTCTGGTGAGGCGTCGTGAAAGAGGAGTTCGATGGACTACGTCATCCCGGTACTGGTCGGCATCGCCTACGTGTGCCTGAACTCGGTCATCCCCGAACCGCATCGGCTTCGGTTCAACGCCCTCGTGATCGCCGGGGCCGGGGCCACCTACATCAGCGGTGGCGGCGTGGGCATGTGGGAGCTGGCGTTCACCGCGGTGATGACGGGCGTGGCCTACCGGGCGCTCACGTCGTACGTGTTCGTCGGGATCGGCTGGCTGCTGCACACCGGCTGGGACATCCTCCACCACCTCAAGGGCGCGCCGATCCTGCCCGAGCTGTCGCACTCGTCGCTCGGCTGCGCGATCTGCGACCCGGTCATCGCGCTCTGGGCGTTCGGTGGCGGACGGTCGATCCGCACAAGGAAGTCGCCTTCCCCACGGTTGGCGTGAGGAAGGCGACCGCACTCGCGTTACCAGCCCTGCAGACCCGCGCCGTACGGGTAGAGCGGGTTGCCGTAGTTGGTCGGCGGGCTCTGCCCGGCGTTGATCTTCGCCCGGATGTCCGCGCGTTGGGCGTCCGTGGCGCCCAGGTCGTAGGGCAGGTCCCAGTTCTCGACCGCGTCGGCGGGCACGTCCGTGCCGCCCGGCTTCAGTACCTGGTCCAGCGACCTCGGCAGCTGCCACGGCAGCTTGCCGCGCGGCGCGTAGTCACCGAAGAGCAGGCCGGCCGCCGCCGGGCCCATCTCCTCGCCGCCGCGGTAGGTGACCACGATGGCGTCGGCCAGGCCCTGCCAGTCCGTGATCACGTACGGGCGCGGCAACACCAGCAGCACGACCACCGGAATCCCCTGGTTGCGGAAGTTCTGGATGACCGCCAGCTGGTCCGCCGGCAGGTACGGCTGCTCCTTGGTCCAGTTCGTCGCGTGGGTGTAGGACGCCTCGCCGACCGCCACCACCGCCAGCTTCGGTGACGGGCCGCTGTCCTGGTACACGTTCACCCCGGCACTCGTCGCGCGGGTGCGGATCGCGTCCAGGATGTTCTGCGAGCCGTACTCCTGGTGGAAGTAGCTGGTCCAGATGCAGCACGACAGGCCGTCGGTGGCGCGCGGGCCGGCCACGACGATGTTGTCGCCGCGGCCCAGCCGGACCGGCAGCACGCCGCTGTTCTTCAGCACGGTCAACGACTCGCGTTCGGCCTGGTTCGCCAGCGCCGTGTACGACGGCTGGTGCTGGCGGTACGGGCCGTTCACCGGGTCGCCGTACGGGTTCTCGAACAGGCCCAGCTTGAACTTCAGCCGCAGCACCCGCCGCACCGCGTCGTCGATCCGGCTCGCCGGCACCTGGGCGGTGAAGTCCGCCATGGAGAAGCCCGCGGCGCCGGGATCGGCCCCGCCCATGACGTCCGAGCCCGCGTTGGCCGCGCTGACCCAGGCGCCGGAGGGCAGCCAGTCGGTCGTGATCAGGCCGGTGTAGCCCAGGTTCTGCCGCAGGTAGGCGAGGATCGGCGCGCTGTTGCCCGCGCCCGGCCCGCCCGGGTCGAGCAGCGAGCTGCCGGCGTAGCCGGGCATGATGTTGACCGCGCCGGCCTCCATCGCGGCCCGGAACGGGATCATGTGGTACTTGATGGTCACCGCGTCGTACGTGATCAGCGCCTCGCCGCCGGCGCCCTCACCCGGCCAGTGCTTGACCGTCGCCAGCACCGACCTCGGGTTCAGCTCCGGGCCGCCCTGCAGGCCCGACACCAGCGCGCGGACCTGTGCGGCGGCGACGTCGGCGTTCTCGCCGTTGCCCTCCTGGATGCGCGGGTACAGCACCTTCGTGCCCACCTCGGCGAGTGGGCCGAGCAGGCCCCGCGTGCCGACCTCCAGCTGCTCCTTTCGTTGCATGTCACCGAGTTGGTAGTCCAGCGCGTAGTCCTGCCCGGCCGCCAGCGCGCTCTGCGTCGGGTAGGTCGTCTGGTACCCGTGGATCGTGTCGCCCGCCGACACGAACGGGATGCCCAGCCGGGTGGCGGACGCGGCCAGCAGGGTGGTGTTCAGGTCCTGCGGCTGCGCCGGCCCGAAGTGCCACCCGGACTGCGGGTAGGCCTGGGCGTTGTAGAACATCTGGTAAGCCTTTTCCTGGCTGGTCATCCGGCCGAGCAGGTCGCTGACCCGCGTCTCGACCGGCTGGTGCCAGTCCTCGTACGGCTCGATCGTGCCGTTCTTGTTCAGGTCCCGGCTGCCGTTCACGATGTTGACGCCATCGGACACGGTCTCCAGCGTGGGCACGTAGACGCTGAACGTCCGGATGTTCGACGTCGTACCGGGGCCGACCGCCACCACGTACCACTTGTACGTCCACCGGTCGGGCAGGTCCCACGCCGGGTTGTAGCTCGTGCCGGTCGTCTCGGCGACCTTGGTGTAGAGGTCGAGCAGGTTCGCGGACTGGGTGAAGTCGTAGTCCGTGCGGCTGATGTTGATCCAGACCTCGTAGCGGGACGCGCCGCCCACCGCCGCCCAGGACAGGGCCGGCCGTCGGGTGTTCGTGACCATCGCGCCGTCGGCGGGCGCGCTGAGCTGGAACTGCCCGGTGGTCGCCGGCGGGCGCGTCGGGCGGGACAGCATGGGCGGGGTCGTCGAGGACGTGTCGACGGTGCCGAGGACGTCGAACTCCCACAGCGAGTACCCGTAGCCGGTCGCCCGTGCGGTGCCGTAGAACCGCACGTAGCGGCCGGTGCCGCTGACCGCGAGGCTCTCCACGCCGCCGTGCCCGGTCGTCGTCGAGTAGACGGTCGTCCACGTGTTCGCGTCGCCCGACACCTCGATGCGGTACCCCGTCGCGTACGCGGACTCCCAGTTCAGGTTGACGCCGGTGATCGTCGCGGTGGCGCCGAGGTCCACCCGCAGCCACTGCGGGTCGCTGAACTCGCTCGACCAGCGGGTGGTGGTGCGGCCGTCGAGGGCGGCGGCCGGTGCGTTGCCGCCCTCCCATGAGGACGCGGCCACCGGCTTGTACCGCGAGATCACCTCACCGGTGCCCCCGCCACCGCTGCTGGTGGTCGTGTTCACCGCCAGCTCCCACAGCGAGTAGCCGTAGCCGGTGGACCGCGCGGTGCCGTACACCCGCAGGTAACGGCCGGTACCGGTCACCGCAAGGGTTTGCGTGCCGCCGGTGCCCGTCGTGGACGAGTACACGGTGGACCAGTTGGCGGCGTCGGTGGACAACTGGATCTGGAAGGCGGTCGCGTACGCGGTCTCCCAGGTCAGCACGACCTGGCAGACCGAGGTGGACGCACCGAGGTCGACCTGGATCCACTGTGGATCGCTGAAGGCGCTCGACCAGCGGGTGCCGGTGTTGCCGTCGACCGCCGCCGAGGCGGGCGTGCCCGCGTTCTCGGCGGACGACGCGGTGACCGGCCGGTTCAGTGCGGCGTTGGTGGTGCCACAGGCGGCCGCGCTGGCCTGCGACGCCGGTATGGCGACGCAGCCCAGCACGAGCGCAGCGGCGAGCACCAGCCCACGGGTCCTCATGGGAACTCCTTGGTCTGTCCGGAGAAGTGCTCTTCAGGTCACCAGCCGACGGCGACGAGCAGGTACTGCGGGTCGCCGTGGGAGACGAACGAGGACTGGCCGGCGACGTCGTCGTACGGGAAGCCGTAGGCCAGCTGGTTGATGGCGTGGTCGTGCCAGAACTTCGCGTAGTAGTTCGCCGGCGCGGCCGAGTAGTACTTCGTCGGGTCCTGCCACTGGTTCTGCGGCAGGTGGGCGGTGTGCCGGTTGAGCGCCGCGCACATGTTCGGGTTGCCGGCCAGGCTGCCCGCGCAACCGAAGATGTTCGACGTGGCCTCGTTCACGCCGACCGAGTTGGCGTAGGCGGTGTAGTAGTTGGCGTTCACCCCGCCGGCCCGGAAGCTCGGGTCGCTGCCCGGCGCGATGATCCGGTACGGCGCCTGGGTCTGCGCCAGCACGTCGAACTGGGCCGGCACCGCGTCGATGAACTTCTGGAACGTCACCGACCGGTCCTCGGCGAACGTCGACTGGTCCTCGCCGACCTGCACGTCGTAGCCGTCGTGCGCGTGCAGCCGCATGGCGAGCTTGAGCCCGAACGCGTCGACGCGCGTCGTGTTGCCGTTGAAGACGTCCGGGCCGACGGTGAACTCGATGAAGTCGTAGTACTGGCTGTTCGCCGAGCCGAGGTAGAAGTACATGCGACCCGCGGAGTTGGCCGGCATGTCCAGGTAGGGCTGCTGGGCGATCGAGTGCACCTGGCCGTTGAAGCTCCAGAACACCTGGCTGTCCGGGTACTTGCCGTTGGTGCGGTTGAGGATCTTGACGGTGAGCACGTTCTGCGCGGCCGGGATCGTGCTGGTGTCACCCCAGAAGCTGTTGTCGGGCGGGTTGCCGCCGCTCCCGCCGGTGCCGTAGACGCCCAGCTCCCACAGGGAGTAGCCGTACGGGGTGGCGCGGGCGGTGCCGTTGACGCGCAGGTACCGGCCGCTGCCGGTGACGCTCAGCGTCTGGCTGCCGCCGGTGCCGGTCGTGGTCGAGTAGATCGTGGTCCAGGTGTTGCCGTCCGCCGAGGTCTGGATCTGGAAGGCGGTCGCGTACGCGGCCTCCCAGTTGAGCACGACCTGGCAGATCGTCGCGGTGGCGCCGAGGTCGACGCGGATCCACTGTGGATCGCTGAACGCGCTCGACCAGCGGGTGCCGGTGCTGCCGTCCACGGCGGCGCTGGCCGGGGTGGACCCGTTCTCCGTCGACGACGCGGTCGCCGGGTGGTTCACCGCCAGGTTCGAGCCGGTGCAGGCGGCGGCGGTTCTTTCTGTCGAGGGCGCTGCGTTGGCGGTGGCCGCGACCACGACGCCGGTGAGGAGGAGCGCGGTCGCTGCGGCGGCCAGGCCGCGACGCAGGAGCGCAGGAGGACGGAAGCTCATGGCTATCTCCTTTGACAGCAACGCTCCCCGGCGAGGGCAGGGGGTTCGGGGAGAGCGCTCTCCCAAAGATTCGCGGGTCCGGGTGCTTCTGTCAAGACACGCGGGAAGTATTGCTGTCGAACGCGTTCGGGGCGGGAATTCTTCCGGCGCCATGGGATGGGCTTCGGCCCAATGTCGTCAGGTGCTCCCGCGTTCGGCTGAGTTCAGACCGAGGCGCGGACCACTCGGGGACTGCGTGCCGGTTCGCGGCGTGGTCGCGGCGCCCGACGTGCGCCGGCGGTCTCACGCCGAGGCGCGGACCACCAGCGTCGGGTCGAAGATCACCGATACCGGGTCGCCGCCCGGCTCGTCGATGTGGCCGAGCAGCAGTCGGGCCATCTCCGCCGCCATGTCCTCCACCGGTTGGCGGACCGTCGTGAGCGGGGGGCGGCAGGCCAGTGCCTGCGGGCCGTCGTCGAAGCCGACCACCGCCACGTCGTCCGGCACGGCGCGGCCGTGGCGGCGCAGCACCAGCAGGGCGCCCTGGGCCATCAGGTCGTTGGCCGCGAACACGCCGTCCACCTTCGGGTGCTCGGTGAGCAGTCGCTCCATCGCCGCCTCGCCGCCGTCCTCGCGGAAGTTGCCCTCCGCGATCGGCACGTACGGGCGGCCCAGGCGGGCCGCCGCGTCCCGGAAGCCGGCCAGCCGGTCCTGGCTCGCCGGCACGTCCAGCGGGCCGGTGATCGTCGCGACCCGCTGGCAGCCCCTGGCCAGCAGGTACTCCGCGGCCAGGCGCGCGCCGTCGGCGTGTGCGAGGTCCACGTAGCTGATCGGGACCGGCGTCGCCGGGCGGGCGAACAGCACGGCGGGCACGCCGGCGCGCACGCACATCTCCGGCAGCGGGTCCTCCGCGTGCGTGGACACGAGCAGCGCGCCGTCCGCGGCGCCCTGCCGCAGCTGCGCGACCACCTCCGCACGCACCTCGTCGGTGTCGGCGAGCATGAGCAGCGGGTGCATGCCGAGCGGGCGCAGGAACTCCACCACTCCGGCGGTCACCCGGCCGAAGAACGGGTCGGAGAACACCGACGACGAGAAGCCCCAGCCGCCGTCGCCGCCGCCGGAGCCGGACACCACCAGCGCGATGCCGCCCGCACGCCTGGTCACCAGCGACCGCGCGGCGCGGTTGGGCGCGTACCCGGTCTCGGCGACGGCCTTGCGGACCGCCTCCTGCAGGTCCTCGTCGACGTTGCGCACGCCGTTGATCACCCGGGACACCGTGGCGCGGGACACCCCCGCGACCCGCGCGACGTCCTCGAGTGTCGGGGTCCTCGCCCGCACATCCTTCATGCCGGCATGGTACGTGCTGGAGAGCGCTCTCCAGATGGTCATGGTCCATGTGGTAGCCAGGTCGGGTGAACACGATGTTCGTGCTGGTGGGTGGTTGGCCGGGATCGGGCAAGACGACGCTGGCGGCCGCGCTCGGGCCGCGGCTCGGGCTGCCGGTGCTGGCCAAGGACGAGGTCAAGGAGGCGCTCGCCGAGGAACTGGGACGGCCGGCCACGGTGGCCGAGTCGCGGCGCCTCGGCGGCGCGGCGGTGCGGGTGGTCCTCCGCCTGGCGCGGCACTGCCCCGGTGCCGTGCTGGACAGCACCTGGTTCCCCTACACGCGGCCGCTGGTGTCGGCGTTGCCGGGGCCTGTCGTGGAGGTGCGTTGCGTCGTGCCGATGGCGGTGGCGCGCGAGCGCTACTACGCCCGCACCGCGCACCGGCACCCCGGCCACCGCGACCTCGCCCGGGACGAGGCCGAGCTGTGGGGCGAGCCGGTGCGCCCCCTGGGGGTCGGCCCGCTGGTGGAGGTCGACACCACGGGTCCACCGGACCTCGACGCGGTCGTGGCCGACATCCGCCGCGCGGCGGAACCGTCCGCCTGATCATGACGCCGGCCGGACGGGCGCTGTCAGCGTTCTGTGCGTGGCCTCTCAGCGGGCACTGGCACGGTTCCCCGCGTGAAAACAGACAGAGAGCAGGGGAGCGGGGATGTCGTACGCGATTGAGACCGAGGGGTTGGTGAAGCGGTTCGGGGCCACGGTGGCGCTGGACGGGGTGGACCTGGCCGTGCCGAGCGGGTGCGTGTTGGCGGTCCTCGGGCCGAACGGGGCCGGGAAGTCCACCTTCGTGCGGGTGCTGGCGACGTTGATCCGGCCGGACGCGGGCGTGGCGCGGGTCGGCGGGCACGACGTGCTGCGGGACCAGCAGCGGGTTCGTGAGCTGATCGGGCTGGCCGGCCAGTACGCGTCGGTCGACGAGGAGCTGACCGGGTACGAGAACCTGCTGCTGATCGGCCGCCTGCTCGAGCTGCCCAGGGCGGACGCCCGGGCCAGGGCCCGTGAGCTGCTGGCCCGGTTCGAGCTGGACGACGCGGCCGGACGGCCCGCCAGCACCTACTCCGGCGGCATGCGCCGGCGCCTGGACCTCGCGGCGAGCCTGGTCGGGCGGCCGTCGGTGCTGTTCCTCGACGAGCCGACCACGGGGCTGGACCCGCACGTCCGGAGCGAGGTGTGGAAACTGCTGCGCGACCTGGTCACCGACGGCGTCACCGTCCTGCTCACCACCCAGTACCTCGACGAGGCGGACCACCTCGCGCACCGGATCGCGGTCATCGACCACGGACGGGTGGTGGCCGACGGCACGCCGGCGGAGCTGAAGGTCCGGGCCGGGGCGCAGCGGCTGGAGATCCGTCCCGTCGACAGGGCGCACCTGCCGGCGGTCGCGTCGATCATGACCGACCTCACCGGCGCGGCACCGGCCAGCGGCACCGATCCCGGTCTGCTGACGACACCGGTGACCGACCCCGCGGTGATCTCGGCCGTCGTGCGGCGGCTGGAGGCGGCGCGGGTGCCGGTGCAGGAGCTGGCCGTGCGGCTGCCGGGGCTGGACGAGGTGTTCCTCGCCGTCACCGGGCACCGGGCGGCCGAGCTGGAGCTGGAAGGGAGCCTCCGATGACGACGGCGATGACGACGACGGCGACGGGCACGTCCGGCGCGATGACCCCGGTGCGCGCCCTGTCCCACTCGCTCACGCTGACCTGGCGGTTCCTCGTGAAGGCCAGGCGCAACCCGGAGATGTTCTTCGACGTGACCGTCCAGCCGATCCTGTTCACGGTGCTGTTCGTGTTCGTCTTCGGCGGCGCGGTCGGCGGGGACTGGCACAACTACCTGCAGTTCCTGCTGGCCGGGCTCCTGGTGCAGAACACGATCTTCCTCACGATCAGCACCGGGCTGGCGCTGAACAACGACATCGAGAAGGGCGTGTTCGACCGGTTCCGCTCGCTGCCGATCGCGCGGTCGAGCCCGCTGGTCGGCGCCGTCCTCGGCGACGCGATGCGCTACGCGCTGTCGATCTGCATCCTGATCGCCTTCGGCCTGGTCCTCGGCTTCCACGGGCCGGCGCTCGGCATCGTCGCGGCCGCGTTGCTGGTGCTCGGGTTCGCGCTCGCGCTGTGCTGGGTGTGGGTGTGGCTCGGGCTGGTCATGCACAAGCCCCAGGGCGTGCAGGCCGCCGGGTTCCCGATCATGATCACCCTCACCTTCGGCAGCAACGTGTTCGTGCCCCTCGACACCCTGCCGGGCTGGATGCGGGCGTTCGTCGACGTCAACCCGGTCCGGTACCTGGTGGACGCCGCCCGCGGGCTGATGGTGGGCGGGCCGGTCGCCGAGGGGCTGCGCTACACCCTGTGCTGGTCAGTCGGCCTGCTCGTGGTGTTCGTGCCGCTCGCGCTGCGTGCCTACCGGCGCCGGACCTGACCGGACGAGCGTGAGGACCTCCGCGCGCGGCAGCGCCGTGCCGCGCGCGTAGGCGGCGTCGAACGCGGTGTCGCCGAGCAGGGCCCGCGTGCGGTGTTCGGTCCGGAGGAGGTCGCGGTCGCTGTGGTCCTGGGCGCCGCGCAGTGCCTCGGCGGCGCCCAACAGGACGGCGGCCTGTTCCGGACCTTCGGTCAGCAGCGACACACCGGCCATCGCCTGGGTCGCGGCGGCCAGGACCGGCATGTCGGGTGGGGTGGAGTTGCGTTCGAAGACCTCGTGCAGCCGTTCGCGGGCGGTCGGGCAGGCGCCTTCCACGACGTCGACCCCGGCCAGCTGGATCAGCACCAGGGAGGCCAGCTGGGCGGGGAAGCGCCCGCCCGCCGCCTCGGACAGGGCCTGTGCCAGGTGGTGGCGCGCCGCCGCCGTGCCCCCGCTGCGCATGGCGTGCTCGCCGAGCCCGCAACGCGCCCAGATCGCCGCCTCCGGTTGCCCGTACCGGTGCGCCAGCGACAGAGCGGCGGTCAGCTCGATGTGCCCGCCGGCGAGATCGCCGGACCGCAGCAGCTCCGTGCCGATCTGGGCGCGGGTCTCGGGCACGTCGTCCACCGCGCCGAGCTCCTCGAGGTAGGCCAGTGCCTCCCGGTACGCGGTGATCGCGCCGTCGTGGTCGCCGTCGAGCGAGCGGGCGTTGCCGGCGGCACGGGTGGTCATGGCCAGGCCCCAGCGGTCACCGGTCGCCAGGAACATCTCCCGCGCGGCCGACAGGTCGTGCCTGCTCTCCTCGATCCGGCCCTCGTTCTCCTGGATGAAGCTCCGGAACATCAACCCGACGGCCCGCGCCCACGGGTCGAGGTGCGACAGGGCCCCGTCGAGCTTGGCCAGGACGACGTCCGGGTCGGTGTGGGAGAAGACCGCCAGCATCGGTTCCAGCAGCACCAGCAGCGGGTGCTGGGTGACGTCGACCAGCTCGGCGTAGGCCCTCGCCGCCGCGGCCCGGGACGGGGCGTCCTGGTCGCCGTAGGCGATGGCGTTCATCGCGCTGAACGCCATCACGACCGCCCTCGGCATCGACGGGGCCGTGGGGGGCACCGCGAGGACGTCCTGGACCAGGGCGGCGCCCTCGCCCCGGTCGCCTTCCATGAACCAGTACCACATCAGCGCCGCGCACAGGCGGTCGGCGAGCTCGACCTCGCGGGCCTCGACCGCCCAGTGCAGCGCCGACCTCGTGTTCGGGTGCTCGGTGCGCAGCCGCGCGAACCACGGCACCTGCGCGCCGGTGTGCAGGTGGGGCTCGGCGGTCTCCGCCAGCTCGGTGAAGTACCGCGCGTGGGCGGTGTGGACCAGCGCGGCCTCGCCGGCCTCGGCGAGCCGTTCCGCGCCGTAGGCGCGGATCGTCTCCAGCATCCGGTACCGGAACTCACCGCCGTGGTCCGGCACCGCCTCCAGCAGCGACTTGTCCACCAGCACACCCAGCAGCGCGACCACGTCGCCGCCCGGTGGGTCCGCCGCGGCGCACACGCACTCCGCCGCCTCGATCGTCGCGCCGGCGGGGAAGACCGACAGCCGGCGGGCGAGGGTTCGCTCCGGTTCGGTGAGCAGGTCCCAGCTCCACTCGACGACCGCACGCAGCGTCCGGTGCCGGGGCAGCGTGCCGTTGGTGCGGGCGAGCAGCCCGAACCGGTCGTCGAGCCCGGCGGCGATCCGGGCCACCGGCAGCGACCGCGCCTTCACGGCGGCCAGCTCGATCGCGAGCGGCATGCCGTCCAGCCGGCGGCAGATCTCCACCACGGGACCGACGGTGTCCGCGGTGACGGCGAAGTCCGGGCGGACGGCGGCCGCCCGGTCGGCGAAGAGCCGGACCGCCGGGTAGGCGAGTGCCTCGTGCTCGTCCGCGCCGGTGTCGGCGGGCCAGCCCAGCGGCGGGATCGGGTACAGCGTCTCGCCGGCCACGCCGAGCGGTTCCCGGCTGGTGCACAGGACCCGCAGACCCGGGCAGGCACGCAGGAGCCGTTCGGCGAGGTCGGCCGCGCCGGCCACGACGTGCTCGCAGTTGTCCAGCACGAGCAGCGACCGCTTGTGCCGGAACATGTCCACGAGCCGGGTCACCACGTCCCGCGGCATCCCGTCCCGCGTCGCCTCCCGGTCGAGCACACCGGTCTCCCGCACGCCGACCGCGGACAGCACCGCCTGTGCCACTGCCCGCGGGTCGGTGACCGGTGCCAGCTCGACGAACCACGTCCCGTCGAGCAGCTCGATCACGGCCCGGCCGGCCAGCTCGGCGGCCAGGCGCGTCTTGCCGGCACCACCCGGCCCGACGACGGTCACCAGCCGTGTCGCACCGAGCAGCCCACCGACCCGGTCCAGCTCGCTCTCCCGGCCGACGAAGCTGGTCAGCTGGGCACGCACGACCGGTGCCGCCCTGGCCGGCCCCGGGTCCTGGCGGAGCACGGCGAGGTGCGCGGCGGCCAGCTCACCGGACGGGTCGACGCCGAGCTGCTCGGCCAGCGCGGCACGGATCCGCTCGAACGCCGCGAGGGCGTCCGCCTGCCGCCCCGCCGCGTACAGCGCGCGGACGAGCTGGGCGTGCACGCGTTCCCGCAGCGGGTGCGCCGTGGCCAACCGTTCCAGCTCGGCCACCACCTCGTCGTGCCGGCCGAGCGCGAGTGCCGCCTCGACCCGGTCCTCCGCCGCGGACAGGCGCAACCCGGCCAGCCGCGCGGCCGCGCCGGTGGCGAAGGGCGCGTCGGCCACGTCGGCCAGCGCGTCACCCCGCCACTGCTGTTCCGCCTGCCGGAGCAGCTCGATGGCCTGCGTGTGCCGGCCGGCCGCGGCGGCGTGCCGGCCCTGCGCCGCGAGCCGCTCGAACTCCAACGCGTCGACGTCCGCCGGGTCGACCGCCAGGCGGTAGCCGGCGGGCCGGCCCTCGACCAGCTCCCGGCCCGGGGAGTCGCCGCGCAGGGCGCGGCGCAGCCGCGACACCAGCGACTGCAACGCGTTGGCGACCCCGGCCGGCGGGTGCTCACCCCAGAGCGCGTCGATCAGTGCGTCGGTGGTGACGACGGAGCCGGCGTCGAGTGCGAGCCGGGCCAGCAACGCGCGCAGGCGTGCGCCGCCGACCTCGACGGGCCGGCCGTCGTCGTCCCACACCCGGTGGGGACCCAGCACGGCAACGCGCACGCGCCAAGCATGTCAAACAGGTCGCACGCGCCGCCCCGCGCTGGTGGGATCGGCGTCCCGCGGGGCGGCCGGGGTCAGGTCACCAGGTGGATGCGGTCCTGCGGGCCGGGCGCCACGGGTGAGGCCGAGCCGAGGTGGGCTACCAGGGCGTCGATGTCGAAGCCGGGGGCGGTGACGCGGTTCGTGCCAACGGTGAGCTTGGTGAACCCGTCGCCGCCGTTGGCCAGGAAGTCGTTGCTCGTCACGCGGTAGCTCGCGGCCGGGTCGAGCGGGGCGCCGTTCAGGGTCATCGCCGTGACCCGGTCGCCGGGGGCGCGGGTGCGGTCGTAGGTGTAGGCGAAACCGGCGGAGATCTGCAGGACGCGGTCGAGCTGCGCGCCGCCGTAACCCGCGAACTGCTGCTCCAGCACGTCCTTCAGCTGGGCGCCGGTCAGCGTCTGCGTGACGACCAGGTTGTTGAACGGCTGCACGGTGAAGCCCTCGCCGTAGGTCACCTCGCCCGGGGCCTCGCCGCCGGGGGAGAAGCCGTACGTGAGGTCGGCGCGGATGCCACCGGGGTTCATCAGCGCGATCTGGGCCTGGGCTCCCGTGGTGTAGGCGAGCTCGGCGTCGGCGATCACGTCACCGAGCGGGCTCTCACCGGCCGGGTTCGTGGCGCGCACGATGTCCCCGGTGATCGTGCCGACCACGCGGTTGGCGAGCGGCGCGACGGCGGTCCGGTACTTGTCGACCAGGCGCTTCGTGTCGGGGTCGACCAGGGCCGGGTTGCGCAGGAAGTTGCCGGCCGCGTCCTTGGCCCACGTGCCGTCCGGCAGCTTCACGCCGTTCTCGACGACCACGTTGTGCGCGGACACGCTGGCGAAGCGCCTGGTCCGCTGGTCGAGGGTGAAGCGGATGTCGGTGACCAGGGTGCCGTTCGAGCCCGCGCTCGTGACCACCGAGTCGGCACCCGAGGAGTTGGGCAGCGCGCAGCTGTAGAACCGGTGCGTGTGGCCGGAGACGACCACGCCGTACTCGGGCCGCAGCCCGGCGACGATGTCGGTGATCGGCCCGGCGAAGTTGGCGCAGCCGGACGGGTCCTGCGGCGTCGGCGGCGGGTTCTGCTGGCCGCCCTCGTGGAGCAGCAGCACGAGCGACCTGACCCCGAAGAGCTTCAGGATGTCCGCGTACCGGTTGGCCGTCCGGATCTCGTCCAGGAAGTCGACGTTCTGGATCCCGGCGGGGTTCACGATGCTGGCCGTATCGTGCAGCGTCATCCCGACGAACCCGACCGGCACGCCCCGCACGAACCGGATGTCCACCGGCGGGAGGATCGGCAGGCGGGTCCTCCTGTCCACGACGTTCGCGGCCAGGTACCGGTAGTCGGCGCCGGCGAACCCGTCGCCGTCCTGGCAGCCGTCGGTCGGGTGGCAGCCGCCGTACTGCAGCCGCCTCAGCTCGGTGACGCCCTCGTCGAACTCGTGGTTGCCGACCGAGGTGACCTCCAGCCCCAGCTGGGAAAGCGCCTCGACGCTGGGCTCGTCGTGGAAGGCCGCGCTGATCAACGGGCTCGCCCCGACCATGTCACCGGCCCCGGCCGTGATCACGCTCTCCCCGTGGGCCACCCCGTCCGCACGCAGGTTCTTGACGTACGTCGCGAGGTACTCCACCCCGCCGGCCGGCGTCCCGTTCACCAGCCCGCCGCTGCCCACCGGCGGCTCGAGCGCCCCGTGGAAGTCGTTGAAACTCAACAGCCGCCCGCTGACGGCCCGCGCCGCGTCGGCGTACCGAACGGCGACGGGCGCCATCGGCGACCACCCCACCGCCGGCCGCCCATGCGACGAAACCACCGGCACCGCGACGACGAACGCGGCCACGACACCGACAGCCACACCCGCCCGAACCAGCGACCCGACACGAACCACGACCGCCTCCACGAAGCCGGCTCCACAGGACCGCCTGAATCCTGCCCAAGAAACGCCGTCCCGCCTAGCCCCTCCACCCGGCCCGTGACCCGGGACGGGCGCGGCTTTGGCGGTTATGCACCTTTCGCGCCGATCGACTGGGCCATGACAGGCGCGTTGAGCATCCCCTTTTCAGGCGTGGCCGATGTCCCGAACGCGCCTGTCGGGACGCCAGCCGAGGTCTGCGAACGAAACCCAGGCACCACCATCGGTGGCGACCAGGACCGGCACGCCACCAGGAGTTCGGCCAGGAAGCCCAGCCCTTCTTCGGAAGGGTGCGGCGGAAGAGCCAGGCGCTACCGAGACCTCGGTCAGGGAGCCGAGACCGCGGTCAGCTGTCGGCGGACCTCGTCGGCCTTGGGGACGCCGAGTTGGTCGTAGATGGCCAGTGCCTGGCGCCAGTGCTCGCGCGCCCCGTCGGGGTCGGTCGCCAGGAGGGCGTTTCCGATCCCGTGGTGCGCGTTGGCCTCCTCCTGGCGGTAGGCACCGTCCCGGGCCAGGGAGAGTGCCTGCTGGTGGTAGCCGACCGCCTGCTCGTCCTGGCCGGTGGCCAGGTGCACGACCCCGAGGTTGTTGAGCACCGCGCTCTCGGTGGCCCGCTCGCCGACGTCCCGGATGAGCCGTAGCGCCCGGCGGTGGTGCTCGATGGCCTCGGCGGGCCGGCCGAGCCTGTGGTACACCGCGCCGAGTGAGGTCAGGAAGTTGCCGGCCACGCGCTGGTCGTTGGTCGCCTCCGCGAGTGCGCAGGACTGGCGCAGGCAGTCGGCGGCCTCGTCGAGCTGGCCCATGCTCTCGAGCACGATGCCGAGGTTGCCCAACGCGATGGCCTGCGCGCGCTGGTCCCCCAGCTCCCGGAAGATCGCCAGCGCCCGGTGGTAGTGGCTGACGGCCTCCTCGTGCCGCCCCAGGTTGTCGTACAGGTTGCCCAGGTTCTGCAGCGTCGCGCCCTCGCCCCGGCGGTTGCCGGTCGCGAGTCGCAGGGGAAGTGCCTGCTGGTACTGGTCGAGCGCCGCCTCGTACTGTCCGGTCCGCTCGTAGACGAGGCCGAGGAGGTTGAGCACGTCCCCCTCGCCGGCGAGGTCGCCGGCGAGGCGGAACAGGGCGAGTGCCCGCCGGCTGTGTTCCAGCGCGTCGTCGGAGCGGGCCGCCAGCCAGAAGGCGATGCCCAGGTACTTCAACACCTCCGCCTGGGCGTGCTCGTCGTCGAGGTGGCGAGCCGCGGTGAGCGCGGACTGGTGGGTGGAGATCCAGTCGTGCAGGCGGCTCCTGATGTCGAAGTAGTACTGCAGCAGGTGCGGCAGCCGCCAGGCGTGGGCGTACCAGCCGTGCCGCACGGCGTGGCCGGTCGCGGCGATGAGGTTCGGGTACTCGGTGTCGATCCACTGGAGGGCACGCTCGCGGTCGGCGAAGGCGGGGGCGTGGCGCGGCGCCGCGGCGATGCCGGACACGGCCGTGCCCCCTCGGGGGTCGACCTCCGCCATCGCCAGGCTGGTGGCGTGCAGGTAGTAGTCCAGGCACCGGCGGGTCGCGTCCGTGCGTTCCGGGTCGGGACCGGCGAGCTCGTGCGCGTAGGCGCGCAGCAGGTCGTGGAACTGGTACCGCCCGGGCTTGTGCTGGCGCAGCAGGTTCAGCTGCGTCAGCTCGGCGAGCAGCGCACGCGCGTGGTACTCGGGCAGGTCGGCCAGGCACGCCGCCGCGAGCGCGCCGAGGTCGGGACCGGGGTGCAGGCCGAGCAGCCGGAAGAGCCGGGCCGCGGGCTGGGACAGGGCGCGGTAGGACCAGGAGAACACCGTCCGCAGATCGGTGTCCTGGGTGTCCCCTGTGGACAGTGCGGTGAGCGTTTCCCGTTCCCGGCGCAGTTCCTCGACGAGCGCGCTCAGCGGCAGGTCCGGGTCCGCGCCGGCGCGGGCGGCCGCGATGCTCAACGCCAGCGGCAGGTACCCGCACCGCCGGATGATCTCCTCGACCGCGTCGGCCTCGGCCGCCACCCGGTCCGCGCCGAGGAAGTCGGCCAGCAGCTCGCGGGCCTCCTCGCCGGAGAGCGTGTCCAGGGTGACCCGCTGCGCGTGGTCGCGCACCACGAGCCCGCTGAGCTGGTGGCGGCTGGTGACCAGCACCAGGCAGCTCGGGCTGCCGGGCAGCAGCGGGCGCACCTGGTCGGTGTCCCGCGCGTTGTCCAGCACGATCACCATCCGCTTGTCCTCGACCAGGCCTCGGTACAGCGCGACCTGCGCCGCCAGCTCGGTGGGGACCTGCTGGGCGGGCACCTCGAAGGCGTCCAGGAACCCGCGGACGGCCTCGGCCGGGTCCATCGGCGTCGCACTCGGGTCGAACCCGCGCAGGTTCACGTACAGCTGCCCGTCGGGGAACCGGTCGACGTGGCGGCGTGCCCAGTGCACGGCGAGGGAGGTCTTGCCGATGCCCGGCAGGCCGCTGATCGAGGTGATCACCACCGTGCCGCTGCCGCCGCCCGCGGTGTCCAGCCTGGCCGTGAGCTGGTCCAGCTCGGCGGTGCGGCCGACGAAGTTCGGGGTGGAGCCGGGCAGCTGGCGAAGCCGCCGGGCGGCCACCGGCCGTGCCCGGTCGGGGGTGAGCGCGGGGTCGGCGGCGAGGATCCGCCGGTGCAGCTCGCGCAGCGGTGCGCCGGGGTCGACGCCCAGCTCGTCGCCCAGCCGCCGCTGGATGCGCCGGAAGTGGTCGAGCGCGTCGGCCTGGCGGCCCGACCGGTACAGCGCGACCATCAGCTGCCCGGCCAGCCGTTCGTCGAGCGGACGTTCCGCCGTCAGCACCGCCAGCGTGGCGAGCAGGTCGCCGTGGCGGCCGCGGCCCAGGAGCAGGTCGACGTGGTCCAGCTCGGCGGCGATCCGCTCGGCGTCCAGGCCCTCGCGGACCCCGGCCAGCCACGGCGTGTCCAGGCCGGCGAAGGCCTCGCCGTGCCACAGCCCCAGCGCGTGTTCGAACAGGCTCGACGCCAGGTCGGGATCGCCCGCCGCACGGGCCTGCCCGACCAGCTCGCGGAACCGGTGCACGTCCACGGTCGCGGGATCGGCGGTGAGGACATAGCCACCCGAGCGCCGTACGATGTCGACATTCCCGGGTGCGAGCACAGGCCGCAGCCGGGACAGGTAGCTGCGCAGCGTTTCCTTCGCCCGGTAGGGGACTCGGTCGCCCCACACGCGCTCGACCAGCTGGTCGGCGGACACCGGTTCGTCGGCCTCGACGAGCAGGGCGACCAGCACGCTTCGTTGCAGAGGAGGTCCCGCGTCGACCCGCCGGCCGTCGATCCGCACCTCGACGCTGCCCAGCAGCCGGAACTCCACGGCCATCCCCGATCTCCCTCCCCGGCCGGTGGTGGCAGCCGGTAGCGGCCGATCTCGTGGCGTCTGCTTCCCGTCGAGTACGCATGGTAACGCGCTGGCGACCAGGCGATTCAACGTTTCGCCAACGTCATGACCTCGGGGTGTCGATCAGTATGGGCCCACGGCGACCGACGACTCGGAGGGTGAGCTCATGGCCAGGACGATCTCGGTGGGCAACCGCGACTTCTAGGAGCCGTCCGGCCGGGTGACCGGCCGGTGGGAACGGGGGCGTCGTCCGGAGCTCCAGGGGGAGCCGGATGACGCCCACGAGTCGTGCCCGAGGTCGGCCCGCGCTCACGCCCGTGTCGGGTCCGCGTCCCGGTGCCGCATGATCGGCACCACGGTGTCGTCGCGCCGGACGCCCTTCGCCGCGTGCCCGCGCCGCCGGCGTCGCGCGAGGACCAGGAAGGCGACCGCGACGCCGGCCAGCGCCACCGCGAGGATCCCCAGCCACCACGCCTGCGCCCGCACCGCGAGCACGCCGTGCAGGCCGGCGGCGACCGCGTAGGTGGCGGCCAGCGCGGTCAGCGGCCGGCTGGACGGCCGGTCGGGGCGGGGCCGGTGGTGGCGCATGGCGGTGTCCTTCCGATGTCGTAGTTGACATCGGAAGCGTGTTGACCTTGGTTACGCCCGGCGCGGCCCCGCCCCGGCCGCTCAGCTGGGCACGGCGAACAGGCGCGTCATCGCCGAGTCGTGGTGCCCACCCCCACCCCGGTGCCGCCGGTCGCGTCTGTGAGGCCGTTGGCCTGGCCCTGGATGGCCCGCCCACGTACCTTCTGGATCTTCTGGCCGGCTGGCGGCACGTCGGTGATCACCGACATCCCGCTGACAACGGCGAGCCGGCAGGCGCGCGGCCGGTCAGGCCGGTGCGGGGCCCAGCATGGGCACGAGGAACCTCCGGGCCACGGCGGCCAGCTGGTCGTCGTCGTCGACGTCGATCACCTGGCTGGGGACGGCGAGGAAGGACGCCGAGACCCGGACCATCAGTTCGGCGGTGAGGTCGATGTCCAGGTCCTCGGCCACGTGGCCGGCGTGTTGTTCGCGGCGCAGCCGGCCGGCGACGAACTGCCGCACGCTGGCGAGGGTCCGGCCGCCGTCGCCGATCATGGCGGCGACGAGCAGGTCGGGCTCGGTGGCGATCAGGCCGCCGATCAGCGGGTTGCCGCGGATGGCGCGCAGCGCGCTGACGAACCCGAGCACCACGCGGTCGGCGACCGTCCCGGCCCGCTCGACGTCGACGAGGAACCTCTCGAAGTACCGGCGCAACTCCCGCCGGACGACGTGTTCGACGAGCACGTCCTTCGCCGTGAACCGCCGGTAGACCGTGATCCGGGAGACCCCGGCCCGCCGGGCCACGTCCTCCATCGTGGACCGCTGGATGCCCATGCGGGCGAACTGGGCGTACGCCGCGTCGAGGATGCGTGAGCGGGTCTCGTCCACGTCGTCGACGCGCTCGCGGGCTTCGCTGTACGCGCGCTCCAACACCGACTCCGAGCCGAACGCCATGAGGGCCGACAACGCCGATTCCATGATCACCTCCGGCGACGATTCTGCCTCAACCGCCGACAAGCGGCCGCACGACCGCGCGGGTGCTCACCAGCGGGTGACGCTCCACCCGGATACCGCCACGGACCGGTGAACGTGCGCCGGCTCGCCGCGTACGCACCGCGACCGACCGCGACGGCGGATCCCGATACTGGTGGGGTGGGTCCGGAGCTGGTGCGGATCTTCAACGACGATTGCGCGCCACCCTGCCCGCGGACCACTGTCCCAACATCGGAACACCAAGCCGCGGGACGTGGCCGAGACCCTGATCCGCAACTTCACCGCCAGCGGACGCTAGGCGTGGGGTTCGGTTCGCCTCGACAGGCTGGACGGGGGCGTGCGTTCGCCCAGCACCTCGGCGGCCAAGCGGGCGAACGCGACGGCCACGTGGTCCCGTCCGTGCGCGGCGACGACCTGCATGCCCACCGGCAGCCCGGACGCGGTGAACCCCGCCGGCATCACCACGGTCGGCAGCCCGAGCACGCTGAACAGGCCGCACCAGCCGATCGTGGTCATGTGCGGCCGGGTCACGCCGTCCACGTCGAGCACCCGGGTGCCGATGTCGCCGGCCTGGTCGTGCGGGAACGCCGGCATCGCGGTCACCGGGCACAGCAGCACGTCGTGGTCGGCGAACCAGTCCGCCCACCCGGCTCGTGCGGCGGCGCGGTCCTCGGCCCGGGCGAGCCAGCCGCGGTGCGTGGCGGTGGCGGGTGGCACGCCGTCCTCGGGCAGGTTGTAGGCGACCGCGGCCAGCACCATGTCCAGGTGCAGCTGCCACAGGTCGTCGAACGCGTGTGGCGGGCTGGCCACTCCCACCGGCCCGAGCGCGGTCACCGCCCGCTCCAGCACCGCACCCACCTCGGTGCCGACCTCGCACGCCGGATCGTCGAGCCAGGCGGCGACCCGGAAGTCCGCGAGCGAGGCAGGCGCGGGCCGGGCGGCGCCGGGGGCGAGGACGTCCAGTGCCAGCGCCAGGTCGTCGGCGCTGCGGCAGATCGGGCCGAGCACGTTCCCGTCCGGCGGCACCAGCCCGGCGCCGACGTGGTCGACGTACCCCTCGCCCGGGACCAGCCCGACCGACGGCTTCAGCCCGTACACCCCGCAGAAGTGGGCGGGGATGCGGATCGAGCCGGCGATGTCCGAGGCCAGGTCGAACGCGGACAGCCCGGCGGCGACGGCGGCCGCGCTGCCGCCGGAGGAGCCACCCGGTGTCCGCGCCGGGGCCCACGGGTTGTTCGTCGTGCCGAAGACGTCGTTGTAGGTCTGGATGTCGCCGCACCAGGTCGGCACGTTCGTCTTGCCGACCACGATCGCGCCGGCCGCCCGCAGCCGGGCCACGGCCGTCGCGTCCGCCGCCGGCACGTGTGCCGCCAGCTCGGCCGAACCGCCCGTGGTGCGCAGCCCGGCCGTCGCGATCGCGTCCTTCACCGTGATCGGCAGGCCGTGCAGGGGGCCGTGGCTGACACCGCGCGCCAGGTCCTCGTCGGCCGCTGCCGCCGCCGCGCGGGCCCGTTCGACGTCCAGTGTCACCACCGCGTTCAGCGAGGACGCGGCGATCCGGTCGAGGTAGTGGTCGAGCAGCTCGCGGCTGGACACGGCCCGCGTCGCCACGGCCCGTGCCAGCTCGCGTGCCTCGGCGTGCGCCAGCTCCATCAGCTGCCGCCCTTGGCCTTCTCCCAGTTGCCGAGCTTGCCGCTGTTGTCGATCAGCGGGCCCGACTGTTCGAAGTGGCCGGTGGTCGTCGGGGTGGCGCCGGTGTAGGTGTACATGCCGCCCGCCTCGAACGGGTACGCGTCCTGGACCCCGCTGACCTTGCCGACCACGCCCTTGACCATGAGCGGGTAGGTCGAGTCGTACGAGTGCGCCGCGATGTTGATGTTCGCCCTCGTGAGGCCGCCCTTCATGACCGACGCGTCCTGCAGTGCCTGCACGATGTACCAGGCCCAGAACCAGCCGTTCGCGTACTGCGCGTTCTTCGGGTCGAGGCCGGCGGCGGTCATCGTGTCGGTGTACAGCTTCGTGAAGTCCTGGTTCGGGTTGTCCGGGTCGGTCGGCGCGTAGTAGTAGCGGACCACGTTGGTGCCGTTGCCGGTCAGACCCTGCTTGCCCAGCGGGGCGTACGTCGTCTGGATCTGCGCGCACGGCTGCGCCGCGACCACCACCGGCTTCCAGGAGCTCTTCTCGATGGCGCCGATGGCCTGCGTGCAGAACGTGCCGGCCTCGGCGAGCACGACCACGTCCGCCTTCGACGCCACCGCGCTCGTCACCTCGTTGTCCACGTTGGGCGCGGTGACGTCGTTGGTCTGCTCGTCGACGATCTCGAGGCCGTCGTTCTGCGCCACGGCCCGCTTGAAGCCGTCGATGTAGGACTGCCCGAGCGCGTTGCCGATCGAGATGGTCGCGATCTTCGCGCCCTGCGGGAACCGCTTGGAGATCCAGGACGCCCAGATGCCGCTCTCGTTGTAGTAGTCCAGGCCGAACCCGGTGGTCCACGGGTGCTTCGCCGGGTCGCCGAACTGGTTGTCCGACGCGGCGACCATGAACTGGCCGATGCAGTTCTTGTTCGTGTAGTCGATCAGGTTGAGGTTGTTCGGCGAGCCGAGCACCGCGAAGCTCGCGGCGTACTCACCGGACTGCGCGGCCTCCTCGACGTTCTTGCGCGTCTGGTCCGGCTGGTACTGGTCGTCCTTGACGTCGATGCTGACCTTGCGGCCCTGCACGCCGCCGTGGGAGTTCACATAGGACAGGTAGTTCTTGATGCCGTCGGAGATGGCGCCGTACGCGGCGAGCGCGCCGGAGTGCGGCATGCTGGTGAACAGCTTGATCTCGCTGTCGGTGATGCCGGCGTTGTTGTCGAAGCCGCTCGGGCACGTCGACAGGTCCAGGGTGAAGTCGCCGGGGCCGGTGTAGGTGCAGCCGTCGGACCGGCCCCAGTTCTTGGCGTCGTCGTCGGGGGTCGGCACGCTGCCGTCGTCCGGCGTGTCACCGGCGGCCTTGGCCTTCGACGTCGACGGGCCGCACTTCTGCGCGTCGGCGGCCTGCTTGGCCTCCTCGTGCGAGCAGGACATCAGTGAGACGCCGGTGGCGGCCGCGATGACCACTGTCACGAGGCGTCGTCGCCAGGAGGGAAGGGTCATGGTTCAGCTCTCTCTCGAAGCTGGTTGTGCCGACCGGGAGGCGAGGCGGTGCCGCTCCCAGTCGCGGGGTGGGCGGGGGACGATCTCGAGCACGCGGCGGCGCAGCCGCCCCAGCCCGTCGGACACCCCACCGGGCAACAGGAACACGAAGGCGATGAGCAGTGCGCCGGACGCGATGCCGACGAGCTGCCCGCCGTCGGGCCGGCCGCCCAGCAGGTCGAGCGACTCCGCCCAGTCGGCGATGTAGGTGCGCAGGACCACGAACACGATGGCGCCCGGGATCGCACCGAGGATCGACGCGCTGCCCCCGGCGATCAGCGCGACGAGCAGGAAGATGGACAGGTACAGGTCGAAGCGCGTGTCGGAGACCGTGGGGACCTGGATCACCAGCAGGGAGCCGGCGACGCCGGCGAAGGCGGCGCTGACCGCGAACGCGAAGATCTTCACCCGCGCGACCCTGATGCCCGACGCGGCGGCCGACAGCGGCGCGTCGCGCACGGCGTGCATGGCGCGGCCGACCCGGCTGCGCACGATGTTGCCCGCGACGAGGAACATCAGCGCGGCCACGGCGAGGATCGCGTAGTAGTGGTCGGTGGGTGGACCGGTGGGCACGTAGGGGTTGACGAAGAACCAGTCCGGCGCGGTCATCTCGTCGGGGGCGTACTTGCCGTTGGGACCTCCCGTGAAGCTGGGGAACTTGTTGACGAGCACGGGGAACAGCGCCGCGACGGCGAGGGTGACCGTCGCGAGGTAGAGCCCGCGGATGCGCAGCGCCGGGATCCCGACGAGCGCGCCGGCCACGAGACAGGCCACGATGCTGACCGGGATCGTGGCGAGGTAGGGCCAGCCGTGGTCGGCGACCAGGATGATGGTGGTGTAGCCGCCGAGGCCGACGAACGCGCTGTGGCCGAGCGAGATCTGTCCACAGTGGCCCGTCAGTAGGCCGAGACCGAGGATCGCCACGCTGTAGCAGACGATCTGGGTGAGCGTCTCGATCTGGGCCACCGACGGGATCAGCAGCGGCACCACGACGAGGACTGCGGCGGCGAGGATCATGCCGCCCCGGCGCAGGTTCCGGTGCGCGGTGCCGCCCTCCTGGATGGTGTACCTGGCCATCACACGCGGTCCTGGCTGCGGCGGCCCAGCAGGCCGGCGGGTTTGAACTGGAGCACGGCCACGATCACGAAGAAGGCGCAGCCGAGCCCGAACTGCCCGCCCAGCGCGGGGAGGTAGCCGGTGAGCAACGCGATCGACAGGCCGACGACGACCCCGCCGACGAGGGCGCCGGCGATGCTGTCGAGCCCGCCGAGGGTGGCGGCGGCGAACGCGTAGATCAGGATCTTGTCCATGAACGTGGGGTCGAGGTAGGTGGTCGGCGCGGCCAGGCAGCCGGCGAGCGTGCCGACCGCGGCAGCGATGGCCCAGCTGCCCTGCACCGTCCGTCCGATGTGGATGCCGAGCAGCCGCGAGGACTCGACGCTCGTCGCCACGCACCGGAACGCGAGCCCGAGCCGGGAGCGGGACAGCAGCAGGTGCAGCGCCACGACGACCACGACCACGAGCAGCGCGGTGCCGAGGTTCGTGTAGTACAGCCGGGCACCGGCGATCGCGACGTAGTCGTTCGCGTCGGTGGGGAACAGGCTGGGGAACCCGCGCGGGTCGAAGCCCCAGACCAACGCGGCCAGCGCGTTGAACGCCAGGTACAGCGCGAGCGTCACGATGGTGATCGCCAGGTGGTTGCCCGGGTCGAACGGGCGGATCAGCGTCCGCTCGATCCCGGCCACCGCCCCCGCGGAGACCACCATCGCGACGACGATCGCGAGGGCGAGCGGCAGGCCCCACCTGTCCGCCGCGGTGAATGCGACGAAAGTGCCGACCATCGCCATCGCGCCCTGCGCGAAGTTGATGACGCCGGTCGCCTTGAACACCAGCACCAGCGCCAGCGCGACCATGCCGTACAGCACGCCGTTCATGGCGCCGTCGATCACGCGCTGGAGGTAGAGCGTCAGGCCGCCGTCGATGACCGCGTAGCCGGAGAAGGCCGCCAGCAGGGCCACGACGACGCCGAGGCTCCTGGTGGCGGAGCGGCGGCGCCGCGCGGCGAGCACGTCACCGCCCCGTGGTTGCCGGCCGGCCGGGGACTCCGGCCGGCCGGTGGTCGTGATCGCCACTGGCGCACCCTCCTTCGGGTGTCTAGTAACCGAGGTAGGCACGGCGCACGGACTCGTCGTCGCGCAGCCGCTCCGCCGGGCCGGTGACGGCGACCGTGCCGGCCTCGAGGACGTAACCCCGCTGTGCCATACCGAGTGCGAGGGCGGCGTTCTGCTCGACGACGACCATCGCGACCTCGCGTTCGGCGCACACGCGGGCCAGCACGTCGAACAGCTGCCGCACCACGATCGGCGCGAGACCGAGCGACGGCTCGTCTAGCAATAGCAGCGAGGGGCGGCTCATCAGTGCCCTGGCGATCGCGAGCATCTGCTGCTCGCCGCCGGACAGGCTGCCCGCCGAGGTCGACCGCCGCCGCGCCAGCCGGGGGAAGACCTCGTACCAGTACCTGACGTCGGCCCCGACCTCCTTGTCGCGCCGGATGAAGCCGCCGGCGCGGAGGTTGTCGTCGACCGACAGGTCCACGAGCGTGCCGCGGCCCTGCGGGACCATCGACACACCGCCGCGGACCACGTCGTAGGTGCCGCGCCCGCCGATCTCCTCGCCGCGCAGGGTGATCGAGCCCTCGGTGCGGACGAGCTGGCAGATCGACCGCAGCAGCGTGGTCTTGCCGGCGCCGTTCGCGCCGAGCACCACGACCACCTCGCCGTCGCCGACCGTGAGATCGACGCCGTGCAGGCACTCGACGGCGCCGTAGTAGGCGCGGACGTCCTTGAGCTCCAGGAGCGTGCTCATACCGGCGTCCCGAGGTAGGCCTCGACGAGTTCCGGCGAGTCGCGCAGCTCGGCCGGCGTGCCGGCGACGAGGTTGCGGCCGAAGTCGAGTGCGACGACGTAGTCGGAGATGCCCATGACGAACTGCATGTGGTGCTCCACCAACAGGATCGTCATGTCGTGCTCGTCGCGCAGCCGCAGCAGTACCGCGCCCAGCTCGCGGACGTCACCGTGCGCGAGGCCGCCGGCGGGCTCGTCGAGCAGCAGCAGGCGGGGCTCGCCGATGAGGGCGCGCGCCAGCTCGACCCGTTTGAGCGTGCCGAAGGGGAGACCCGTGCACTCCCGGTGGGCGACGTCGGTGACCCCGAAGTAGTCCAGCATCGCGTAGGCGCGGGCGACCAGGTCGTGGTCCTCGCGGCGGGCCGGCCAGCCGAGCAGCGACGACGCGAAGCCGACCCTGCCCTTCGCGTGGGCGCCGACCATCACGTTCTCCAGCACCGTCATCCCGGGCCACAGCGCCAGGTTCTGGAACGTGCGGGCGATGCCGAGCCCGCTCAGGCGCGCGGCGTCGTGGTGGCCGAGGTCCTGGCCGGCGAAGCTGATCCGCCCGGACGCCGGCCGCACCAGCCGGCTGATCGCGTTGAACGCGGTGGTCTTGCCCGCGCCGTTCGGGCCGATGAGGGCGCAGACCTGTCCTTCCCGGACGGTGAAGGAGACGCCGTCGAGCGCGGTCACCCCACCGAACCGGACGGTGATGTCGTCAACGGTGAGCAGGTCGGTCGTGCCGCGTTGGTGATTCGCCTCGCGAGTCCCGCTCATATCACACCGTCCGCCCTGAGCGTGGCCAACTCCGCATCGTCCACCCCGGCGAGCGTGGTGAGCACGGTGTCGGTGTCCGCGCCCAGCCGCGGGCCGGTGCGGTCGATCTCGCCGGGCGTGCGGGAGAACTTGGGGACGATGCCGTTCATGGGCAGCTCCGTGCCGTTCCCGTTGCGCCGCCACAGGATCATGTCCCGGGCGGCGAAGTGCGCGTCGTGCAGGATCGTGGCCGCCGTGTTGATCATGCCGACGGGGACGCCGTGCTCCTGCAGCAGGCCCACGAGGTCGCCGCTCTTGCGGGTGGACGTCCAGTCGGCGATCAGCCCGTCCAGCTCGGCCATCGCCTCACCGCGGGCCTGGTGCGTGGCGTACCGCGGGTCGGCCGCCAGCTCGGGACGGCCCATGGCCTCGACCAGCCGCGTGAACACCGAGTCGGCGTTGGCCGCGATGACCACCTCCGCGTCGTCCGCCGTCGGGTACACGTTGGACGGTGCGACGCCGGGGAGCACGCTGCCGCTCCTGGTCCGCATGACGCCGCCGACGTGGAAGTCCGCGAGCATCGACTCCATCAACGCGAACACGGCCTCGTAGATGGCGACGTCGACCTCCTGGCCCTCGCCGCCGCGGCCGCGTTCCGCCAGCGCGGCGAGCGTGCCGATGACCGCGAAGAGCGCGGCCAGCGAGTCGCCGAGGCTGATGCCCGACCGGGCCGGGGTGTCGTCCGGCGAGCCGGTTGTGTACCGGATGCCGCCGACCGCCTCGGCCACGCTGCCGAAGCCCGCGTGGCCGGCGCTCGGGCCGGTCTGGCCGAACCCGGAGACGTGCACGACCACCACGCCCGGGTTGACCGCACGCAGGCTCTCGTAGGAAAGGCCCCAGCGCGCCATGGTGCCGGGGCGGAAGTTCTCCAGCACGACGTCGCAGTTGGACACCAGGTCGCGGACCAGCCGCTGCCCGCGCTCACCACGCAGGTCGACGGTCACCGACTTCTTGTTGCGGGCGATCGCGGGCCACCACAGGGACTCGCCGTCCTTCGTGATTCCCCAGCGCCGCATGGGATCGCCGGTTCGGGGCGGCTCGATCTTGATGACCTCGGCGCCGTAGTCGGCGAGCAGCTGGCCGGCGAAGGGACCGGCGATGAAGCTGCCCAGCTCCAGAACTCTGACTCCGCTAAGGGGACCCAACGATGCGCCACCTCTCGAATGGACGGTGGCCACATATTGCACACAATCCGCATCGCCGAACAAGGGTTTTCAGCACTCTTGTTGACGGACGAGACCGGATTGTATGCTAACCGCCTCCCGTGCTGACGCGTGCCGTTGCCCGGGCACTGCCTGTCACCGCCCGCGTACCCTCATACCGCGAGCGGGCGTTCCGGTGAAGGGGAAACGTGATGGGTGCGAGGAACGGCGACGGCGACCGGGTCGCGGCGGCGTACGGCGGCGGTCCGATGCCGGCGACGGACATGGCCGGCCCACAGCTCGCCTACTCCTCGGTCCGCTCGTGGATCGTCGAAGGGCGGCTGCGTCCGGGGGAGCGCCTGATCGAGGCGCGGATCGCCGCCGAGCTGAACGTGTCCCGCACGCCGGTCCGCGAGGCGGTGCGGATGCTCGCCGCCGACGGGCTCGTGGTCACCGAACGGAACCGGGGCGCGGTCGTGCGGTCGCTCGGCCGGGACGACGTGCTGGACCTGTACGAGCTGCGGGCGCGGCTGGAGGGCTACGCGAGCGAACTGGCCGCCGCACGCGCGACGCCGGACGACGTCGCCGCCATCGACGAGGGCATCCGCGACTTCGGCAGGGCGATTCGCCGCAAGGACCTCGACCACCTGGAACGCACGAGGTTGATCGGCGAGGCCAACCGGCGCGTGCACGCGGCGATCATCGCGGCGAGCCGGCACACCCGCCTCGCCCACCTGCTGAGCAGCGCGGTCGACGCCCCGCTGGTCTTCGAGGCGTTGCGGGAGTTCACCAACCGCGAGCTGGAACGGTCGAACCTGTTCCACCAACTCATCCGCGACACCATCGCGAGCGGTGAGCCGATGCGTGCCGGGCAGCTGATGCACGAGCACATCATGCTGGGCCGCGACCAGATCCTGGCGAACCTGGGCGCGGACGAGTAGCTTCCACCTCGTCCATCGATTGCATACAATCGCTCGCCATGGCCGACCACACGCGCATTCGGACCGAAGTGGAGGGTGGCGTCGCGACCCTCACCCTGGACCGCCCGGACCACGGCAACGCCGTGGACGACGCGATGCACTCGGAGCTGACCACGGTCTTCGCCGACCTGCGCCGGGACGCGAGAGTGCGCGTGGTCGTGCTGACCGGCGCCGGTCCATCGTTCTGCGTCGGCGGCGACAGCAGCCCGACCCGCACCTTCACCACGCTGACCGGGCTGACGCCGATCCAGGAGGCACGCCTGATCGTGGAGACGTTGCTGGACCTGGAGAAGCCGGTGGTCGCGGCGGTCACCGGCGACGCACTCGGCCTCGGCGCGATCCTCGCGACCCTGGCCGACGTGGCGTTCGTGTCCGCCGACGCCCGCATCGGCGACCGGCACGTGCTGGGTGGCGTCACCGCGGGCAACGGCAGCGCCGCCCTGTGGCCGGTGCTCGTCGGCCTCACCCGCGCGAAGTACCTGGTGCTCAACGGAGAGGTCCTCACCGGACGGCAGGCCGTCGACCTCGGCCTGGCCCACGAGGTCGTCGACGACCCGCTGAGGGCCGCGCGTGAGCTGGCCGCCCGGTGGGCCGACCTGCCACCGTTCGCCTTGCAGAGCACCAAGTCGGTCCTGAACACGCACCTGAAGGAGGCCGCCGCACGGGCACTGGGCTACGGCCTCGCGCTGGAGGAACAGGCCATGGCCGGCCCGGAGTTCGCCGCGGTGCTGGCGCGACGCCGTGCGGAGTAGCGCCAGCATCCCTGGACCACTGCCGGGTCAGCACTGTCGATGGACGCGGCGTCGCCGCCGGGCGTCAGCTCCGTAGGGCCTCCGTGGGGGACAGGCGGGACGCCCTGGTCGCCGGGTAGATGCCGGCGAGGGTGCCCACGAGCAGGGATGCGGCGAGGCCGCCCAGCAGACCGTTGGGCGGGACCACCACGGTCCAGTGGCGGGTCAGGGCGTACGCCGTGGTGATCGCCGCGCCGAGGAGGACGCCGGCCAGGCCGCCGGCGGTGGACAGCAGCATCGACTCCGTGACGAACTGGCGGCGGATGTGGGGGCGGGTGGCGCCCAACGCTCGCCGCAGGCCTATCTCGCCGCGGCGTTCCAGGACGCCGATCACCATCACGTTCGCGATACCGATCGCGCCTACCAGCAGGGCTACGCCACCCAACGCGAGGAACAGGTCCTGGTAGGCGGTCTCCACCGCGCCTCGGGCCGCCAGCGCGTCCGACGGCCGGCTGACCTCCACGGCGCTCGGGTCCGTCGGGTTGGCGATCTTCGCCAGGCGGGGCACCAGGGACAGCACCGCCTCGTTCACGGAACGTTCGTAGACCGTCGTGGGGGCGCCGTCGAAGCTCAGCAGGGTCTGGGCGGTGGGGAAGCCGACGAGCGCGGCCGCGTCGATGGTGCGGTCCAGTTCCGCCCGGCCGAGGATGCCGATCACCGTGAACCACTGGCCGCCCAGGTACACCCGGGGGTCGCCGGTCACTGTCGTGATGCCCAGGTGGCGGGCCGCCGTCGCGCCGAGGACCGTGGCCGGTAGGCGTTCGGTGGCCGGGGTGAACCAGTGGCCCGCGGCCACCGGCACCGCGAGGGTCGACGTCAGGGAACGGCTCGCCGCGAGGATCGTGATGCCGCCCGTTGACAGTGGCGACATGCGGTCGTTGCGGAAGACCGCGCCGTCCACCCGGCCCACGTGCGCCACCTGCCGCACACCCGGCAGCCGGCCGATCATCGCCGGCGCGGTCGGCGGCAGGGTGCTCTGCCCGCCGAACGCGCTGTCACCGGGCCTGACCGTCAGCAGGTTCGTGCCCAGCCGGTCGAGTTGGGCGAGCAGCGCGGCCTGGCTCGACGCCGACACACCCAGCACGGCGACCACGCACGCGATCCCGATCGCGATCCCGAGGCCGGACAACGCCGTCCGCAACGGCCGGCCGCGGATGCCCACCAACCCCAGCGGAACCACGTCCGCCCATCGCAGCCGCGACTTCATGCCGTCACCAACTCGTCCGACTCCACCGCACCGTCCCGGATGCGGATGCGGCGGGGCATGGTGGCGGCGACGTCGGCGTCGTGAGTGATCAACACGACCGTCGCGCCGTCGGCGTGCAGCTCGTGCAGCAGCGCCACGATCTCCTCGCCGGCGCGCGAGTCCAGGTTCCCGGTCGGCTCGTCGGCAAGCAGCAGCGTCGGCTCGCCGACCACCGCGCGGGCGATCGCGACCCGCTGGCGCTCGCCACCCGACAGCTCACCAGGCCGGTGCGAGAGGCGGTGCCCCAGGCCCACCCGCTCCAGCGCGGCCACCGCCCGTCGTCGCCGCCGCGGAGCAGGCGTTCCCGTGTACAGCAGCCCGGTCGCCACGTTGTCCACAGCGGACAGGGTCGGCGTCAGGTAGAACTGCTGGAACACGAAGCCGATGTGCCTGGCCCGGATGCCGGACAGCTCCCGGTCGGACATCCGCGTCACGTCCGCGCCCGCCACCAGCACCGTGCCGGCGCTCGGCCGGTCCAGGGTGCCCATGATCTGCAGCAGCGTCGTCTTCCCCGACCCCGACGGCCCGACGATCGCCACCGCGGCGCCCGCCGGCACGGTCAGGTCCAGCGCGTGCAGCACCGTCAGGTCCCCGTAACCGCGCGACACCCCCAGCAGCTCCAGCACGTGCGGTGTTCGCTGGTTCGCTCCG
>NZ_JBJMIE010000641.1:0-12763 GCF_045807065.1 Actinophytocola sp. | reverse complement strand
CCTGATCGCGGCGTTCCGGTACGCGCTCGACCTGGGCATCGACGACATCGCCGCGGCGGTCGCGGACCGGGGCGAGCACCTGCGCGACGGCCTGGCGGAGGTCCCGGGCGTGACCGTGCACGACCTGGGCGCCCGGCGGTGCGGCCTGGTGACGTTCTCGGTGGCGGGCGTGCCGGCGGCGGAGGTCCGCGACCGCCTCCGCGAGAAGGGCGTCACGGTGACGGTGTCCGGCGTGACCTCGACCCAGTACGACATGACGCGACGAGGCCTGGACGAGATCGTCCGGGCCTCGCCGCACTACTTCGTGAGCCCCACCCAACTCGACGAGGCCGTCGCGGCCGTGGCGGAGCTGGGCTAACCGGCGTTGCGCAGCAGGATGTCGACCGCGCCGTCGTCGCGGGTGGTCTGTGGGGCGATGTCCTCGTCGGGCGGGTAGAAGCCGTCGATGCCGCCCTCCGACGGGTACATCTCGAAGCAGTAGGTCGGCACCTTGTGCGCCCCCCACATGTAGTCGTTCATGTCACCGTCGGTGATGTAGAGGGTCGAGGACTGCTCCGCCGTGTACCCGTTCGAGGCCGCCATCTGCTCGCCGATGGACTTGAGTCGGTCGTACTCCTCCTGGGTCATGCCGTCGGTCACCGTGTCGTGGGTGTGCCCGAACGGCCACAGCACCAGTTCCGCGAACGAGTGGAAGTCGATGTGCGCCTTCAGCTGCTGCACACCGCCGACCACGCGCGAGTCCGCGAACGCCTGCACGGCCCGCACCTCGGGCGCGGACGCCGCCGACGGGCCGCGGTAGTCCTCCGCGGCCGGTGACGTCGACGAGCCGTCGCAGCACCCCCACAGGTAGGAGAAGTTCCGGTTCAGGTCCGTGCCGACCGTCCCGTCCGGGTTCGGCTGCCGGTTCTTGCGCCAGCCCTGGTACTGCCCGCCCGAGATGTCGTAGACGGCCCCGTCCGGGTTGACTATCGGCACGACGTAGATCTCGCGGCTGTCGACGAGGTCGGTCACCGTCGGGTCGGACCCGTACCCGGAGGTGAACCGGTCGACGAGGTGCAGGCACATCTCCGCGGTGAGGTGCTCGCGGGCATGGATGTTGCAGGTGAACAGGACCTCGGGCTCGTCCTCGTCGGTCGCCGCGTCGTCGCTGATCTTGATGATCGGGATGTCGCGGCCCTCGTAGGACCGGCCGATGCTCGACAGCGCCGTGATGTCCGGGTGCGCGGCGGCGGTGGCCCGCAGCGTGGCCACCATCTCGTCGTAGGTGTGGTAGCCCTCGTCGCCGGCGGGGAAGTCCGCGCCGGCCGACCGGGACCCGCCGCCGCTGCGCTCGGCCAGCATGGCCCGCCAGTCCCCGCGCAGCGTGACCGCCAGGCCCGCGTCCCGGAGCCGGCCGGCCTGGGCCGGGCTCGCCACGACCTCGACGGTGTCGCCCCGCGCGCCGAGCACGTCCACCCCGCTGCGGGCGACGGACGTGCGTGCGGCCGCGGTGTCGGCGTGCACCTGGTAAAAGCCCTGGTCGGGCACGGTTGGTTGCTGCGCGGTCGCCGGCTGGCCGGCGACGAGTGCCAGGGCGGCGGCCATGCCTGTGGCCGCCGCGAGCACGCGACGCTTGGTGAGCATGTCGCCTCCCCGAAGGCTTGGTGGTGATGGTCCGAGCCTCTGCCGGGCCGCCGCGTCGCGACAACCCGTCATCGGTCGGGAACCGAGCGTCAGAATTGGATCACCAGACCAGCGGAGTGGGCCAGTCGGGGGCACGCGGCACCGCCTAGGCTGTCCTGTGTCGCTCCACGAACGCCTGAGAGGAATCCGATGCTGAGCCGCACCGACCTGCGTGGTCGAGTCCCGTCGCCGGCCGAGCTGCGCACGCTGCTGCCGCGTGCCGACGTGGACGTGGACGCGGTGCTGCATCAGGTCCGCCCGCTGGTCGACGACGTGCGGGAACGCGGCGTCGAGGCCGTGCTGGCGCTGTCCGAGCGGTTCGACGGCGTCCGCCCGGCGAAGGTCCGCGTGCCGCTGCGCGAGCTGACCTCGGGCCTCGCGTACCTCGAACGTCCCGTCCGGGAGGCGCTCGAGGAGACCGTCGACCGGGCCCGCCGCGTGCACGCCGACCAGCGGCGCACCGACGTGACCACCCAGGTCGTCCCCGGCGGCACCGTCACCGAGCGCTGGGTGCCGGTCCGCCGCGTCGGCCTGTACGCCCCCGGCGGGTTGGCGGTGTACCCGTCGAGCGTGGTGATGAACGTGGTGCCGGCGCAGGTCGCGGGCGTCGAGTCCCTCGTGGTCTGCTCGCCGCCGCAGGCCGAGTTCGGCGGGCTGCCGCACCCGACGGTCCTCGCCGCCGCCGAGCTGCTTGGCGTGACCGAGGTGTGGGCGGTCGGGGGAGCGCAGGCGGTCGCGCTCCTGGCCTACGGCGGCACGGACACCGACGGCACCCCCCTGGAGCCCGTCGACATGGTCACCGGCCCGGGGAACGTGTACCTGACCGCCGCCAAACGCCTGCTGCGCGGGCTGATCGGCATCGACTCGGAGGCCGGGCCGACCGAGATCGCGATCCTGGCCGACGACACCGCCGACCCGGTGCACGTGGCCGCCGACCTGATCAGCCAGGCCGAGCACGACACCCTCGCCGCGAGCGTGCTGGTCACGTCCTCGGTCGAGCTTGCGGACGCGGTCGACGCGGAGCTCGCCCGCCAGGTCAAGGCGACCAAGCACACCGACCGCGTCTCGACCGCCCTGCAGGGGCCGCAGTCCGGCTGTGTCCTGGTGTCCGACGTGGCCGCCGGCCTGTCCGTCGTGGACGCCTACGCGGCCGAGCACCTGGAGGTGCAAACCGCCGACGCCGCCGCGGTGGCGGCGCGGGTCCGCGCCGCCGGCGCGATCTTCGTCGGCCCGCACAGCCCGGTCTCGCTCGGTGACTACTGCGCGGGGTCCAACCACGTGCTGCCCACCGGCGGCTGCGCGCGGCACTCGTCGGGCCTGTCGGTGCAGACGTTCCTGCGCGGCATCCACGTCGTCGACTACTCGGCGGACGCGCTCCGGGAGGTCGCCGACAAGGTGGTCGCGCTGGCCAACGCCGAGGACCTGCCGGCGCACGGCCAGGCGGTCACGGCACGCTTCGGAGGTAGGGCGTGACTCCGGAACGAGGCTCGCGGAGTGACCGTGCCGTCGGTACCGAGGTCGCGTTGTCGGACCTGCCGCTGCGCGACGACCTGCGCGGCCGCTCACCCTACGGCGCGCCGCAGCTCGACGTCGAGGTCCGGCTCAACACCAACGAGAACCCGTACCCGCCGCCGCCCGCGCTGGTCGCCGACGTGACGCAGGCGGTCGCGGAGGCCGCCGCGTCCCTGCACCGCTACCCCGACCGGGACGCCGTGGCGCTGCGGACCGACCTCGCGGCGTACCTGTCGGCGTCGACCGGCGTGGCGCTGACGGTCGAGAACCTGTGGGCCGCCAACGGGTCCAACGAGATCCTGCAGCAGATCCTCCAGGCGTTCGGCGGTCCCGGCCGCACGGCGCTGGGCTTCGAGCCGTCGTACTCGATGCACCCGATCATCGCGGCCGGCACCCGCACGGAGTGGGCGCCGACGCCCCGCCGCGCGGACTTCACCCTCGACACCGCCGCGGCCGCCCGGGTGCTGGCCGACCGCCGTCCGGACGTCGTGTTCGTGACCAGCCCGAACAACCCGACGGGCGGCTCGATCCCGCTGCCCGAGCTGCGTGCCCTGATCGAGGCCGCCCCGGGCCTGATCGTCGTGGACGAGGCGTACGCGGAGTTCTCGTCGCAGCCCAGCGCGGTGTCGCTGCTGGCCGAGTACCCGGCGAAGCTGATCGTGTCGCGCACGATGAGCAAGGCGTTCGCGTTCGCCGGCGGCCGCCTCGGCTACCTGGCGGCCGCCCCGGCCGTGGTCGACGCGCTGCTGCTGGTGCGGTTGCCGTACCACCTGTCGGTGGTCACGCAGGCGGCGGCCCGGGCGGCGCTGAGGCACGCGGACGAGACGCTGGCGTCGGTGCACAAGCTGGCCGCGGAGCGCGAGCGGGTGATGGAGTCGTTGCGGGGCCTCGGTTTCGAGGTCGTACCGAGCGACGCCAACTTCGTCCTCTTCGGACAGTTCGCGGACGCGGCGGCTACCTGGCGGTCGTACCTGGACCACGGCGTCCTCATCCGGGACGTGGGCATCCCGGGACACCTGCGGGTGAGCATCGGCACACCGGTCGAGAACGACGCGTTCCTGGCCGCCAGTAAGGAGATCGTCAGGTGAACCGGATCGGTCGCGTCGAGCGGACGACCAAGGAGTCGTCGGTGGTCGTGGAGATCGACCTGGACGGCGCGGGCAAGGTGGACGTGTCCACCGGCGTGCCGTTCTACGACCACATGCTGACCGCGTTCGGCGCACACGGCATGTTCGACCTGACGGTGCAGGCGAAGGGCGACGTGGAGATCGACGCCCACCACACGGTCGAGGACGTGGCGATCGTGCTGGGCGAGGCCGTCGGCCAGGCCCTGGGCGACAAGCGCGGCATCCGCCGCTTCGGCGACGCGTGGATCCCGATGGACGAGACACTGGCCCACGCGGCGGTGGACGTGTCGGGCCGCCCGTACTGCGTCCTCACCGGCGAGCCGGAGATGATGACGGGTTTCGTGGTGGGCAACAACTACCCGACCGTGCTCAACCGGCACGTCTTCGAGTCCCTGGCCTTCCACGCCAGGATCGCCCTGCACGTGCGGGTGATCCACGGCCGCGACCCGCACCACATCACGGAGGCCCAGTACAAGGCGGTGGCGCGGGCCCTGCGTGCCGCGGCGGAGGCGGACCCGCGGCAACACGGCATCCCGAGCACGAAGGGCACCCTCTAGGCTTCCGCGACATGTCGAAGGAAGTCATCGTCATCGTCCTGCTCGCGGTAGCCGGGTTCCTCGCGGGCGGCGTCTACTCGACGTACCGGACCGCGAAGGTGCTCTCCGCGATCCTCGGCGTGTGCGCACTGGTGGCGGTGGGTGCCGCCGTCGCCTGGATGGTGTCCTGACCGGCAGGCATCATGGAGGCATGACCGACAAGAAACCAGCGGGAATGCCGGTCGAGCACTGGGTGGAGCACCAGATCCGCCAGGCCCAGGAACGCGGCGAGCTGGACGACCTCCCGGGCGCGGGCAAGCCGCTTCCCAAACGCCAGGGCGGCGCGGTGGAGTGGGTGGTGCAGAAACTCCGGGAGGAGAACCACGACACGTCGGCCCTGCTCCCACCGTCCCTGGCCATCCCGAAAGAGGTCGCCGCCCTCCCGGCGCGCCTGGCCGAGCTCCGCTCCGAACGAGAGGTCCGCGAGCTCGTCGAGGACCTCAACAAGCGCATCCTCGCCGTCCACCGCGGCCCCCAGGTGGGCCCGACCCTGCGCATGGGCCCGCTCGACGTGGACGAGATAGTCAACGACTGGCGGGCCTCCCGCTAGAGCCGCCCTCAGATGCCGCCCTCGGTGGCCGCCTTCAGCCGCGGCGCTCCAGGGCCGTAGGTCGCCAGCAGGTCGTCCTTGTTGATCAGGTGGCAGGACTTCAGCGACAGGCAACCGCAGCCGATGCACGCGGTCAGCCGGTCCCGCAGTCGTTGCATCGCGTCGATCCGGGCGTCCAGCTCACCTCGCCACACATGCGACAGTCGTGCCCAGTCGGACTTCGTCGGGGCGCGGCCCTCCGGGAGGGTGCCGAGCGCGTCGCGAATCTCCTCCAGGCTCAGGCCCACCCGCTGCGCCGTGCGGATGAACGCCAGCCGCCGCAGGACCGCCCGTGCGTATTTCCGCTGGTTACCGGCGGTGCGCTCGGACGTGATCAGCCCCCGCTCCTCGTAGAAGCGCAGCGCGGTGTGCGGCACACCGCTACGCCGCGAGACCTCGCCAATCGTCAGGTGATCGGGCAGCTTCGACACGCGCCCGACACTACCCGCGACCTCCACCATGGTCGAGGTACTTGACCTACAGCGCACTGGAGGTCGCATCCTCACCACATGAGCGCAACACTCGACCTCGCCGCGCTGTTCCAGCGCATGACCGGCGACGAGAAGCACGGATGGGCCGCGGCGTCCACACTGGACGTTCTCTGGGTGCTCTACGACCGCGTCCTGAACGTCGAACCCGCCACCGTCGGCCACCCCGACCGCGACCGCTTCCTGCTCTCCAAGGGCCACGGGCCGATGGCCTACTACGCGATCCTCGCGGCGAAGGGTTTCCTCGACCCGAAGCACCTCGACGACTGGACGACCTTCACCTCACCCCTCGGCCAGCACCCGGACCGCACGCTGGTCCCGGGCGTCGAGATCGGCAGCGGCTCACTCGGTCACGGCCTCGCGCTCGCCGTCGGCACCGCCCTCGGCCTGCGTGCCCAGAACCGCGTCGAGCCAAGGGTCTTCGTGCTCGTCGGGGACGGCGAGCTCGACGAGGGCAGCAACCACGAGGCCATCGCGCTCGCCGGCCGGCTGAACCTCCCCAACCTGACCGCGATCGCCGTCGACAACGGCTCCGCGAGCCACGGCTGGCCGGGCGGCATCGCCAGCCGCTTCACCGTCGAGGGCTGGCACGCGACCACAGTTGACGGTCGCGACCGCGACGCCCTGTACACCACGCTCACCGCCCGCCACGGCCGGCCGAACGCCGTGGTCGCGACGATCCGGAAGGCGTGAACAACGTGCGACAGACCTTTGTGGACACCATGAGCGCGGCACTCGACCACGACCCCCGGCTCGCGGTCGTCACCGCCGACATCTCCCGCGACGTCTTCGAGCCGGCCCGCGCCCGCCACCCGCACCGGGTGCTCAACGTCGGCATCCGCGAGCAGGCCATGGTCGGCGTCGCCGGCGGACTGGCGCTCACCGGCCTGCGACCCGTGGTGCACACCTATACCCCGTTCCTCGTCGAGCGCCCGTTCGAGCAGATCAAGCTCGACCTCGGCCACCAGGACGTCGGCGCGGTGCTGGTCAGCGTCGGCGGGTCCTACGACGACCCGGTGTGGGGCCGCACCCACCAGGGTCCCGGCGATGTCGCGCTGCTCGACACGCTGCCCGGCTGGACGGTGCACGTCCCCGGCCACCAGGACGAGGTCGCCGCACTGCTGCCGCCCGCGCTCGCCGGCGACGGGCGCGTCTACCTGCGGCTTTCCACCCGACAGAACGCCATGGCGCGCCCTGCCACCGGCCGGTTCACCCTCGTGCGCAAGGGTGCCCGCGCCACCGTGCTGGCCGTCGGACCCATGCTCGACAACGTCCTCGCCGCCACCGCCGACCTCGACGTGACCGTGCTCTACGCCTCGACCGTGCGGCCGTTCGACCACCGCGGGTTGCGGGCCGCCGGCCACACCGACGTCGTGCTCGTCGAGCCCTACCTGGCCGGCACCTCCGCGCACGAGGTCGCCACGGCCTTCGACGATGTCGCCCACCGGCTGCGTGCGTTGGGGGTGCGCCGGGACATCGAGGTCCGCGCGTACGGCACCGCCGGGGAGCACGACGTCGTCCACGGCCTCGACGTCGCCGGCATTGCGCACGCGGTACGCGAATTCATCCGATGACTGCGGAAGGCGGTCTAGACCACACGAAGATCTTGGCGTACCGTGTCGAGGTGACCACGGTTAGTTAACCTGCCTTCCTGATCGGGGTACACAATGACGCGTCACCTCATCACGGGCCTCGCGGCCGCCGCCGCGCTCACGCTCGCCTCGGCGCTACCCGCGGCCGCCGAGGTCGAGCCGGGCGGCTGGACCTCCTACTCGCCGAGCTTCACCGTCCAGGAGCGCGGCTGCGGCGACGTCAACAACCTGACGTTCATGCTGACCTGCTCGACCACCAGCGGGGACCAGCGCGCCGAGCGTCGCTACGCCACCTACTCCAGCGGCACGCGCCAGTTCGAGGGCTACTTCAGGATCACCAGCCAGACCGGCAGCCGCATCAGCCTCAAGCAGACCTTCCACGGTGACGAGGGTCCGTTCTTCCTGCTCGCCGTCGAGCGGGGCGGCCGGCTCTACGCAGTGGAAGACGGCCACACCGTCGCCTCGGGGGCGACCGTCGGCACCACCGTTCGCGTCAACACCGTGCACGTGGTAGGCGGCGAACATCGGACCTATATCAACGGCTCGCTCAAGCACACGGCCGACAGCGACTCCGGCGACTTCTACGACAAGTTCGGTGCCTACCGCACCAGCAGCGGCGCCGGACCGATCACGGTGGTGTGGAGTGGCATCAAGTTCTGGCGCAAGTAAGGCCCTGCTGGCGGTGTGCGTGGTGGCCGGTTGCACGCCGGCCGCCGCGCAGGGCATCCAGCTGTCGTGCGACCTGACCGGCGACGACGTCACCCTCACCTGGGCGGGCAACCGCGACGACGTCGTCGTCGAGTTCGCCACCGAACCGGACGGTCAGTACACGATCCTCGGCTTCGTACCCGCCTCCCGGCACCGGTACGTGCACCCGGACCTGATGCCGGCCACCACGTTCTACTACCGCCTTCGCCCGGTCGAGGGTCCCGCGTCCGATGACGCGACCGCGGTGCCGGCCGCCGACCGTGTCGAGGGAGAGGACTGGCTCGTGCCCCGCACGGTGCCCGACACCCGCGCCGCGCCCGAGCCCGGTGGACGGCCGACCAACCTCCGCGTCGAGTCCGTCACGACCGACGGACTGCGCCTGACCTGGACGGACAATTCCACCGACGAGGACGGGTTCCTCATCGAGCGCCAGGCCCGGACGGGCTTCGAGGTCGTGTTCGTCGTCGACCCGGACGTGAACTACGCGGGCCTGATCGCGTCCGCTGCCGACACCTATCGGGTGAGGGCGTACCACTACGGGCGAACGTCGAATGTCGTCTCGGAACGCACCCCGTAGGAGCGCGGCGCCCGCGCGGTGCGACCCGTGCGGCTAGCCTGGTGGGGTGGCACGAGTCGTCGTACTGGACTACGGATCTGGCAACCTGAGGTCGGCCGAGCGCGCGCTGCGGCGGGTCGGCGCGGACGTCGAGGTGACCGGCGACCGCCATGCCGCGCTGGAGTGCGACGGGCTGGTCGTGCCCGGCGTGGGTGCGTTCGCGGCCTGCATGGACGGCCTGCGCGGGGTCGCGGGCGACCGCGTCATCGGGCAGCGCCTGGCGGGCGGGCGACCGGTGCTGGGTGTGTGCGTCGGCATGCAGATCCTGTTCGAGCTGGGCATCGAGCACGGCGAGCGCACCGAGGGCTGCGGCCAGTGGCCGGGCACGGTGGAGCGGCTGGAGGCCGAGATCGTGCCGCACATGGGGTGGAACACGGTCCGCGCGCCGGCCGACTCGGTGCTGTTCGACGGGCTCGACGCGGACACCCGCTTCTACTTCGTGCACTCGTACGCGGTGCGGAAGTGGGAGCTGTCGGCGGAGCCGCCGATGCCCGCCCCGAAGGTGACCTGGGCGACGCACGGCGGCGACTTCGTGGCGGCGGCGGAGAACGGCCCGCTGTCGGCGACGCAGTTCCACCCGGAGAAGTCCGGCGACGCGGGCGCGCACCTGCTCACGAACTGGCTGAAGAACCTCTAGGTACGCTACGCGCTGTGACGTTCACCCTTCTCCCGGCGGTCGATGTCCGCGACGGCAAGGCCGTCCGCCTGTTCCAGGGCCGGTCCGGCACGGAAACGGGTTACGGCGAGCCCCTGGCGGCGGCGTTGGCCTGGCAGGAGGCGGGTGCGGAATGGGTGCACCTGGTCGATCTCGACGCGGCGTTCGGCACGGGCGACAACCGCGCGCTGCTGGCGGACATCGTGGCCCGCCTGGACATCTCCGTCGAGCTGACCGGCGGCATCCGCGACGACGCGTCGCTCTCCGCCGCCCTGGCCACGGGCTGCGCGCGGGTGAACCTGGGCACGGCGGCCGTCACGAACCCGTCCTGGTGCACGGACGTGATCGCCGCCCACGCCGACCGGGTCGCCGTGGGCCTGGATGTCCGCGCTGACGACAACGGCGGCTGGCGCGTCGCGACGAAGGGCTGGACCGAGGACGGCGGCGACCTGTGGACCGTGCTGGAGCGGCTGGAGCGGGACGGCTGCGCGCGCTACGTGGTCACGGACGTGAGCAAGGACGGCACGTTGAAGGGCCCGAACCTGTCGCTGCTGCGGGAGGTGTGCGAGCGGGCGAAGGCCCCGGTGGTGGCGTCGGGCGGAGTGTCCAGCCTGGACGACCTGCGTGCGCTGGCCGGCCTCGCGCCGCTGGGCGTGGAGGGCGCGATCATCGGCAAGGCCCTCTACGCGGGGGAGTTCACGCTGCCGGAGGCGCTGGCCGCGGTCACCGACCGACGCTGATCCCGCGCCTCACCGGTCGACGGTGATCGCGAGGCAGACCGTGCCGTGCCGACCGCGGAAGAGCTTGCTCGCCCCGATGGTGACCTGCCCGGCGATGCCGTACTTCTTCCTGAGCAGGCGCCGGCCGCGCTCGGTACCGGCGTCGTCGAGGATCCGGGCGCTGCCCTTGACGGTCTCGCCGCGCGGCCTGCCCCGCAGGTCGCATTCGGACAGTTCCACGGTCGGGTTGTTCCGCACCCGCTTGACCTTGCCGGCCGCGGCCTGGGTCCAGACGATCAGCTCGTCCCCGTCCCGGCCCACCCACACGGGGGTGGGGACGGGCGTCCCGTCCTTTCGGAACGTCGTGACCAGAAGGTAGCTACCGCGCCCGAGCCGCTCCACATCCGACATATCCGGAACGGTACCCGCCGGTAACTGTGATCGTTCTCAGCGCGACTTTCCGAGAGGAAGGTCCAGGTCTCGCCGCCAGGGTTCCGCGAGGGTTTTGGCCAGGGTTTTCGCTGGGGCGGCCGTCCGGTCGGGATCGCTGCCGTGTCGGGAGGTTGGGCGGTCACGGGGTGCGGCGCCGGAGGGTCGCGGCGCCGAGGATCAGTGCCAGCACGCCGCTACCAGCGACGATTACAAGATCGCGCGCGAACACCCCATCGAGTTCATTCGAACGTGTGACTGATTCGAGCGCGTCCACGGCATACGATAGAGGCATCACGTCCGACAGCCATTCCAGCACCGTGGTCATCGAGTTCCGCGATGCGAACAGACCGCAGAGGAGGATCTGAGGCATCACGATCGCCGGCATGAACTGCACCGCCTGGAACTCGGTGCGGGCGAACGCGCTGGCCAGTAGGCCGAGCGCGGTGCCGAGCAGGGCGTCCAGTACGGCGATCAGCATGAGCAGCCACACCGAACCGTCGATCTCCAACCCGAGCCACGTCAGCGATATCCCGGTCGCCACCAGGACCTGCACCACCGCGACGAGCCCGAACGCGATCGCGTAGCCGAACAGCAGGTCGAACTTGCCGATCGGCAGCGTCATCAGGCGTTCGAGCGTGGCTGTCGTGCGCTCGCGCAGCGTGGTGATCGACGTGACGATGAACATGATCGCGAACGGAAACACGGCGAGCAGTGCGGGGGCGGCCGCGCTGAACGCCCGCTCCGAGTTGAACACGTACCGAAGGAGGATCAGCAGCAACGACGGAACCAGAATCATCATCACGACAGTGCGGCGGTCGTGGCGCAGCTGGGTGAGGATGCGCCTGGCGGTGGCGAGCGCGAACGTCACGTTCATGCGGGTGTCTCCTGTTGGCGGACAAGCTTGAGAAAGGCCTGCTCGAGGTCATCGGCGTCGGTGGCCGTGCGCAGGGCGTCCGGGGTGTCGTCGGCGAGGATGTGGCCCTCGCGCATGAGCAGCAGGCGGTCGCAGCGAGCGGCCTCGTCCATGACGTGGCTGGACACCAACAACGTCACGCCCCGCGCGGCGAGCTTGTGGAACAGCGCCCACAACTCCTCGCGCAACACGGGGTCGAGCCCGACCGTGGGCTCGTCGAGCACGAGCAGCTCCGGCCGGCCGAGCAAGGCGACCGCGAGACTCGCCCTGTTGAGCTGCCCACCGGACAGGTCCCCGACGATGTGGTCCGCATGCGTGCCGAGCCCGACCTCGTCGATCACCCGGGCGACGTCGCCGGCCGGTGCTCGCACCACGGCGGCGAAGTAGCGCAGGGACTCGGTGACGGTGAGGTCGGCGTAGACGGACGGGTTCTGCGTTGCGTACCCGATCTTGTCGCGTAACCGCGGGCTGCCCGCCGGCTCCCCGAGCACGGTGACGGTTCCCGCCTCGACGATCTGCACCCCGACGACCGCCCGCATGAGCGTCGTCTTGCCACACCCGCTGGGCCCGAGCAACCCGGTGATGGACCCACGAGGCACGACAAGGCTGACGTCATGCAGAACGACGCGCCCACCCCGCCGCACCCGCAACCCGTCGACAACGACGGCATCAGAATTAGCCATGCGTTTAATTCTGCGCCTGTTGAACTCCCGTCGTCAACCAGTTCGCCGCACAACTGCCCTGTGGCCCTTCGCCGCCGGCCTTGCCCGGCGGAACAAGGCTGGTGGGCAGGGGTGGGCAGGGGGCAGGCAGGCAGGCAGGGGGAGGCAGGCAGGCAGGGGAGGGCAGGTGGGCAGGGGGAGGGCAGGTGGGAGGGGCTACCCGCCGGAAGCCAGGCCAGGGAAGCCAGGCTGGCGGAAGTCGGGCCGGTGGTGGGCAGGCCGGTGGTGGCAGGCCAGCGGAAGTGAGGCTGGTGGTGGGTCAGCGGAAGCCAGGCCAGGGGAAGCCACGCCAGGGGAAGCCACGCCAGGGAAAGTCGGGCCGGCGGTAAGCAGGCCGGCGGTGGGTAGGCACACAAGAAGCCGCATAACAACGAAGGTCGGCGGTGGTCCTCAGTGGCCGGCCGGGTGCGGCATGCCGATGGCTGCCGCACT
>NZ_JBJMIE010000640.1:0-10637 GCF_045807065.1 Actinophytocola sp. | reverse complement strand
CGACGAGCCGGATGGTCCACTCCACGAGCCGTGGCCCGAGCAGCGCCACACCGACCACCATCAGGAGGGCCGAGCTACCCGCACCCGCCACCGCCGTCTCCCCCGGCAGGATCACCGCCAGCGACGACGCGGCCGTCCCCAGCACCAGCGCGAGCTGACCGGCGAGCACCCGGCCCCGTCTGATCGGCTTCGCGTCCACATCGGACTCCCGCAGCGCCTCGACCGGCTGGATCTTCGCCACGCGCCGGGCCGCGATCCACCCCGCGATCCGTGCCGTGCCGATGGAAAGCACGACCGCCGCCACCGCGGGCAGCGGGCTGAGCGCGAGCCCGAAGTCGGCGGGCAGCATCCCGACGGAGGCGAACGCCGCGCGCAGTCCGTACGCGAGGCCGTAGCCGGGCACCGCACCCAGCACCGCCGCGCTGCCCGCGACCAGCAGGATCTCGGCGCCGATCATGCGGTGCACCTGCCGGGGCGTCGCGGCGACGGCACGCAGCAACGCGATCTCCCGCCGGCGCTGCTGCACGGACAGTGCCAGCGTGCTCGCCACCACGAGCATGGCGATCATGATCGCCGTGCCGGCGAAGGACAGCGACAGCAGGATCAGCTGCGAGCGCACCTGCCCGACGTCGAGGAACTCCACGTCGCCGCGGGCGTCGCCGGTGTAGACGGCGAGCTTCGGGAACGCGGCGGCGATCCGGTCGGCCACCGCGCCGGCGTCCTGGTCGGTGAGCACGCCGACCGCGTCGACCTGCTCGGGGCGTCCGTAGAGCTCACGTGCCTGGGCGTCGGTGAAGAACAACGTGGACTGGCGCCCGAGCGCCTCGGCGGTGATCCCCGTGACCGTGAACGTGCGGGGCACCGCGCCGATCGCGATGTCGACCCGGTCGCCGACCTTGACGCCGGCGGCGAGTGCGCTGTCGAGCACGACCCCGTCCTCGCGGGGCGCCCCGCCGTCCCGCAGGTGGAACGGCGTGAGCGTGGCGGCACTCCAGCCGTGCCCGGCCACCGGTCGCCCGTCGAGGGTCACCGGAACGCTGAGGTCGCCGATGGCCTTGGTCACCCCCGCCACCGCGGCCACCTTGTCGACCACGTCCGCCGGCAGCGGCACCCGCTCGCTGTACGGCTGGTCCATGTCCTCCGCCACGGAGATGGACTGCTGGGCGCCGACCACGACCGGCGCACCGGCGAAGCGCTGCGGCGGCACCCCGGCCCGCAGACCGGACTCGAGCAGCACCCCGAGTGCCGTCACGAGCGCCGCGGCGGCCAGCACCGCGACGAACATCCCGACGAACGGGCCCTTCCTGTGGCGGATGGTCGCCCTCGCGTGGTCGAGCATCACCACTCACCCAGCCTGGTCATCCGCTCCGCCACCGCAGCCGGGTTGGGCCGCTCCAGCGAGTCCGCGAACCGGCCGTCCGCGAGGAACACCACGCGGTCGGCGAACGACGCGGCCACCGGGTCGTGGGTCACCATGAGCACGGTTTGCCGGAAGGAGTCCACGACGTTGCGCAGCAGCGTCAGCACCTGGCGGCCGGTGCGGGTGTCGAGCGCGCCGGTCGGCTCGTCGGCGAACATAACCTCGGGGCGGGTGACCAGCGCGCGGGCGATCGCGACCCGCTGCTGCTGCCCACCGGACAGCTCGTTCGGCAGGTGCGCGAGCCGGTCGGTGAGCCCCACCTGGGTCACCACCTCACGCAGCCACGCCTGGTCGACCGCCCGGCCGGCGAGGCGCAGCGGGAGCGCGATGTTCTGCTCGACGGTCAGCGCCGGCAGCAGGTTGTAGGCCTGGAAGACGAACCCGATCCGCTCACGGCGCAGCTCGGTGAGCGCGACCTCCTTGAGCTTGGACAGGTCCGTGTCGCCGAGGCGCACCGTCCCGGAGGTCGGCCGGTCGAGGCCCGCCGCGCAGTGCAGGAACGTGGACTTGCCGGACCCGGACGGGCCCATCACCGCGGTGAAACTCCCGCGTGCCAGCGCGATGCTGACCTTGTCGAGGGCCGTCACCGACGCCGCCCCCCGGCCGTACACTTTGGACACCTCGGTGAGCTGGACCGCGGTCGCCCCGGAGATCTTGGTTCCCATCACGAGTGAGAAGTTATTGATCCGGGCGCCGCGGATCGATGGAGCTGGATACCGGTTTCGGGGTATAGCCAGCCATACCCCATCCTTGTCCCATGCGTGATCGGGTGCGGGCGGTGTGGCGGGCCGTGGTGTTCCTGCTCGTCGGCGCGGTCACGGCCTTCGTGTCCCTGCTGGCGCTGCCGGTCCTGCTGCTCCTCGCCCTGTCCGCCCGGCAGGTGGCGGCGCGGTTGCTGGACGTCGTGGTCGGCTACGAGCGCCGGCGGGTGGCCGCGTACACGGGTCGGCCCATTCCCACGGGGGCGGAGCCGGACACGTGGCGGCACACCGTCTGGTTCGTCGTGCACGCGCTCACCGGCACGGTCGTCGGCCTGGTCGGCTGCTCACTGCCCGGCGCCGCGGTCAACTCCGCGCTCGTGCCGTTGTACTGGTGGCTGGCGCCCAACGACGACCCGGTCGTGGCGCCGTACCCGGTGACGTCGTGGACCGGCGCCGCGTTCATGCCGCTGGTCGCCGTCGCCTACGCGCTCGCCACGCTGTGGGTCACGCCATGGCTCGCGCGGCTGCAGATCCGCTGGTCGCGGCAGCTGCTCTCGCCGCCGCCAGGGGCGCGGCTGGCGGAGCGGGTCGCCGAGCTGACCGCGAGCCGGGCCGCCGCGCTCGAGGCGCACGGCGCCGAGTTGCGGCGCATCGAACGCGACCTGCACGACGACACGCAGAACCGGATCGTCGCGGTGGCCATGCACCTCGGCATCGTCGAGCGCGCACTGCGTCGCGACCCGGCGACGGCGCTCCCGCTGGTGCTCAAGGCCCAGGACGCGGCGAGCGACGCGCTGGCCGGCCCGCGGGGTGTGGTGCGCAGCAACTCCCCGCCGGTGCTGGCCGAACGCGGCCTGGACGGCGCGATCGCCGGCCTGATCGCGCGCAGCGCCGTGCCGACCACGCTGACGGTGGAGAACCTGGGCCGTGCGCCGGCGGCCGTGGAGTCGGCGGCGTACTTCGTGGTCGCGGAGGCGCTGACGAACGTGGCGAAGCACAGCGGCGCCGACCACTGCGAGGTCCGGCTGCGGGGCCTGGACCCGCTGGTCATCGAGGTGCGGGACGACGGCCACGGCGGCGCCGACGAGGCCGGTGGGACGGGCCTCGCCGGCATCCGCCGCCGGGTGGCGGCCTTCGACGGCGGCACGTCGATCAGCAGCCCGGTAGGAGGGCCGACCGTGTTGCGGGTGGAGCTGCCATGCGGGTCGTGATCGCCGAGGACGACGCGCTGCTGCGCGAGGGCCTCGTCCTGCTGCTGGGCACCGAGGGCATCGAGGTCGCCGCGGCCGCGGACAACGCGGCCGACTTCCTGGCCGCCGTGTCGGCGGAGCGCCCCGACGCGGTGGTCGTGGACGTCCGCCTCCCGCCGTCGTTCACCGACGAGGGCCTGCGTGCCGCCGTCGAGGCACGCCGCCTGCTGCCCGGGCTGCCGGTCCTCGTGCTGTCGGCGTACGTCGAGGACAGCTATGCGACCGACCTGCTCAGCGACGGCGCCGGCGGCGTCGGCTACCTGCTGAAGGAGCGGGTCGGCAAGGTGGCGAGGTTCCTCGACGCCCTGCACGAGGTCGTCGGCGGCGGCACCGTGCTGGACCCGGAGGTGGTAACCCAGCTGATGGTCCGCCGCCACGCGGACGACCCCATCCGCACCCTCACACCCCGCGAGCGCGACGTCCTGGCCCTGATGGCCGAGGGCCGCGCGAACGCCGCCATCGCGGCGGAACTGGTGGTCAGCGAACCGGCGGTGAGCAAGCACATCGGCAACATCTTCACGAAGCTGGGACTGCCGCCGAACGACATCGGCCACCGCCGCGTGCTCGCGGTGCTGGCCTACCTGCGTGCCTAGACCGGCGTCTCCTCGAGCCTGCGGGCCAGGTGCGGCAGGATCTTGGCCCAGCCCCCCGACATGTTCTCGAAAGCCATGGCGTGACGCGGGTCGTCGAGGTCAAAACCGCTGTGCGCCAGGAACAAGCGGGTGCCGGCACCCTCGGCCACCAGCCGCCAGGTGATCGTCCAGTCGACGTCGCCCTCGCCGAAGGTGTAGCTCAGCAGGCGGTCCTCCTCGACCTCGGTCACCGTGCACGGCTGCCTGCCCCACCTGCCCATGTCCAGCGTGAACCGGTGCCCGACCTCGGGGCGGATGTCGCCGGGCGCCCACCACGTGGCGAGCCGGTCGGGCTCGGTCAGCATGCGCCACACCTTGGCGGGCGGCTGGGCGATGAACTGGTCAACGTGGATCGTCTCGCTCATCGGTCTCCTCTTCCATGATCGTGGACAGCGTGCGCATCCGGTCACGCCAGTAGCGCTCGAACGGGTGAAGCCAGTCACTCACCGCGGCCAGTGGTTCGGCGGTCAGGTGGTAGTGCCGCTCGCGGCCGCGGACCTCCTCGCGGACCAGCTCCGCGCGCCGGAGGATCTGCAGGTGTTCCGACACCGCTGGGCGGCTGAGGTCGAACTGCGCGGCCAGCGCGCCGGCGGTCCGGGCGCCGTCCCGCAGCAGCTCCAGCAGCTTGCGCCGCACGGGGTTGGCCATGGCGGTGAAGAGCAGGTCGTCGGGCACGACGGAACAATACGTCGGAGATCTCCGACATGTCAACTCTTTCCGACACGTTTGAGACCCACGCGGAGTGGTATCCGTACTTTCAACAGCGACGACGGAAGGAGCAGGCAATGCCTTCGCTGAAGAGACTGACCGCGATCGCCGGCACCGCCGCCGCGGCACGCAGCTACATTCGCAAGAACCCCGACAAGGTGAACAAGATGGCCGCGACGGCCGGGAAGTTCATCGACAAGCGGACCAAGGGCAAGTACCACAAGCACATCGACACCGCGGTGCGCAAGGTCCACAGCCTGACCGGCGGTTCCACCGCGAGCGCGACCACCACACCGGCCACCGTGCCCGGCAAGACCGTGACGAACACGACCACCCCGACCACCACGAACCCGGTCTCGCACTGACCCGCCTTCCGCGAGCGCCGGCCGCCTGATCGAACAACACCCGGACAGGTGACCCCGCCCCCACGGCACAGGTTCAACGCCGACCGGACCCGCCACCCAGGCGGCGTCCGGTCGGCGTTCTCCTGTCTCCGGACGAGGGCTGGCGGTTCCACACCGTCACCTCACCGCCCAGCGCGGCAATCCCCCCACCCTTCGACGTTCTCCCGTCTCCGGGGATGACTGACGTTCCACGCCGTCACCTCGCCGACGCCCAGCGCGGCAATCCCCCCACGCTTCGGCGTCCCCCTGTCTCCGGACGAGGTGACTGCGTTCCACACGCCGTCATCGCGCCGACGCCCAGCGCGGCAATCTCCCCCACGCCCACCGCGCGATGCGCGCGAGTCAGTCGACGTGCCGGTGCCCCCCGGCGCGGACCGCGGCATGCCGAAGTTGGGCGGCTGGCATATGATTGCGTCTAGAATAAACCGACCGTCCGGTTTGTGATTCGTCCTGCGTGAGGCTGAGCTAGACTGCGTCGCCGTTTCACCAAGAGGAGGTCCTGTTGCTCAGGAAACTCACGATCGCGGCGGGCGCCCTGCTGGTGGCCGCCGCGAGCCTGATGGTGGCAACGCCCGCCGGCGCCGACACCGCGGGCACCACCCACGGTCCCTGCCAGTACACGGCAACCCCCGACGAGCCCGCCGCCCGTCCCGTCCCACTCCCACCCGACCCGAGGCGAACCCCCAACCACGGCACGGTGAGGGTGGACGTCAGCACCAACCAGGGTCCGCTGCCGCTGACCCTGGACCGCGCGGCGGCCCCGTGCACGGTCCAGAGCTTCATCCACCTGGCACGGTGGCGTTTCTACGACCGGACGACCTGCCACCGCCTGACGACGTATCCGACGCTGGAAGTGCTCCAGTGCGGCGACCCGACCGGCACGGGCGAGGGCGGCCCGGGCTACCGGTACAAGGACGAACTGCCGGTCGACCTTGCCCCGGCACCGACCGACCCCACCGGCGCGCGGAAGGTGTACCCGCGAGGCACCCTGGCCATGGCGAACGCGGGCCCGGACACCAACGGCAGCCAGTTCTTCCTGGTGTACGGCAACGCATACCTGCGCCCGAACTACACCATCTTCGGCACCGTGGGCGACGCCGGCCTGGCAACCCTGGACCACGTAGCCGCCGCCGGTGTCCAACCCACACCCGAGGACCCAGCCCCACTCGACGGCCCACCGGCCCTGCGCACCGACCTGAAGAAGGTCAAGGTCCACTGCTGACCACCGCGGCCCCGTTCCTGGGTCAGCTCGGCTCGAACGGGCCGACCCAGGATCGGTTCGCCCCTCAAAGTCAGGGCAGCACCTTCTGAACTGGGAAAACAGCGCGACCTCTGCCTCGATCCCGCAGACTCGCCGCTGGTGGGTCTGGCCTCCGGCCCCCGGTTCCAGCCTCCCATGGACCACCGACAGTCCCGTCCGCCGACCGCTGTTGTGCTGGGAGTTGTCCACAGCCAACCGAGTTGTCCACAGGACCAGCTCGACCGCCGGGAAACGTCGTCCCGACCGTTAGGCTGGATTCCGGGGGCCGGAGGCATTCCGGGGGCCGGCGATGATCTTGCTCGGCAGGGTTGCCGACCGGCTTGGGGGCCAGTTGGTCTAGTCCACATCATGAGAAGGGCGGATTCTCACCAGAACCCGAGGTTAGATGCCAGATAGTGGCCAGCCGAACGGTCACGTTCTGACGTCTTCGGGAGTACAGATGTCGACAACGCAGGCAGCGACCCAGGCCGAACGGCCTCGGTCGCGCCGTAACACCATCTTCGGGCTCGCCGTGTTGGCCGGGCTCGTCCTCGGGGCCTTACTCGGCTTCGTCGCCAAGCAGGCTGACATCGCCTGGCTCGCCACCACGCTGTCGCGGATCGGGGAGGTGTTCGTCAGCCTCGTGCAGTTCACGGTGATCCCGCTCGTCTTCACCGCGATCGTCGTCGGGATCACCAGTCTGCGGCACCTGGGTGGACCGCGGACCGCGGCTCAGCTGGGTGGCCGCACGCTGGCCTGGTTCGCGATCACATCGCTGATAGCGGTCATCATCGGGATTGTCATCGGGCTCGTGGGGAACCTCGGGAGCGGTGTCCGGGTCTCGCCGTCGAAGGAGGCCGTGGCCACCATCGCCGAGCGGTCGCCCGGGGACTGGTGGGCCTTCGTCCAGAGCATCGTGCCCAGCAACCTCTTCAGCGCCTTCAGTGAGGGCAACGTCCTCCAGGTCGTGTTCATCGCGTTGCTCGTCGGCGGCGCGGCCTACGTCCTGGGCGACCGGGCGAAGACCTTCGTCGACGTGAACCGCGCGGCGTTCGACATCATCCAGAAGGTGCTCGGGTGGATCATCTGGCTCGCGCCGCTCGGCGTCCTCGGGTTGCTCGGCAACGCGTTCGCCAGCTACGGCAACGAGTTCTTCGCGCCGCTGATCTCGCTGATCGCCGCCGTCTACCTCGGCTGCGCGCTCGTGCTGTTCGGCGTCTACCCGCTGCTGCTGCGGTTCGTCGGCAGGGTCAACCCGCTGACGTTCTACCGCAAGTCGTGGACGGCGCTGCAGTTCGCGTTCGTCTCGCAGTCGTCCGGGGCGACGCTGCCGCTGTCCCGCCAGGCCGCGGTGAACCTCGGCGTCCCGCGCGGGTACGCCAGCTTCGCCGTCCCGCTCGGCACGACGACCAAGATGGACGGCTGTGCGGCGCTCTTCCCCGCCATCACCACCATCTTCATCGCGAACCTCAACGGGATCACCCTGTCCTTCGGCGACTACGTGCTGATCGTGCTCGTCGCCGTGTTCGGTTCGCTGGCCACCGCCGGCACCACCGGCTGGTTCACGATGCTCACCCTCACCCTCGCCGCGGTGAACCTGCCGGCCGAGGTGATCGCCACCGGCGTCGCGATCGTGTTCGCCGTCAACCCGATCCTCGACATGGCCCGCACCGCCACCAACGTGGCCGGTCAGATCACCGTCCCGGTCCTGGTCGCCCGCGGCACCGGAATCCTCGACGAGGACGCCCTCCACGACCGCAACGACCTCCCGCTGCTCGACGACGACACCGCCGCCGAGCCCGAGCCGGAACCGACCACCGAGAAGGTCCCCGCGAACGCCTGAGCACCGCCCCGAAGGACCCCCGCCGACGTCGGCGGGGGTCCTTCGGCACGTCGGGCCGCGGTTCGGCGTGCGCGGGAACGGGTACGCCCCTGGCGAGGACGACGAAAGGGGTGGCGAGGATGCCGCAGTCGTGGAGCGACAAGCGCGAGCGCCAGTACGAGCACATCAAGGATGGCGCCAAGAAGCGCGGCACCGGCGACAAGCGGGCCAAGGAGATCGCGGCCAGGACGGTGAACAAGAACCGCGCGCAGTCGGGCGAGTCGCGGACGAAGAGCCGGAGCTCGACGAACGACATGTCACCGCAGAAGCGCGGCGGGCAGCGGTCGCACAAGGGACCGGGCGGGCCGACCAAGGAACAGCTCTACAACGAGGCCAAGAAGAAGAACATCAGGGGCCGTTCCTCCATGAGCAAGCAGGAGCTGCAGAAGGCCCTCGGCCGGTGACCCACCCGGTCCTCAGTAGAGCGTCAGTCCTGCTCGAGGACCGCGAACTCCAGCTGCCCGTCGGCCGCGGCCTGCACGTCGAGGACCTTGTCCGACAGGTAGTCGGCCGCGCGCTCCTCGAGGAAGACGTGCGCACCGTCGTTCGCCGTGACGACCTGGTCGCCGTCGACCGGCCCGCTTTCCACGGTGAGCGCGAGCGCGGCCTGGGCCTCGGTCTCGCTCTCGATGGCGAACCGGAGCCCGCCGTCCTCGATGCCACCCTGGGCGGTCAGCGCACTGATCGCCTCGGCAGCCGCTTCCGTTACCGCCAACATCTGATTTGGCTCCTTCGTTTCGACGGCTTGCCGGTCCCACGTTACCGAGAGCTGTCGGCGGGGGCGTGTTGAGGAGGACGCATGGACCCGATACGGTGGTGGGGCGGTCACCCCGTGGCACGCGTACCTGTGTTATGCCTCAGAGATTGTGGGTACCCCGGCGACATGTACGAAGGAACCGAGGACGGCAGTCCAGAAGAGATCGAGCTGCGTATCGCCGCCGTGCTCACGAACCTTCCCATCATCCGGTCCCTGGCCGCGAGCATCGCCATGCGCGCGGACTTCGACCTCGACTCGATCGCCGACCTGCGCCTGGCGGTCGACGAGGCGTGCTCGACGCTGATCACCCAGGGTGCGCCGAACGCGATGTTGCGGTGCACGTTCCAGGTCAGCGCGGAAGAGATCAGGTTCGTCGTATCCGTACCGTCCACAAGCGACGCGAAGCCGAGCAGCGACTCGTTCGGCTGGCGGGTACTGAGCACGCTGACCGACCACACGGCCACCTGGGTCGACGGCCCCGTCGACAGCGATCCGACCACCCCGCACCAGGTGCACATTGAGCTGGCCAAACGCCGGATGGAAGGGCTTCCCGGGTGACCGGGACGCAGAGTTCGCGCGCCAGAGACCAGGAGAGTTCGGCCACCGGCTACGAGCACCTGACCCCCCTGTTCGACGAACTGGCCGCGCTGCCCGAGAACGACCCCCGTCGCGCCGAACTACGCAACGAGCTGGTGACCGGTCACCTGCCACTCGCGGAGCACATCGCCACCAGGTTCTCGAACCGTGGCGTGCCGCGCGAGGACCTCGTGCAGGTGGCGACCCTGGGCCTGATCAACGCGGTCGACCGCTTCCAGCCGGACCGCGGCACGGACTTCCTGTCGTTCGCCGTCCCGACGGTGATGGGCGAGGTACGCAGGCACTTCCGCGACGCCAGCTGGTCCATGCACGTGCCAAGGCGGCTCAAGGAACTGAACCTGGCCATCAACGCGGCCAGCGCCGAGCTGTCCCAACGCCTGGGCCGCGCGCCGACACCCAGCGAACTGGGCAAGCACCTGGGCCTGTCACCCGAGCAGGTGTACGAGGGCCTGGAGGCCGGCAACGCCTACCACTCGATGTCCCTGGACGAGGCCCTGTCCCCGGAGGCCGATTCGGACCCCCTGGGCGACACACTCGGCCAACCGGACGAGGCCCTGGACGGCGTGGAGAACTACGAGTCACTCCGTCCGCTGATCGAGGCCCTGCCGGAACGGGAGCGGCAGATCCTGACGCTCCGGTTCTTCCGCCACATGACGCAGACGCAGATCGCCGACCGCATCGGCATCTCGCAGATGCACGTGTCCCGCCTGCTGTCGAGGACACTGGAGACCCTGCGCAAGGGCATGCTCTCCGACCCTGACATGTGACACCAACCCACGCACAGTTCGACAAGAGATAGCTGAACGCTCGGCTGGAACACTTCCAGCCGAGCGTTTTCTGTTGATAAGAGCCGCGGGCGCCTCGCGCACAGGCACAGGCCCCGGCATGGTCTTGCCGCGAGATACGGGCCTGCACGGAGAAACCCCGCACAGGCCCGAAAGCATCCCGCGCCAACCACCCGCTCAACAAGCCAGCCAGCACCAACGAAAGCCAACCCTCACCGCCCCACCCCACCGCCAGCCCCAGCCAGCCACCACCAACCCTTG
>NZ_JBJMIE010000639.1:0-8799 GCF_045807065.1 Actinophytocola sp. | reverse complement strand
TTCGACAGCACGAGCTTGTCGGCGACCCGGTGCTGGACGGCGAGCACCGGCGAGGTCTCCCCGGCCAGCTCGGCGCGGGCGGCGCGGATGCCGGTCTGGATGGCCCAGGCGGCGATCCGGCGCTTCGCGGGGCTCTGCTCGGCCGCCAGCCCGGCGTCGATGGCGGCCTTGAACTTCTGCCACACCCGCGGCACCGCGAAGAACGACTGGGGCCGGCAGTCGTTGAGGGCCTCGGCGAGCTTGGTCAGGTCGGCGACGCACGTGACCTGGATGCCGTACATGATCGCGAAGTACTGGCCGGTGACCCGGTCGGCGATGTGCGCGGCCGGCAGGTACGACAGCACGCGGTCACCGGGCGTCGCCTCGAACAGGACCTTCGTGGCGTCGGTCTCGGCGATCACGTTGGCGTGTGTCAGCTCCACGCCCTTCGGTGGGCCGGTGGTGCCGGACGTGTAGATGATCGTCGCGAGGTCGCCCGGCTCGACCGCCCGCCACGCGGCGTCGAAGTCGAAGTCGGGGTCGCCCTTGGCCTCCAGGCCGGCGAGCGTCAGCACACCGTCGTGCCCGGTGACGTCGTCGACGCAGACGATGTGCTCGACCCCGCCGCGGATCTCCTGGATGCGCGGGAGGAACCGCTCGTCGCAGAACACCACCGTGTTGCCCGCGTTGGCGAACAGGTACTCGATCTGCTCGGCCGGCGAGGTGTTGTAGATCGAGAACGGCGCGGCCCCGAGGTGCAGCGCGGCGGCGTCGACGAGGTGGAACTCGGGCCGGTTCGTGAGCATCAGCCCGACCGTGTCACCCCTGCGGACGCCGAGGGCCGCGAGCCCGGCCGCGAGCGCGCGGACCCGCCGGTCCCACTCGCGCCAGGTGATCTCCTGGCGGCCGCCCGGCGTGCGGATGATCACCGCGTCCGGACTCTCCCTGACGAACGCCTGGAACGCCGCGCAGAGCGTGGCGTGCGAGGAGGGTGTCTGGTTCATGTGCCACGCTCCGATGCGCCGTGCCGGCCCTGGGTAGGGCGTGATCGTAAGCATCCCGGCCGCACCCCGTCCATGTCGAAACGGGCATTTACGACGTTCGAACGAACACACTCACTGTTGGCGGTCGGCCAACAACGCTACGGCGCACCCCACGGGTTGTCCACCGGCGATCTCGCCGGTCGATGCTGCCGATGAGGCCGGTGCGGGTAGTCGTCAGCGCCACGGGAGGTCGGGCGGCAGGTTCTTCGGCACCTCGCCTGTCCACTGTGGATCGCGGCGCTGCAGGAACGACAGGATGCCCTCGGCGGTGTCCGGGTTGTGCACCGAGCCCGCGATCAGGCGGGAGTCCAGCCGCTGCACGGGCAACGGCGAGTCGAGCGGGCTCATCCGGTACAGCATCTGGCGGATCACGGCCACCGACACCGGCGCGGTGGTCCTGATCAGCTCGCCGGCCAGCTCGTACGCCCGGTCGAGCACCTCGGCCGGTTCGTGCAGCGAGTGCACCATGCCCGCCGCGAGCGCCTCGGCCGCGCCGAACACGCGGCCGCTCACCATCCAGTCCATGGCACGCCCGAGCCCGACCAGCCGCGGCAGGAACCACGTCGACGCGCCCTCCGGGTACAACCCACGCCGCGAGAACACGAACCCGAAGCGCGCGTCGGTGGCGGCCAGCCGGAAGTCGGCCGGCAGGACGATCGTCGAGCCCGCGCCCACCGCCGCACCCCTGATGGCCGCGATCACCGGCTTGTCCATGGCGAAGATCCGCATCGAGCACCGCCCGGCCGGCTCGTCCCACCGCTCGCCGGCCTCGGGCAGGTCGAGCCCACCCGCGGATAGATCCGCCCCCACGCAGAAGTCGTTGCCCGCGCCGGTCAGCACGACCACCCGCACCGCCGGATCGCGGTCCGCCTCGTCGAACGCCGCCGCCAGCTCGTCGGACATCCGCACGGTGTAGCCGTTACGTGCCTCGGGCCGACTCAAGGTCACCGTCGCGATGCGGTCCGCGACCGCGTAGCTCACGTGCTCCACCGCGCCAAGGTAGGGCAGCGCCTCACTTCCGCGCCATCACCAGAAGATCCACCTCGGGATGGGGTGCTGCCGCCTCGCCCTTGGCCGTGCGGTCGGCTGGCCAGTGCTCGTTGGGCGAGCTGCCCATCGCGCCAGCGCCAGAAGCTTTGGGTGCGCCCCTTTCGGGATCGGGTGGTGCCGCTTCGCCGTCGGCTGTGCTGTCGGTGGGCTTGTGCCCAAGCCGGTGATGCCGACGCCCTCGGGAATGCGGGGATCGGCCGGAGCTGACTCGTCAGTGCTCGGCTGGGTCGCGTCAGCGTCAGCGCCAGAAGTTTCGGGTGCGCCCCTTTCGGGATCGGGTGGTGCCGCCTCGCCTCGGCTGTGCTGTCGATGCGCTCGTGTCGAAGCCGGTGATGCCGGCGTCCGTCACAGGCAAGAACGCGGGATCAGCCGGTGCTGACTCGCCGGTGCTCGGCTCGGCGTGTCCGTCACGTCGGCGTCGTCATCCGAAGATCCGCGTGTCGCCTCGGGATGGGTGTTGGCGCCTCGTCCTCGGTCGTGCTGTCGGTGCGCTTGTGCCCGAGCCGGTGATGCCGGCGCCCTCGGGAACGCCGGGATCCGTCAGTGCTCGGCTGGGCGGGGCTGTCCGTCACGTCAGCGCCAGCACCAGAAGATCCCGGCACGCCGCCCTGAGGTCGGCCTCGTCCAGTTCGCCGGGGCCGACGCGGGTCAGGTGGTGCAGCATCAACCCGTCCAGGTGGGCGACCAGGGTCCCCGCACGCCGTTTCGGTTCGGTGGCGCCCGCTGCCGCGATCGTCTGTTCGGCCAGCAGGCGGAAGGTCGCGCCGTAGGTGATCATCCGCGTGCGCAAGGCCGGCCGGCGCGTCGACTCGAGGGTCAGCTCGTACCGGGCGAGCGTCCGCTCCCGGCCCTCGGTCAGCCACCCCAGCACCACGGCGAACAGCAGGTTCGTCAGCATCTCCAGGTCCACCGAACCGCCGAGGTCCGGCACGTCGCCGATATCCAGCGTGTCCAGCTCGGCCATCCGCGCGAGCGCGGCGAACAGCAGCGCCTCCCGGGTGCGGAAGTAGTACGACGTGGAGCCCTCCGCGAGCTCGGCGGTCCGGTCCACGGCGCGGTGGGTGAACCCGCGCATGCCCTCGCGGGCGATGGTCGTTATCGCCGCGTCCGCGATCGCAGTCCGTCGGTCTGTCACACCCGAACTCTACGGATGTAGAGTCACTACAACTGTAGAGGAGGGGCGATGAAGGCAGTGGTCGTGGGTGGTGGCATCGGTGGGCTGGCCGTCGCCGCCGGGTTGCACAGGAGGGGTTGGCGCGTCACCGTGCTGGAGCAGAGCGCGGGCTTCAGCGTCGTCGGGTCGGGGATCTCCCTGTGGCCCAACGCTTTCCGGGCGCTCGACGCGGTCGGCGTCCGCGCGGAGCTCGGCGAGCGCATAGGGGTGGCCGGCGGCCTGCGGGACTTCCGCGGCCGCTGGATCGTGCGGATGGACGCCGTCGAGCACACCGTCGGCGCCGTCGTCGCGCACCGGCACGACCTGCGGACGGCGTTGCTCGAGCACGTGCCGGAGGAGTCGCGCATGGCCGGCGTCCGCGTCCGGGACGTGCGTGTGGACGGTGACCGCGCGGTCGTGCGGCACGACGGCGGCGAGCTGACCGCCGACCTCGTCATCGGCGCCGACGGGGTGCACAGCGCGGTGCGCGCGGCGCTCTGGCCGCGGGTGGCGCCCGTGTACGCCGGGGACACGGCGTGGCGGCTGATCCTGCCGCGCCGGGAGGCCCTGGTCGATGCCGGTATGGCGAGCTGGGCCGAGACCTGGGGACCGAACGCGGTCTTCGGCCTGTTCCCGATGTCCGACGACCGGGTCTACTGCTACGGCACCGGTGCCGTGCCGCCGGGCGGGCGCGGTCCCGACGGCGAGCTGGCCGAGCTGCGCCGCCGCTTCGGCGACTGGTGCGAGCCGATCCCGTCGGTCCTCGCCGCCGCGACCGAGGACCAGGTGCTGCGCCACGACATCTACGCGCTGCCGCCGCTCGTCACGTACGTGCGCGGCCCGGTCGCGCTGCTCGGCGACGCGGCGCACGCGATGGTCCCGTACCTCGGGCAGGGCGGCTGCCAGGCGCTCGAGGACGCGGCCACCCTCTGCGTCGCCGTCGAGACGCAGCCGGACCTGGCCACCGCCCTGCGCCGCTACGACGAGCTGCGCCGTCCCCGCACCCAGGAGATGGCCAGGAGGTCGCGGATGAGCGGCGCCGCCTGGCACCTGTCGTGGCCGCCGGCCCGTGTGGTGCGCAACGCGCTGCTGCGCGCGCTGCCGGCCTCGCTGTTCGTGAGGTCGGTGACGCGGTCGTTCGACTGGCGGCCCGAGGACGGGCTCGGGCGACGTAACGCCGATCCGACCAGGCGTGTGATCAGCTGACCGCGTGGACTTGTTCGACAACCAGGTCAGCACCACGGTCGTGGTGACCGGCGTGGCCGCGTTGGTCGTGGTCACGGTCAGCGACCTGTGGCGCCCGGCGCGCAACGTGATCACGATCGTGCACGAGGCGGGGCACGCGCTCGCCGCGGTGCTGGTGGGGCGGCGCCTGTCCGGGATCCGGCTGCACTCCGACACGTCCGGCCTGACGCTGACCAAGGGCAAGCCGTACGGCCCGGGCATGGTGTCGACCGCGCTGGCCGGCTACCTCGCGCCGTCGCTGCTGGGGCTCGCGTTCGCCGCGCTCGTCGGCTGGGACCAGACCGCCGCGGTGCTGGTGGTCTGCGGGTTGCTGCTGATCGGCGTGCTGGTGATGGTGCGCAACGTGTACGGGTTCTTCTCGGTGCTGGTCAGCGGCGCCGTGCTGTTCGCCGTCGCGTGGTGGACGAGCCCGCTGGTGCAGGCCGCGTTCGCGCACGCGATCACGTGGTTCCTGCTGTTCGGGGGTGTGCGGCCGGTCGGCGAGCTGCAACGCAAGCGGCGGCGCGGCCGGGCCCGCGACTCCGACGCCGACCAGCTGGCGCGGCTGACCGGGGCGCCGGGGTGGCTGTGGGTGGGGATGTTCTTCTTCGTCAACCTGGGTGCGCTGGTACTCGCGGGGGCGTGGCTGTTGGGCTAGGGCACACTGACCGCATGACCGTGGTTTCCGAGTCCGTGTCGTCCGTCGTCGCCGCCTGTGCGCAAGCCGCTCACCGGGCCGCACCGTCGCTGGCCGCCGCCCCGGACTCGGCGATCGACGGTGCCCTGTCCGCGATGGCCGGCCGCCTGCGCGACTCGTCGCCGGCCCTGCTGGAGGCGAACGAGGTCGACGTGTCCGCGGCGGTCGCCGACGGGATGAGCGCCGGCCTGCTGGACCGCCTCCGCCTGACCCCGGAACGCCTGGCCTCGATGGCGTCCGCGCTGGAGTTGCTGGCCTCGACCCCACACCCCCCGCGGTCGACGTTCGTCCGGGACCTGCCGGACGGCCTGAAGCTGTACGAACGCCGCCGTCCGGTAGGCGTCATCGGCGCGAACTACGAGGCCCGCCCGAACGTCACGATCGACGTCGCGTCACAGCTCGTGAAGTCCCGCAACGCCGGCGTTCTCCGAACAGGTGGCGCCGCCCTCGGCTCAGCGACCGCCCTGGTGCGCTCCGTGATCGCCCCCGCCCTGTCGGACGTCTCCCTCGACCCGGCCGCGATCCAGCTGGTCCCGACCCCCGACCGCGCCGCCGCGTCCGCCCTGGTGTCCCAGCCGGCACACGTCCCGCTGGTGATCCTGCGGGGGAGCGGCGAGACCACCCGCACCCTGGGCCAGGAAGCGGCCAGGCACGGCGTCCGCACCCTGGCCCACGCCGACGGCGGCGGAGTGTTGTACATCGACGCCGACGCGGACGTCGCGGTGGCCCTGGACCTGGTGAAGCGCAGCGTGGACCGGCTGGGCGTGTGCAACCGCCTGAACCTGCTGCTGATCCACTCGTCCGTGTACGAGTCCGTCCTCCCCCAGGTGTCGTCGCTGCTGGACGCGCTGAACATCGCGGTCTCCCTACCCCCGCACAACCACCCGATCGGGTACGAATGGGCACTGGACTCGACCCGCGAGGCGACGGTGACCGTGCTGCCGGTGTCCTCGGCCGCGGAAGCCGCCGAGGTGGCCAACCGCGAGACCTCCGGCCTGGCCGCCTGCATCGTGACCACGACGAGGGCGACGGCGGAGGCGTTCATGGACGCCTACACGGGCACCGGCGTCTTCTGGAACGCGACGACCCGCCTACTGGACGGCTTCAAGCTCCTGGCCGTCCCGGAGACCGGCATCAACATCGACAAGGTGCCCGGTCCCCGCGGTCCGGTCACGTACCCGGACCTGTGCCTGCGCCAGTACGCGGTACTGCCGGCCTGACTTGGTTGCTCGCTGTGAACTCGATTAACACTTATACTGCGGGTGTGCGGTTCGAGCGGATCACCACCGATCCTGATGTGATGGGCGGCGTGCCCTGCATCCGGGGTCTCCGCATTCCGGCGGCCACCGTCGTGGCGATGTTCGCCGATGGCATGACCGCCGAGGAGATAATCGCCGATCTTCCGGATCTGACTCCAGCGGACGTCACCGAGGCTCTCCGCTACGCGGCGGAGGCCGTTCGAGAGCGGGAGTTGCCGTTGAGGCACACTGCGTGACGTGAAGTTCCTGATCGACAACAACTTGTCGCCTCAGGTTGCCGGTCTCCTGCGCGAAGGTGGGCACGATGCTGTCCACGTGCGCGACTACGGCATGCAGGCCGCCCCTGACCACGAGGTGCTCAGCCGAGCGCGTGACGAAGACCGAGTTCTGATCAGTGCCGACACCGACTTCGGGCTCCTGCTCTCACGTCTGCACACCGCGGCGCCTTCGGTCATCCTGGTTCGACGGCTGGTGGGTCGCCGCGCCAAGGACATGACTGAGATCATCCTCGCAAACCTGGGGCCAGTCGCAGATGATCTGGCAACCGGTGCAATCGTGGTGCTTGGTGATGAAACCGTGCGAGTTCGACGGCTTCCCATCTGAGCGTCAGGACCGCGTCACTCGGGGCGGGGTTCGGCCAGGGACTCGCGGTGGATCAGTTCCGCTGAGACCTCCTCCACCCTCGGTGAGGGTTGGGGTGCCTCCAGGGCCAGGGTGATCGCTCGGGCGCCGATCTCCACCAGGGGTAGGCGGACCGTGGTCAGGCTGGGGGTCACGTCTCGCGCGATGGGCATGTCGTCGAAGCCGACCACGGAAACGTCGGATGGGACGGACAGGCCGCGTTCGCGGAGGACCGAGAGAGCGCCGATGGCCATCGAGTCGTTCAGGGCCACTATCGCGGTCAGGCGGGGGTCGGCGTCGAGCAGCGCGGCCGTGGCCGCGGCGCCGCCGTCGCGGTCGAACTCCGCGTAGGCGATGCGGCGGGACGGGAGGGTGCGGTGGTACTCGCGGGCCGCTCGGCGCAGTCCGGCCAGGCGGTCCGTCGTCGTGGTCAGCTGTTTCGGGGCCGCCACCACGCCGACGTGCCGGTGACCCGCCGAGAACACGGCCGACCCGATCAGGTAGCCGCCCTCCTCGTTGGCCGGCATCACCGCGTCGCCCGCCAGCTTGTGCCGGCCGACCACCGACACGCGGCCGCCGGTCGCCATGTACGCGGCCAGTTTCGCGTTCAGCGACTTCGTGAACGCCGGGTCGTGATAGCCGGAGCCCGCCAGGATGATCGCCTCGACCTGGTGGGCGCGCAGCAGCTCGACGTACTCCAGCTCGCGGTCGGGGTCCCGGTACGAGTTGCAGATGATCACCAGGCGGCCCTGCTCGGACGCCACCCGCTGCAGGCCGCGCGTGATCTCCGCGAAGTACGGGTCGGACACGTCGTGCACGATCACGCCGACCGTCGTCCGGTGCGAACGGGCCAGTAGTTGCGCGTGGGCGTTGGGCACGTACTGCAACTCCTGGACAGCCCGTAGCACCCGTTCGCGCAAGTCGTCCGACACGATTTTGGGGCTGCCGTTCACGATGCGTGACACGGTTGCCGCGGACACGCCGGCCCGACGAGCGACATCGGCAAGCGTCGCCATGCCGAGACCTCCGATGTTTGACACCAAAACCACAGTCCGCCTAGCGTCAGGCTACAAGGGAAAGGCCTTTCCTTGCGCCTGACGGGCGCGATTACCGCCAGTGTCCATTGCGCGGCCCCGCGACAGCAAGGCCGCCACGCCGAGGGGTACCGATGCGTGATCCACTCCCGGGCGCGGTAGGCGTCTCGAAACTCTCCGTGTACGACACCGCGACCCCCGACGGGCTCCACGGCGGCACCCCGCACATGCACCTCTGCTGCACCGAGGCCTACGTCGTCACCGGCGGCAGGGGCCAGGTGCAGACCCTCTCCGGCGAGGACGGCTTCGGCGAGCACGACCTCGAACCCGGCACGGTCCTCTGGTTCACCCCGGGCACCATCCACCGCCTGGTCAACCACGGCGGCCTGGAGATCACCGTGCTCATGGCCAACTCCGGCCTGCCGGAGGCCGGCGACGCGGTCCTCACCTTCCCCCTGGACATCGTCCGCGACCCGGACCGCTACGCCGAGGCCGCCGCCCTCCCGGACGGCGGCGCCCCCGGCACCGACATCACCACCGCCTACCGCCGCCGCGACCTCGCCGTCCAGGGCTTCCACGAGATCCGCGAGACCGGCACCCTCGACGAGTTCTACGCGGCCGCCATGAAGCTGAAGCAGCCGCTGCTCGACGACTGGCGCGAGCGGTGGGAGCGGGGCGCGATGGAGACCGCCGAGCAGACGGGCCGCCAGCTCGCGGCCCTGGCCGGCGGCGACCCCGG